>NZ_JAWOWE010000003.1:0-546290 GCF_033340275.1 Vibrio sp. 1402
TCAGAAGTGAAACGAAATAGCGCCGATGGTAGTGTGGGGCTTCCCCATGTGAGAGTAGGACATCGCCAGGCTTTAAATTTAAGAAGCCCGCTCGAAAGAGCGGGCTTTTTTGCATCTATAGAGTTTTAAAATTAGCTCACTTTATACCTAAAAAGTGTTCATCTAAGGTGCGATATACTTGCTCTCTGCAACCTTCCAAAAGGCTTTAACAAGCGGATTCTCCAGCTGAGTTTTGTTGCAGCAAACACCAAGTTTAAAAGGTTTAATTGGTAAGACTTTTAAACGATTTATCTTTTCTCTTACCGGACTGTTGTTGATTACAACATCAGGTGCGATACCTACTCCACACCCCAATGCAACCATACTTACGATGGCTTCATGTCCGGAGGTTTGTGCGTAGATCTTTGGCTTTATTTTCATTTGTTTGAGCCAAGTATTGGCCCTGTCCCTTGCCGTTCCTGCTTCTGGGAGTATGAATGGAATGACCGACCAGTCTGGTTTTTCTTTTTGTAGCTCTTCAGCAAACGCACTAACCCCAACAGGTACGATGACAGAAAGTGGGATTTCACTGATCGTTTCAAATGCGATTTTATTTGGCATCTGTTCTGACTTGGCTGATATGGCAATATCGGCTTCATCTGCTAGTATTTTGTCGATCGCTTGAGCTGGATCGCCGGTTGATAGTTTGAACTCAATGAAAGGGTTCTGAATACGAAAGTCAGAGATTAGCTCCGGAAGATGGCTGTAGCTTGCAGTAACAGAACAAAAGAGACGGATTTCTCCTTTCAATTCATCCTCGGTTCCTTTCAGGTGACTCTGATACTGCTGCCATTCGCCAAGAATCTTTAAGGCAACTGGGACTAGCTTTTTACCTTGGATAGTTAAATCAACGCTACGGTTGTCGCGTAAAAACAATTGTTGGCTGGTTTCCTCCTCTAATTTTTGTATCTGTCGGCTTAAGGCTGAAGGGCTAATATGCATTGCCGCTGCGGTCTTGGCGAAACTTTTACTCTCACAGAGATGAATGAAAAGTTGCAGGCTTTTGATATTCATTAAATTTTCATTTCCATGTTGCATAAATTGCAATAACTAATTGTGAATATATCACTTTAAGCAATCTCATGTCTGTTTTAGTATGAAGTTATTCGGTAAGGCAATTACTGACCTCAATGGAAGAATCTCAAAGGAGCACCCAGATGGCTAATTATTTCAATACCCTAAACTTGCGCGAGCAGTTGGACCAATTAGGTCGTTGTCGTTTTATGGACCGCAGTGAGTTCGCTTCAGAAGCGGATTATCTGAAAGGTAAGAAAGTAGTCATTGTAGGTTGTGGTGCTCAAGGTCTTAACCAAGGTCTGAACATGCGCGACTCTGGTCTAGACGTTGCTTATGCGCTTCGCCAAGCCGCGATTGATGAGCAACGCCAGTCATTCAAAAACGCAAAAGACAACGGTTTTGAGGTAGGTAGCTACGAAACGCTAATTCCACAAGCTGATCTAGTAGTAAACCTTACTCCAGATAAGCAGCACACAAACGTTGTTGAGACGGTAATGCCGTTAATGAAAGAAGGCGCAGCACTAGGTTACTCTCACGGTTTCAACGTTGTTGAAGAAGGCATGCAAATCCGTAAAGACCTAACGGTAGTAATGGTTGCACCTAAATGTCCAGGTACGGAAGTTCGCGAAGAATACAAGCGCGGTTTCGGTGTACCGACTCTTATCGCTGTTCACCCAGAGAACGACCCAAAAGGTGAAGGTTGGGATATCGCGAAAGCTTGGGCTGCAGCAACAGGTGGTCACCGTGCAGGCTGTCTAGAGTCTTCTTTTGTTGCTGAGGTGAAATCTGACCTAATGGGTGAGCAAACTATCCTTTGTGGCATGCTACAGGCTGGCTCTATCGTATGTTACGAGAAGATGATTGCTGATGGTATCGATCCTGGCTACGCTGGTAAGCTTCTTCAATACGGTTGGGAAACCATCACTGAAGCACTGAAGTTTGGTGGTATCACTCACATGATGGATCGCCTAACTAACCCTGCAAAAGTGAAAGCATTTGAGCTTTCTGAAGAGCTAAAAGAACTGATGCGTCCGCTATACAACAAGCACATGGATGACATCATCACCGGTCACTTCTCTAGCACTATGATGGCTGACTGGGCAAACGACGATGCAAATCTACTAGGCTGGCGTGCAGAAACAGGTGAAACTGCTTTCGAAAACTACCCAGAAACTGACGTAGAAATCTCTGAGCAAGAGTACTTCGATAACGGTATCTTGATGGTTGCTATGGTTCGTGCGGGTGTTGAGCTAGCATTCGAAGCGATGACGGCATCTGGCATCATCGATGAGTCTGCTTACTACGAGTCTCTACACGAGCTGCCACTTATCGCAAACACTATCGCACGTAAGCGTTTATACGAGATGAACGTGGTTATCTCAGACACTGCGGAATACGGTAACTACCTGTTCGCTAACGTAGCAACGCCGCTTCTACGTGAGAAGTTTATGCCAGCCGTAAATACTGACGTAATTGGTAAAGGTTTAGGTGAAACGTCTAACCAAGTGGATAACGCGACTCTTATCGCTGTGAATGAAACAATCCGTAACCACCCTGTAGAGTACATCGGTGAAGAGCTACGTGGTTACATGACTGATATGAAGCGTATCGCGGTGGGCGGCTAAATGACTCCATTTCGGTGTCGAAGGTGCTCGTTTACTATCGTAAAGTCCGCGCCTTCTCCTAGAAATGAAACCTTAATACAGCGTAATTTACTTAGTCTCAAGTAACGCAGTAGATAAACTCCAGGCAGACTGGAGTGATAAATACAAAATAAAACACAACATCTAATCAAAAGGCTTGGTCGCCGTTGACCAAGCCTTTTTGTTTTTAGCCGATTTATCTGCGCGCCGATAAGAAAAACGCTCCTTTGTGAGGAGCGCTTTGATACTTATTTTTCAGCAAGCTTTTCTTCAAGTTGCGCCAACTTCTGTTCCATTTCTGTTAGCTTTTGACGTGTACGTAGTAAAACTTGAGTTTGAACATCAAACTCTTCGCGACTTACAACATCTAGCTTGTTTAGCTGGCCTTGGATTACTTGACGAACTTTCTGATCGACATCAGAGCCCAATTCTTTTACAGGTTGAGGCATTGAGTCGTGAATCTGTTTAGCAATTTGCTCTAATTTCTTTGGGTCAAACATAGTGGCTAAAACTCCTTTTGATTTGTCCTCATTTTAAGTAAATGATACGTGAAAGTCGCCACTTAGATGGCAAAAAAGAGAGCGGCAATAAAAAAGGCCACCGAAGTGACCTTTTTGAATGCCTTAATAGCTTATCTGTTATCCGCTAATTCACGATGAGCTGCTTTCGCTTCGTCAACTCGCGCTAACTTCTCCAAGTCTTTGTCTTCAACAAATACTGGCAGAGGTTTGTGTTTTTCAGCTAGGTAGCTGTAAATCACAGGTAGCACGAATAGTGTGAACAGTGTACCGATTGCAAGGCCAGCAACGATGACGATACCGATACTGAAACGTTGCGCGGCACCTGCACCTGTTGCGTACATCAGTGGGATCAGACCTGCGATCATCGCTGCAGTGGTCATTAGGATAGGGCGAAGACGCACTTTCGCAGCTTCCATCACCGCATCAATACGAGACCGTTTATTATGTAACTGCTCTTCTTTGGCGACTTCACAGATCAAGATACCGTGCTTGGTTATTAGGCCGACCAGCGTGATCAAACCAACCTGCGAGTAGATGTTCATCGAGGCTGTACCCCAGGCCAATGCGATCAAGGCACCACAGATTGCCAGAGGTACAGATACCATGATGACAATAGGATCGCGGAGTGATTCAAATTGAATCGCCAGAACGAGGAAGATGATCGCAAGTGCAAGACCAAAGGTTGCATACAAGGCACTACCTTCCGTTACAAACTGACGAGATTCGCCCATGTAATCATGGTTATACCCTGCAGGCAGTTTGGTTTGTGCAATATTTTCAAACCAATTAACTGCATCCCCCATCGAAACACCAGGGCCTGTAACAGCACCCACAGTTGCTGAGTTTAGCTGGTTGAAGTGTGGCAAAGAGCGAGGCTCTGCCACCACATCAATGGTAATCAGACTACCTAATGGAACCGCTTTACCATCCACAGAGCGTACATAGTAGTTCTTCATCGATTCTGGGTTTAGACGCCATTTACGCTCAACCTGAGGAATTACCTCATAAGAGCGGCCATTTAGGTCGATACGGTTTACATAACCATCTGCCATCATGGTGCTGAGGGTGATACCAATGTCTTGCATAGTCACACCGTAGGCACCTGCTTTGTCTTTATCGATCTTGATCTTCATCGTTGCAGAATCATATTTCAGATCCAGATCGGAATAGACAAACATTGGACTGCTTGCTACTTCCGACAGAATGTCATTTGCAACGGTAAACAAACTTTCAAAGTTGTTTGGCGTTGTAATTACGAACTGTACAGGAAGGCCTGAACCAGCACCTGGTAGCTCCGGCATTTCGTAGGCAGCAATAGACATTCCCGGAATGCTCGAAACAAGCCCGCCAACACGCTGTTTGATTTCTGCTTGGCTCGCTTCTCGTTCGCCCCATGGTTTGAGTGTAGCTAAACCAAACGCTTGGTTAGAATCCGGTACACCGTTAAATACCTGAGCGTATTCCACTTCTGGTTGATCAGAGAGAATCTTATTCACATCATCCATGGTGTTTTGGATGTAGTCCAAATTCGAATTTGATGGTGCGGTCCCTATGAGTACTACAACACCTTTATCTTCAGATGGAGCTAGCTCGCTAGGAATAAACTTGAATAGGACTGGTAAACTTGCGAATACAATTATCGCAAACACGATCACCACTGGTCGGCTAGCCATTATTGCTTTTAACATGCTTGCGTAGCGATTAGTCATGCCATCAAGTACATGGTGAACTTTTTGCTCAAACTTGCTTGGCTTCTCGTTCGCCTTCAGCATCTTCGAACACATCATTGGTGATAGTGTCAAAGCGATGATGCCGGATACGAATACTGAACCTGCCAGTGTCAAAGCGAACTCTTTGAACAATGAGCCGGTGATACCACCCATCAACGCGATCGGCGCGTACACTGCACCTAGCGTCAATGTCATCGCGATAACTGGAACCGCAATTTCACGCGTACCAATAATTGCAGCTCGGAATGGCGATTCCCCTTCTTTGATGTGACGGTCAACGTTTTCTAGTACAACGATCGCGTCATCCACCACCAGACCGATGGCAAGCACCATCGCCAGTAGCGTCATCAAGTTCCAAGAGAAACCCATTGCCTGCATCACCATTGCCACACCAATCAATGAAAGTGGAATGGTCACGATAGGAATGATTACCGCGCGGAATGAGCCCAGGAACAGTGTGATAACCACAAGTACGATTACTGCTGCTTCAAGAATCGTTTTCACTACTTCGTGAATCGATTCGTTGATGGCGATAGTTGAGTCGTACATTACGTTCATTTTGATGTTACTTGGTAGGTTGCGCTCAAGCTGAGGCAACAGTTCAAGTACGTCTGCTGCAATGTTGATTGGGTTAGCACTTGGCGCTGCATTGATCGCTGCAACCACAGCCTCTTGACCGTTTGCACTTGCGCGATAAACGTCGTGACTCTTCTCTAGCGTTACTTTAGCGATATCACCTAGGCGGATGACATCCCCTTCACCAGTTTTCACGACCAATGCTTCAAGTTCAGCAACGTTTGATACCTGAGTATCTGCGCTACCGTTATAAAGTACGAACTCACCCGTCGCTTGACCGGTTGCAGATTGGTAGTTGTTGGCGTTAAGAACGCTCATCACATCCGTAGCGGTCAACTTCAAAGCGCCCATTTTGGCAGGATCTAGCCATACGCGCAGTGCGTACTTCATACCACCATACAGGTCAACTTTGGATACACCGTTTACAGTGAACAACTGCGGGTTGATTACACGCTCAAGGTAGTCAGTGATCTGGCTTGAAGATAACTCGTCACTCGTAAAGCCGATGTACAGTACCGCCGTTGTCGAACCTGTCGACATGGTTACGGTTGGATCTTCGGCTTCTTTTGGAAGCTGAGAACGTACTGAGTTCGTTTTCGCTAAGATATCAGCCAATGCTGCATTCGGGTCAGTATTCAACTTCATGTTGACAGTAATGGTTGATTTACCTAGTACCGATTGCGAAGTCATGTAATCAATATTATCGGCTTGCGCCACCGCTTGCTCCAATGGCTGAGTAATAAAGCCTTGGATCAAGTTGGCACTTGCACCGTAGTAACTGGTGGTCACGGTGACCACCGTATTCGTCATTTCAGGGTACTCACGAACTTGCATTTTGAACACCGCTTGCAAACCAAGCAATGCAATCAAAAAGCTGATCGATACCGCTAAAACTGGACGTTTTATAAAAACATCTGTAAAGCGCATGATGCCTCCAACTTAAAGCATTGGTGTTTCAGCAGGTGGGGTAGTTGCATCGCTTTCGACAATGCTTACTTTCGCATGGTTACTCAAACGGACTTGACCCGATGTCACTACCACATCACCTGGCTTCACGCCTTCTAGAATGTGTGCGATATCTTTAGAGCGTTCGCCAACTTTTACCACATGCTGCTTAACGCGTTTTTCGCCATCTTCTTCTGTTACGATGTAAACATTGTCGCCATATAGCGTAAATGTGATCGCGGTTTGAGGTAGAGTGACCTGATTTTCTAACTTAGGCAGAATGATGTTTGCACGCGCGAACATACCACTACGCAGTTTGCCGTCACTGTTAGGGATATCCGCTTGAACTTGAATCAAACCACTTTGTACGTTTACAGCTGGTTCAATCGCAGAAATAGACCCTTTGAAAGGTTGGTCTGGATAAGCGTCAACAAAGATATCCACTTCTTGGTCGATATTGATACGTGAAATATCGGTTTGCGGCACGGTAAAGCGTAAACGCATCACGCTGGTGTCTTCCAGGCGAACAATATCGGTACCCGCTTGTAGGTACTGACCTAGGTACACGTTACGAATACCTACTACACCATCAAATGGCGCTTTGATTTCGCGTCGGTCGATGGTCGCTTTCAAGCTTTCAATGTCCGCTTTTAAGGAGAAGTAGTTCGCTTCTGCTTCGTCATACGCTTCTTTAGAAATAGAGCCTTTTTTAAATAGCCCTTGGTAGCGTTTGTATTTCGCTTCTGCTGCTGGCAACTTGGCTTGCGAGCTCTTTAAATTCGCTTTCTCAACGTCAGAGTCAAGCAGTACTAGTGGCTGACCTGCTTTGACTTGAGTACCGGAATCAAATGCGATTTTATCGATAACACCGCTCGTTTCGTTCGCTACCGTCACGCCTTGATTTGGCTCGATAAAACCAATTGCCTCGATGACTGGTACCCAATCCACCGCTTGCACTTCAGTTACGGTTACTGGGAATGCTGGTTCAGGGCGATTGGCAAACTGCTCCATTTTGTCTTTGATATCAATTAGTCTGTATGTAACAACGCTACCAAAAAGTAATAAAACAATTGATAGCATCAAAATCCACTTTTTCATTCTATTAAGAACTCCAAGTTAGTGTTTAATAATTGCATCCCAACTGGCTTCAATAGCGGCCTCTAATGCCGTCTTATCCAGTTGATAAAATCCCAAAGCGTGTTTCCGAGCAAGTGCAACACTTGCCTCAAAACTTAATCCAGAAAGTACTTCGTTATCGAGAAGCTTGAATACTCCCTCGTCTTTACCCTGATTAAAAAGAAGATCTACTTGGGCAAACATTTGTCTCTCAAGTTCCCGAGCTTTGCTACTATTTGAATAGGGTAAAGATTCATATTGGACTCGGTTGCTGATCGCACTTAAGTTCGAGCTCGCTAGATTCCAAATATTGAGCCACATGGTTCGATAACGCTGTTTTAAAGGCATCTCTTCACTAACACCTAGTTGCACCGCAGTAGCAACACGCTTAGCAACGTTAAGGCGTAGTTCCTCTAAAAGATGTTCTTTATCTGAGAAATAACGGTAAATCGTCCCTGCTGCGACACCTGCCTCATTGGCGAGCTTTTGCATGGAAAGCCCTTGAAAGCCAGATTCAGCAATGAGTTGTTCAGCAGCGACTAAGATTTGTTCTCGTTTATCTACAGCAGGGTTATCCTTCATAATGTCACCCTTTAGTGAATGAACGTTCATTCATTATAGCTTAAATACCCGCCATTTATGCAACAGAATATTGCACTTAATAGGTGTAAAAATTACAAGAAATCAGCATAGCTTTCACGAGGCCACCCCTTTATCATAGGCGCCACATTCATCACCCGCAGAGAATTTCTATGAAGCTGAACCCTAGTCAAGATGAAGCCGTGAAATACGTGTCTGGTCCATGCCTAGTGCTAGCTGGTGCTGGCTCGGGCAAAACTCGTGTTATTACCAATAAAATCGCTTATCTGGTTCAGCAATGTGGTTACAAAGCGCGTAACATTGCGGCGGTGACGTTTACCAACAAAGCAGCACGTGAAATGAAGGAGCGTGTAGGTCAAACGTTAGGGAAAGGTGAGTCTAAAGGTTTGATGGTATCAACATTCCACACTTTAGGATTGAACATCATCAAGCGTGAGTACAAGCATTTAGGGTTGAAAGCGGGCTTCTCACTGTTTGATGACCAAGACCAGCTAGCGCTGCTCAAAGAACTTACCGAAAAGCAGCTTGATGGTGATAAAGATCTGCTACGTCAGCTTCTGAGTTGTATTTCCAACTGGAAAAACGACATGTTGACGCCAGAGCAAGCCAAAGCGCGTGCGCAAGGTGAACAGCAACAATTGTTTGCGTTCTGTTTTGATATGTACCAAAAGCAAATGAAAGCCTATAACGCGCTCGATTTTGATGACCTAATTTTGATGCCCGTTTTACTCTTACGTAATCATGAAGACGTTCGTCAGCGTTGGCAGAATCGTATCCGTTACCTACTGGTTGACGAGTATCAAGATACCAACACGAGTCAGTATGAGCTGGTCAAATTAATTGTCGGTGAACGTGGGCGATTGACGGTCGTAGGGGATGACGATCAGTCTATTTATTCATGGCGTGGTGCGAAACCTCAGAACCTCGTGTTGCTGGGTGAAGATTATCCGAATTTGCGTTTGATAAAGCTAGAGCAAAACTACCGTTCAACGAGTCGAATCCTGCGTGCGGCCAACATTTTGATAGCTAACAACCCTCACGTCTATGAGAAGTCCCTGTTCTCTGAAATTCCTGACGGTGAAAAACTCAAAGTGTTGTTGGCTAAAAATGAAGAGCATGAAGCAGAGCGCGTAACGGGTGAACTAATTGCGCATAAGTTCCTAAACCGTACCGAATATAAAGATTATGCGATTCTATATCGTGGTAACCACCAATCACGTTTGATTGAAAAGTCTCTGATGCAAAACCGTGTACCGTATAAAATTTCTGGCGGCACCTCGTTTTTTGCGCGCGCAGAGATTAAAGACATCATGGCGTATTTGCGCGTTTTGGTTAATCCGGATGACGACAATGCATTTTTGCGCATTGTGAACACTCCACGACGTGAAATTGGCCCAGTGACGTTAGAGAAGTTAGGCAGTTATGCCAATATGCGAGGGAAGAGCCTGTTTGAGTCGAGCTTTGAAATGGGGCTCGAACAGCACCTAACGGGACGTGGCCTAGAAAACCTGCGTCGTTTCACCCAATGGCTAGTAGCGATTGCTGATCAAGCTGAGCGTGGTGATACCGTCGAAGCGGTTCGTTCGCTAGTTCGTGATATCCATTATGAAGATTGGCTATACGAAACTTCAGCAAGTCCGAAAGCCGCTGAAATGAGAATGAAGAACGTTTCTGATCTTTATTCATGGATAGTGGCGGACCTAGAGGGTGACAACTACGATCAAGAAGAGAAAACGTTAAAAGAAGTCGTTCAACGTTTGACCTTGCGTGACATGATGGAGCGCGGTGAAGAAGATGAAGACAGTGATGCAGTACAACTGATGACCTTGCACGCATCAAAAGGCCTTGAGTTCCCATATGTATACTTAATTGGGTCCGAAGAAGGTATTTTACCGCACCAAACCAGTATTGATGAAGATAACGTGGAAGAAGAGCGTCGCCTGATGTACGTTGGTATTACTCGCGCGCAACGTGAACTGACTTTCACTATGTGCAAAGAGCGTCGACAGTTCGGCGAGTTGATCAAACCGACTCAAAGCCGCTTTTTGGATGAGTTACCATTTGATGACGTTGAATGGGAAGTAAACAAAAAGCCAGTATCAGCGGAAGAACGTATGGCGAAAGGTCAAGCACACATTGCCAATATTCGAGCAATGTTTAAGAAGTAAAGTAACCTTGTTCTCACTGATTAAAAACAAAAAGGCTTGCCAACTGGCAAGCCTTTTTCGTTGATGTCTTTACTTATAGACCTTCAATCATGTGGTCAATTGCTGCGATGATTTCATCGTCAGAACAGTCCATACAGGTTCCTTTGGCTGGCATCGCATTGAAGCCTTCTAATGCGTGCTTCACTAACGTATCTTTGCCTTGTGCAATACGCGGTGCCCAATCATCGGCATTACCTGTTTTAGGTGCGCCGTTTACACCAGATGCGTGACAAGCAATACAAAAAGTACCATAAACTGTGGCGCCATCACGTGGACCGGTTGGTTCTTCTTTCACTGGCTCAGAACCTGCTAGATAAACATCACCGACAGGTTGGATGCGTTCTGCGATCGCATCGTATTCAGTTTGGCTGATGTCAGAAGCTAAAGCTGCCGTAGAAAACGTTAAGGCAGCGAACAAAACGCTAATCATTTGTCGAGACATATCCATTAAACCCACTTCACATTCCCGAGGTAAGTGACTTACCTATTTATATAGTTAGAGTATTAATGCCGAGCAGAGAAATCATTAAATTCCACTGAATGGCATAGAATGATTAGACAACTTGGTTGCAGCTGTTAAATCAATGTAAATAATGGGTGATTATATCCCGATAACTTGTTGCAATAAACAACAAGTTATCCATGACAGGGCGTGAATCACATCAAAAATCCACTTTAACGGAAGATAACTGTCGAAAAAGAGACCAAACGATAAAAAAAGTAAAAAAAGTACTAGACGGCATAGTGTGATATCCGTATTATTCCACTCCGCCGATAGGGCATGCGCCCGTAGCTCAGTTGGATAGAGCGTTGGCCTCCGGAGCCAAAGGTCGAAGGTTCGAATCCTTTCGGGCGTACCATTGCCTCGGAGGATACATCGGTAAAAATCAGTGGTGGCTATAGCTCAGTTGGTAGAGCCCCGGATTGTGATTCCGGTTGTCGCGAGTTCAAGTCTCGTTAGCCACCCCATTCTTTCTTTTTTAGATTGAATGCGGTAGCATTGCTCCCAATCTTGATTCAATCAAGATAAAACATCGTCGGTGAATAGCGCAGCTTGGTAGCGCATCTGGTTTGGGACCAGAGGGTCGGGGGTTCGAATCCCTCTTCACCGACCACTATTTAGTTTATGGCTCGAATAGAGCGGTAAACAGCAAAAA
Organism: Vibrio sp. 1402; assembly: GCF_033340275.1. NCBI lineage: Bacteria > Pseudomonadati > Pseudomonadota > Gammaproteobacteria > Vibrionales > Vibrionaceae > Vibrio > Vibrio sp. 1402. The sequence goes on from NZ_JAWOWE010000003.1 coordinate 11,552, forward strand.
TTGATGGTGGCTATAGCTCAGTTGGTAGAGCCCTGGATTGTGATTCCGGTGGTCGCGAGTTCGAATCTCGTTAGCCACCCCATTAATTAAGGTGACTTCTTAGTTGAAGTGTCCTGTCTGATTTGAGAAAATCAGAAAATACAGTTCGGTGAATAGCGCAGCTTGGTAGCGCATCTGGTTTGGGACCAGAGGGTCGGGGGTTCGAATCCCTCTTCACCGACCACTATTTAAAGCCTCAGTCGAAAGACTGGGGCTTTTTTACATTTAAAATTTAGAGTGTAGGGACCTGAGGGGCGTGGGCTAGAGCACCAGCCCGGTGTAACGTCAGTCCGCAGGGAGCCCTGCCGCGTCGAATCCTCTTTACCGACCACTATTAGAAAGCTTGCTTTTTAGCAGGCTTTCGTCGTTTTAGAGTTTATGATCTCGCTTGGACTGTATTAGTCGGTAATGTATGAATGGATTTGAACCCAAGTGGGGTTCGCCTGAAGTTAGAATTCGGCTCTTCACCGACCGCTATTTAGAGCCTCAGTCGAAAGACTGGGGCTTTTTTGCATCTCTCCTGAAAAGAATCGGCATTCCATTTCAATTTTCCCCAAAAGTGTACAGCTCTAGGGGCTTTTGACCACCTATGATCTAAATGCTTTTCGAGCTGACAAAATAAACCCCAGAGCAGTGTCTGGGGTTTGTAGTTTTCTAATCCGCTGCTTTTATTGGGCGAGTGTTTTAAGGATTTCTTTTACTTCTACCGTTTTTTGGATTTCAAAACTTGGCGTTATATCCGTTGAGTTACTTGCGCCTGTCGCATTCACCCACACACTCAAAATGCCCATATTGTTAGCGCCAGCAATGTCGGCAGGTAAAGAGTCGCCCACGTGTAGAGCCTCTTCTGGTTTTACTTCGACCAAGTCGAGCGCTTTTTGGAAAATACTTGTAGCAGGTTTCTCTTCTGGCTCTTCTCCTCCCACAATAATATGGTCCACCCAGTTGCTCATTTGTGTCGCGTTTAATTTAGGGTGTTGAGAAAAAATCGGGCCGTTAGTGATCACGACGAGTTTGTAATGTTGACGAAGGTCGCTGAGCATTTCTTTTACACCAGGGAAGAAGGTGAACGCGCCCATACGTGCAGAGTCAAAGTAGTCTTGAGCTTGTTGAGCCTCTTTTGCAGTGATGCTGACGCCTTGCTCCGCCAAGATGTTTTGGATCAGGCCACAACGGAAGGCATTTTCATCGGGTAGCAGAGCCACAAGGTGAGGGAACTCAGCATTCAGCTTTTTGTATACACCCTGTAAGTAGCGCTGCAAAAACGCTTTTGGCTCGGTAACTTGTGGGTAGGTCTTATGAATCCAAGTTGTAAACGCTTGTCCTGCAACTTTATCGGCTTGTGACGTTGCACATAAAGTCTCGTCCATATCAAAAAAAATCGCTTTAAGCACAGGGGCTCCTTTTATTTACGGCTTGGCTTTGACACTGTTTATCTATTATCCCACTCTCAATTGTGTCGTAAAGGGTTAAAACAGGCGAGTTTTCTTATGACGTACGAATGAGGATAGCGGTTTAGTCAATAAACCGCTTAAGTGGCGCATAATCTGCGTTGGAGCAGGATTTGTGTGGTTTTGCTGTTTTGTTCACGTTTTGACCTATCCTTTATCTTCCTAAGTTTGGCTTTTTGTATTTGCCGACTATTTTATTAATAGTTTTTTATGTTGAAAAAACACTTTTTGCATATGATATTGTTTGTTAAATGTTAATAAATGCACATGAATAATATGGTTAATGATCTTGTTTAGCTCATGTTTACTTTTAGAGCATTTTTCTAGTTTTATTGGTGCATGACGCACAAAAATAGTGTGATATGAAAATGGTTAAATACTTGTTAATGCATTTTTATTCGCTAATTGTGCGTTTATTTAATGTTTTTTCGGCGGAATATACTTTAATTGTTGCTTTTTTGTGTGATTTTTGCCAAATTATTTCCGCATTAAGATTTCAGAGTATTATTCTGAATTTGAACGGATTCATTCAGGTGATGAATGGTGCCTTTGGCGCGATTCGATACCACAGACAAGGCAGTAGAGGTCTGAAATGTCACTATTAGAAGTGAAAAACCTTCGTATTGAATACCCATCCCGACACGGCGTTCACGCTGCCGTGAAATCACTTTCTTTTCATATTGAACGTGGTGAAATCGTGGGTGTTGTTGGCGAATCAGGTGCGGGTAAATCCACCGTTGGTAACGCCGTTATTGATTTGCTTAGCCCTCCAGGTCGCGTTGCTAGCGGTGATGTATTCCTGGATGGAGAAAAAATTTCTGGCCTATCACCAGAAGCGATGCGTAAGGTTCGCGGCTCGAAAATAGGTTTTATTTTCCAAGATCCGATGACCTCGCTCAATCCACTTTTTACTGTTGAGCAACAGCTGAAAGAGACGATCCACGCCAACATGAAGGTCTCTGATGAAGAGGCGTATCAGCGCGCGCTTTCTCTTATGCAGCAGGTTGGTATTCCGCAACCAGAAAACCGCTTAAAACAGTACCCGCACCAATTCTCTGGTGGTATGCGTCAGCGTGTTGTCATTGCCATTGCTTTGGCTGGTGAGCCTGATCTCATCATTGCGGACGAACCAACTACGGCGTTAGACGTTTCTATCCAAGATCAAATCCTCAACTTGATCCGCGAGCTGTGTATCAAGAACAATGTCGGCTGTATGTTGGTTACTCACGATATGGGTGTCGTCTCCAACGTCACCGATCGCGTGGCGGTAATGTATCGTGGTGACTTGGTGGAGTTTGGACCAACAGCCAAAGTATTGGGCGATCCTGATCACTCTTATACTCGCAGTCTAATTTCAGCGGTACCACGTTCAGACAGAAAGCTAGATCGTTTCCCGTTAGTAAGCTATATCGAAGAAGCGGCGGAAATGGAGCCACTCGATATCAAGAACCACTGGTTAGGACAAAGCCAAGATGAGCGTGAGTACACTGGCCCGCTTTTGGACGTGAAGAACGTCAATCTTCGCTTTGTTACCAAAGACTCTTTGTTCGAGAGCCGCCGAGAATACGTGCAAGCATCTAATAATGTGAGCTTTGAAGTGCACGAAGGCGAAACCTTTGGTTTGGTGGGCGAGTCTGGTTCAGGTAAATCGACCATTGCACGTGTGATTGCTGGTTTATACCAACCTAACTCTGGTCAGGTGAAATTCGAGGGCATTGACCTGACCGCTTTAACCTCTGAGAAAGAGCGCCGCCCGATGCGTCGTCAAATGCAGATGGTGTTCCAAAACCCATATACTTCAATGAACCCTCGTATGAAGGTATTCGATATTATTGCTGAGCCAATCCGTTTCCATAAATTGACGAAAAACGAGTCGGAAACTCGCCAAATCGTGAATGACCTATTGGATCATGTTGGTTTGGGTCGAATGGCTGGGCTTAAGTACCCTCATGAATTCTCCGGTGGTCAGCGTCAGCGTATTTCTATTGCGCGTGCGTTGGCGACTCGTCCTCGACTTTTGATTTGTGATGAACCGACCTCAGCACTGGACGTATCGGTACAGGCACAAATTCTAAACTTGCTGAAAGATCTGCAAAGTGAGCTGAACTTGACTATGTTGTTTATCAGCCACGATTTACCTGTTATTCGTCAGATGTGTGACCGAGTAGGTGTGATGCAAATGGGTACACTTTTAGAAGTGGCACCAACAGAACAGTTATTCACGGCACCTCAACACGAATACAGCAAAAAATTGATTTCTCTGATGCCGGAGTTTACTGGCTTGCGAGAAGAGATCGAAACGGCATAAACCAAGCAATTCGCTTGGCTAACCTTTAGTCATAACAAAGACGCAAACACAACAACAAGGGATCCGTATCCCCGCATGAAGGAGTTATGCAAATGAAAACCATGAAAAGCAAATTAGCAGTGGCGCTAATGGCTGCGGGCCTAAGCTTTAACGCAATGGCAGCAGATATCAAAGTTGGCTATGCAGCTGACCCAGTATCGCTTGACCCACATGAGCAGCTATCAGGTGGCACACTGCAAATGTCACACATGGTATTTGATCCGTTGGTTCGCTTTACTCAAAAAATGGATTTCGAGCCTCGCCTAGCGGAAAGTTGGGAACGTATTAACGATACGACTGTTCGTTTCAAACTGCGTGAAGGTGTGAAATTCCATTCTGGCAATACTCTAACTGCTGACGACGTCGTGTGGACGTTCCAGCGTTTACAAAGCTCTCCTGACTTTAAAAACATCTTCGACCCGTACGAGAAAATCGTCAAAGTGGACGACAACACGTTCGATCTTGTAACTAAAGGTCCTTACCCACTAGTGCTGCAAACCGCAACGTACATTTTCCCAATGGACAGCAAGTTCTACACTGGCAAAACTGCGGACGGCAAAGACAAGTCTGAGCTAGTGAAGCACGGTAACTCATTTGCATCGACTAACGTATCTGGCACGGGTCCATTCATTGTGACTTCACGTGAACAGGGCGTAAAAGTGGAATTTGAACGCTTTAAAGATTACTGGGACAAAGAGTCGAAAGGTAACGTTGATAAGCTAACGCTTGTGCCAATCAAAGAAGACGCAACTCGTGTAGCAGCGCTGCTTTCTGGCGGTGTTGACATGATTCACCCTGTAGCGCCAAACGACCACAAACGCGTTGAAGATGCTGACGGCATCGACCTAGTTACGCTACCTGGTACTCGTATCATCACGTTCCAACTAAACCAAAACAGCAACGAAGCATTGAAAGACGTTCGCGTTCGCCAAGCGATTGTTCACGCAATCAATAACGAAGGTATCGTGAAGAAAATCATGAAAGGCTTCGCAACGGCCGCTGGTCAGCAAAGCCCGGCAGGTTACGTAGGTCACGATGACAAACTGGTTCCTCGCTACGATTTGAAGAAAGCGAAAGAACTGATGAAAGAAGCGGGTTACGAAAACGGCCTGACGCTAACGATGATCGCACCAAACAACCGTTACGTGAATGATGCGAAAGTAGCACAAGCGGCAGCGGCAATGTTGTCTAAGATCGGTATCAAGGTTGATCTGAAGACCATGCCAAAAGCGCAATACTGGCCAGAGTTCGACAAGTGTGCGGCAGACATGCTGATGATCGGTTGGCACTCAGATACAGAAGACTCAGCGAACTTCAACGAGTTCCTAACGATGACTCGTAACGAAGAAACCGGTCGTGGTCAGTACAACTGTGGTTACTACTCAAACCCAGAAATGGACAAAGTGGTTGAAGCTGCGAACGTAGAAACGGATCCTGCGAAACGTGCAGAAATGCTGAAAGGTGTAGAAGCAACACTATACAACGACGCAGCATTCGTACCGCTACACTGGCAAAGTGAAGCGTGGGGTGCGAAGTCTAACGTGAAAGCGGCAGACATCGTTAACCCAATGGTAATGCCTTACTTCGGTGACCTAGTGGTTGAATAATCACGGTTAGTCGACTTTGAGGAGGGATGGATTTCCCTCCTCAACTTAAAGCACTCGACTCAGTTTTGTTTCAGTCGGATTGAGTGGGTTATTTAGACTGAATTTTCTCTCTAATTTAGAGATCTATGGATAGTTAAGGGGCAAGGAATGTTTTCGTTTCTGGTCAAGCGCCTGTTTCAGGCACTGATAGTGATGTTTGTGATCAGTTTGGTGGCGTTTGCCATTCAGGACAACCTGGGTGATCCGCTGCGTGAGCTTGTAGGTCAGTCGGTTTCGGAATCGGAGCGTCAAGCGCTACGCGACGACTTGGGCCTGAACGATCCCTTTATCACAAAGTACACGCGCTTTGTGGGTAATGCACTGCAAGGTGATTTGGGTACCTCATATTTTTTCAAGCGACCTGCGGTTGAGGTGATCCTCGATAAGCTGGTGGCAACATTAGAGCTCGTGTTTGGCGCGACGCTCATCATTATCGTTTTCTCTATACCACTCGGGGTGTATTCCGCGATTCACCCGAAGAGTGTCTTTACCAAATTTGTTATGGCGATGAGTAGTGTCGGCATCTCGATTCCGGTGTTCCTAACCGCAATCATGCTGATGTACGTCTTCTCCATCGAACTCGGCTGGCTGCCTTCCTATGGGCGAGGTGAAACCGCTAACGTACTCGGTTGGGAATCTGGCTTCTTTACCATTGATGGTATCAAGCACCTCATCCTACCTTGTATTGCGCTAGCGTCTATCATGCTGCCGTTGTTCATCCGTTTGGTACGTTCAGAAATGCTGGAAGTACTGAGTTCGGAATACATTAAGTTCGCCAAAGCAAAAGGTTTGAACTTACAAAAGATTTATTACCAACATGCACTTAAGAACACCATGCTACCAGTATTGACGGTAGGTGGCGTGCAGATTGGTACCATGGTGGCCTACACCATTCTTACTGAAACCGTGTTCCAATGGCCGGGCACTGGCTTCCTTTTCCTAGAGGCAATCAACCGTGTAGATACACCGCTGATCACTGCCTACGTTATCTTTGTTGGTCTGATCTTCGTGGTAACCAATACCATCGTTGACTTGCTGTACGGCATCATCAACCCAACTGTGAACCTAACTGGAAAAGGAGCTTAATCATGAGCCAATCAAATTTAACACCAGCTCCTGCTCCATCAGCGTGGCAGCGTTTCAAAGAGTCAGATTTTCTGTATTACTTCAAACGCGACAAAGTGGCGATGGCGAGTTTTACCGTCTTTATGATGTTCTTAGTATTGGCATTGGCTGCACCGATTCTTGCGCCAACAGACCCGTACGATCTGACGTCTATCGACATCATGGATTCTGAGTTGCCACCTTCGTGGATGGAAGATGGCGATGAGCGCTTTGTGTTGGGTACTGACGAGCAAGGTCGCGATATTTTATCGACCATTCTTTACGGTTCTCGTTTGTCTTTGACGATCGGCTTTTTAGCCGTCGGTCTTCAGTTGATTCTGGGTATCATCATTGGTTTGTCGGCGGGTTACTTCGGTGGTCGTATCGATAGCTTCTTGATGCGCTTTGCGGATGTTCAACTATCGTTCTCGACCATGATGGTCGCGATCATCGTCTCTGCAATCTTTAAAGCCAGCTTTGGCAGTGATTTTTACAGCCAATATGCGGTGGTCATGCTGGTGGTGATCATCGGTGTGGCAGAATGGCCGCAATACGCACGGACTATTCGTGCCTCGGTATTGGCAGAGAAGAAGAAAGAATACGTCGAAGCGGCGCGTGTGATGGGCTTTAAAGCGCCGCGAATCATGTTCCGTCACATTCTGCCGAACTGTCTATCGCCAATCTTGGTTATCTCGACGGTACAGGTAGCGAACGCGATCATGTCGGAAGCGGCGCTGTCATTCCTAGGCTTAGGTCTGCCAGTCGATCAGCCTTCTCTGGGTGCGCTAATCAGCATCGGCTTTAACTACATCTTCTCTGGTGCATGGTGGATTACTGCTTTCCCTGGCATCGTGCTCGTAACATTGGTTTTGGTTATCAACCTGTTGGGCGACTGGCTACGTGATGTATTCAACCCGAAACTGTACAAAGGATAAGAATTTTCCCACCAAGCGTTGTAAATTCGCTTAATTCCTTCCTAAACTGAGAGCCGGATGCAAATTCCGGCTCTTTTTTTGCTAGTTATTCTTTGTTCACATTTTTTTGGCGCTTTTCCGCCATGATGACCTTACCCACTAATTTAGAGTGAAGTGTATGGAAATGAAGAAGGCACAACACCCATCTCGTATCTTCCAAGCAAGCCTAGCTTTCGGCTTGTTGCTGGTATGCGCCCAGTTTTCTAGCCCAGTATCGGCGGAGGAGTTCCTTTGCCAAGCCACTCAAGCCAGCGAGAAAGAATTACCGATGCTTGAGAAAACGTGCCCAATTGGTAACGGAGTATGGGGAAAGAAAGTGCCGCAGGGGGGCAACTACCTTTACTGGATTCAATGCGGATTGCTACCCAAGCCTATGTCTCTCGCGAAAGCTAAGCCTCTCTATAGTAAAATCACGACCGACGTATGGATGAAGCCTGAATCCAAAGGCTATCGCTGTTTGATTGGACCTTACAAGGCATTGTCTGATGCGAGGGATGACTTACGAGGAGTCAAAACCTTGTCGAATTACAAAGAGGCGTTCATCCGAGTGGTTGGGAAAGGGACGAAACAACCAGTAACACCACCTACACCTAAATCTACTGTATCGTCGAAATCAGCCGCATCTTCGGTTAAGCCAACACCGACGGTGACCCCGAAACCCGCGCCAGTTCCTGCTGTGCGAGCTGATACCGACGCCTTTAAAGCGCGGGCAGAGAAGCCAGATACCAAGGCAAAAAGTTCACGTGATAGCTCTTCGTCTACGCCTGTTGCTAAGACCAAAGCGAAGCCAATTGTCACTGGAAATGATGACATTGAAGTTCGGTTGAGAACTTCAGTACAGGGCAAAACGTACGTGGTCCCATATTTACTCGATCACCATAATCAGTTTTACATGGAACATGGTAAGCCGTGGAACCGCCTCAACTACGAAAACTCGCACAAAGTATGTCAGCAACTGGGTATGAGCTTAGCTAACCCTGCAGAGTTTAAAGCGCTGAGGGCGTCTGGGGTGATGGAAAAAAATCAATGGCCACTGCAACTGCCGTATTGGGGCAAAGATAAGAAAGGTTTGTTCGCCGATCGTGAGCCCAATCAGCTCACCGGGACCTCATTATTGAACGTGGTGTGCGTGAAATAACGACTCAGATATTGTGGTCAAAATATAGAAGAAAGCCCCGAGTTCGGGGCTTTTTTGCGGTCTCAAATATTATCGCTATTTGAGTGGCGTTTCTTTGTGATGCGTTTGCTAATACGCTCTACCACTGATATTCATCTCATTTTGCGAATTATTTTCACTGAACTTGTCGACAGAGAGTCTATTTATCAGTAATGTTACTTGTAACATTACTGATAAATCACATATTTATGGCTCAACAGAATAAGAAAACTCGTACGACATTGCAGGATGTCGCAGACCAGGTTGGCGTCACGAAGATGACCGTTTCACGCTATATGCGTAACCCTGAATCGGTGGCAGAAAAGACTCGTGCTAAGATTGCGACTGCGATTGAAGAGATGGGTTACATCGAAAACCGTGCACCGGCGATGTTGTCAAAGTCCTCCAGTAAAGCCATTGGTATTTTACTGCCGTCTTTGTCCAACCAAATTTTTGCTTCCTTTGTTCAGGGCATAGAGATGGTGACCAAAGCCAATGGCTATGAGACGCTTTTAGCGCATTTTAGCTACGATGAGCTTGAAGAAGAGCGTAAGATCGCGTCATTACTCTCTTATCAAGTCGATGGACTTATTCTAACTGAAAGCCATCACACGCCGCGTACATTACAGATGATCAAAAATGCGGGCATTCCGGTGGTCGAAACCATGGAACTGCCATCGGAGCCGATTGATATGGCGGTTGGACTCGATCATGAAGATGCGTCGTACGCCGTGGTTAAGCAGATGCTAGATACGGGGAAGCGTACAATCGTCTATTTTGGCGCGCGTCTGGATACGCGAACCAAATTGCGGATGCAAGGTTACGATCGCGCGATGACAGAAGCAGGGCTAGAACCCAAACATGTATTAACTGGTGATCATTCTAGTTTTTCTTTAGCGCATGATTTGCTCGAACGCGCACTGGAAACGCACCCAACGCTCGATGGGGTGTTCTGTACCAACGATGACATCGCAATTGGCACCATGCTGAGTGCGCAGCAACGTGGCATTCAAGTTCCACAGAAATTGGCAGTGGCGGGCTATAACGCGCTGGATATCGGTCAAACCATCAGCCCGAAACTGACCAGCGTTGATACGCCGCGTTTCCAAATTGGTGTAAAGAGCGCAGAGCTATTAATTGCGCGCCTGAAAGGCGAAACGCAAGAAGAAAAAGTCTTCGATATGGGGTATCAGATCACGTCGGGAGAGAGTGTTTAACTAATTGTTAACTGCTCTTTGTATTCGCTCATCAATGGTATTGGTAGGTTAGGGTATGGCACATCAGCTGGATGCATTGGATCTCAACTTAATGCGTTTATTAAAAGCCGTGGTGGAAAACCGCAGCATCAAGCTGGCCGCAATGCAGCTTGGCATTTCTCAACCGAGCGCCAGCCGCGGTGTGATGAAGTTGAAGCAAGTGTTTGATGACCCGCTTTTTGTGCGTAAAGCACATGGGGTAGAGCCATCACCCATGGCGATTCGTCTCGCCGCCGAGTTCGACAATATGGTTGCGCCACTGGAAAAAGTGGTGCAAGAATTTGAAGTGTTCGACCCACTGCAATACCAAGGGCAGATTGCGATTGTAACTGATCCTTATTTGATGGATGAACAAGGGCAGCGACTGCTCACTGGTTGTCATCGAGCCTTTCCCAAAGCGCACTTTGCTTTTTCCAGCTGGAATACTTACTCGCACGATGAAATGTTAGAAGGCGAGCACGATTACTGCATTCTTGACCAAGAGACCGAGCTGTCGAAAGACATTTACATGCGCCCGTTATTCGTTGAAAAACGGGTGATTTTGGCGCGCAAAAATCACCCAACGTTGTCGAAAGTCAGCAATGATTGGGACACGGTGTCCAAACTACCACTCGTCTCTTTGCCTGCGCCAGCGTCATATAAACCGCTTTGTACCGTGGAGTCCGAGTATCGACGCATGGGTTATGAGCCAGTAGTGTTACTGAAGTCCTATAATTTGCGTTTGGCTTGCCAAATGTTGCAAGAAACCGACGCGATTATGTATGCCAGTCAAAGCTCGGCATTGTTGATGCCAGAACTCGCCTCTTACGCAATGCCACCCGTTAATCGTGAGTTTAGCCAGTTTGTTGTCTCTGGCGGTTTCCTTCAAACCAACCGCAACCATCCTTTGCACAGACACCTACATAAAGTGGTGCGACAAACCCTCAACACGCCTCTGATTTTTACGCAGTGATGTCACTTTATGGCATCGGCTGAATGAGAGTAGATGCTTTAACCTTATCAATATTGTGTGATTACATAGACAACTTACTTCTTAAGATATTCAAAAATGAATATCTCAATTACCTGTCTCTTTTTCCTACCCAGCGCTAACCTTATCTCAAATAGTCAGGAGAAGTGGCTCATTTTTATCTTTTTAACTTTTTGAATGTCGATACAGGTACGCGGCATTCACCATTCTCCGTTATGCATTTTTTTAATTTCTGATGGAGGATTAATCATGCTAGTTGCACGTCTATTTTTATTGCTCGCCATCGTTGCCGAAGTGGCTGGCACCAGCACTATGTCTCTTATCGGACAAGGGCACGGGTGGTGGGGCTACATCGTAATGTATGTGCTGATCGCAATCTCTTACTACTTTCTCGCGTTTGCCGCGAAGAAAATATCGATAGGTGTGGCATACGCTGTTTGGGAAGGGTTAGGTATCTCGTTGATCACCGTGGTGTCGATCATCGCCTTTGATGCCAACTTAAACCATCAAGAATTGTTTGGTTTGATGTTAGCCGTTGTTGGCATTGTGTGTGTGACCTTAGGGGAATCACATGGTCAACCTAACGCCAAGAAAAATGCCGATAAACCGGCAAAAGAACGTTCATTTTCTACTAGTACAAGGTGCGAATCATGAGTCAATTTTTTACGATGTCATTTGGATTTGTCGTGATGGCTGCCTTGGTCGATATCATGGCCAATATGGCGCTGACACGCTCAAAAGGTTTTAAATATAAAGGCTGGGGCATTGCGGCGATTGTGTTGGTACTGACAGCATTCACGCTGTTGGCACAAGCGGTGAAAGAGATCGACTTAGCCATTGCTTATGCCTCTTGGGGTGCGATCGGTATCTTGGGTACCGCAGTAGGTGGAGCCTTGCTGTTTAAGCAGAAACTCAAACCAATCGGCTGGTTTGGTATCTTTGTGGTGATTGCTGCGGTCGTAGTGATGAAGACCGCTTGATGTAATTTACTGAATGCTAGATATCGTCATTCTGAGCAGCAAGAGACGAGTGTGATTCAGAATCTACCAACACAAAAGTGTTTCGGCAGAGGTGTTTTCTCTGGATTCACAGCACCTTGATAGTAGATTCCTGATCTCGCCTAGGCTCGTCGGAATGACGGATTCATTTTTTTAGAAAGAGCAGTGACCAATCCTAAAGCTCGTGATTCAGAATCTACCAACAAAAAGTGCTGTGGTAGAGGGGGGTTCTCTGGCTTCACAGCATTTTGCTATTAGATTCCTGATCTCGCCTAGGCTCGTCGGAACGACGGATTCATTTTTTTAGAAAGAGCAGTGACCAATCCTAAAGCTTGTCATTCTGAACAGCGAAGGACGAGCAAGATTCAGAATCTACCAACAAAAAGTGCTGTAGCAGAGGGGATTTTCTCTGGCTTCACAGCACGTTGATATTAGATTCCTGATCTCGCCTAGGCTCGTCGGAATGACGGATTCATTCGTTTTTAGAAAGAGCGGTGGCCAATCTCAAAGCTCGTCATTCTGAACAGCGAGGGACGAATGTGATTCAGAATCTACCAACAAAAAGTGCTGTGGCAGAGGTGTTTTCTCTGACTTCATAGCATGTCGATATTAGATTCCTGATCCTGCTGAGGCTCGTCGGAATGACGGATTCATTCGTTTTTTAGAAAGAACTGAGGCCAATCCCAAAGCTTGCCATTTTGAAAAGCGAGGGATGAGCGTGATTCAGAATCTACCAACAAACAGTGCTGTGGCAGAAGTGTTTTTTCTGGCTTCACAGCACGTTGATAGTGGATTCCTGATCTCGCCTAGGCTCGTCGGAATGACGGATTCATTCGTTTTTTAGAAAGAACTGAGGCTAATCCCAAAGCTCGTCATTCTGAACAGCGAGGGACGAGCGTGATTCAGAATCTACCAACAAAAAGTGCAGTGGCAGAGGAGTTTTCTCTAGCTTCACAACACGTTGATAGTAGATTCCTGATCTCGCCTAGGCTCGTCGGAATGACGAGGTCTTTCTTCTCGCCTTAAACAATAAAGCTTGCGCCTTCTTCTGCACTCGATACGTTTTGGCGGATCACGCTAAACAAGCCTCGTCCCCAAGTTTGTTGGGTCGATTCGGTATCGAAATGAATCAACTCGCGACCAGTGGTGTCGCTTAAGTTGTTCAGTTCGCCCGTTTGGCAATCAAGGCGAATCAAATCACCGTTGCGCACCAAACCAATCGCGCCACCACGAATGGCTTCTGGAGAAACGTGAATCGCAGACGGAATTTTACCGGATGCACCAGATAAACGACCGTCCGTCACTAGCGCGACTTTAAAGCCCGCTTTTTGCACGTTCCCTAAAATTGGCATCAGCTTGTGCAGTTCAGGCATGCCATTTGCCGCTGGGCCGTTGTGTGTGACCACAACGATGCAGTCTTTGTTCAGCTCGCCACGTTTGTACGCGGCCTCCACTTCGTGTTGGCATTGGAATACGATCGCAGGTGCCACAATCACGCGTTGCTCTTCTTTCACCGCAGACACTTTCACCACGGCTTTGCCCAAGTTACCGTGAAGTACGCGAGTGCCGCCGGTGTTTTGGAAAGTGGCGTCTGGTTTGGCGATCACGTCACCGTCTTGGCTGCCTTGGCACGGTGTCCAAGTCAGTTGGCCATCGACAAGGCTCGGCAGCGTCATTTGGTCTTCAAATTCACCAAACACGGGTTTCACATCGCGATGCAAAAGCTCGGATTGGTTCAAGCGGTGCAATAACGCGGGCACGCCCCCCGCGTCTTGGAACGCGTTCATATCGGCTGGGCCGTTCGGGTAAACGCGAGCTAACAAAGGAACCACATCCGACAGATCGCTGATGTCTTGCCACGTGAGCAAGATGCCAGCAGCACGCGCCACGGCGATCATATGAATGGTGTGATTGGTACTGCCGCCAGATGCGAGTAGAGCGATGATGCCGTTGACCAAGCTCTTTTCTGTGACCACTTCTGCCAACGGACGGAAGTGTGCAGAACCCGCCGTCATTGAGGCGATTTTCAGAGCCGCGTGATCGGTTAACGCTTTACGCAGTTGGGTATGGGGATGGATGAATGCCGAACCTGGCAGCATCAAGCCCATGGCTTCGAACACCAACTGGTTGGTGTTGGCTGTGCCGTAAAACGTACACGTCCCCGCAGAGTGGTAAGCGCGACACTCCATATCCAGCAGAGCGTCTTTGCCGACTTCACCCGCTGCGTATTTTTGGCGCACGTCGACTTTCTCTTCGTTGCTGATGCCTGTTGCCATCAGACCCGCTGGTACAAACGCAGTCGGTAGGTGCGCGTAAGACAGCGCGCCCATCAGTTGCCCCGGGGCGATTTTGTCACAGATGCCAAGCAGTAATGTGGCATCAAAGACATTGTGGCTCAAAGACAACGCCGTTGATTGCGCAATTAAGTCACGCGAAAACAGCGACATATCCATGCCTGCTTGACCTTGAGTCACCCCATCGCACATCGCTGGCACACAACCTGCGACTTGCGCTGTATGGCCGTAGTCCGCCAGTACTTGTTTGATTTGCGCTGGATAGTCTTGGTACGGCTGGTGGGCGCTCAACATGTCGTTGTAGGCGCTGATCAGCGCGAGATTGGCATGAGTAAAATCGAGAATATTTTTCTTTTCAGAAGAGCAAGAAGCGGCGACTGCATGGGCTAAGTTACCACAAGATAAACCAACACGGCCTTTGCCAGCTTCGGCTTGCACTTCGGTGCGAGCAAGAAAGGCAGCGCGCGCTTCGCGGCTGCGCTCGGTCAAGCGTTGTGTGACCTCAATAACAACAGAGTGAGTCATTACGCCACCTCGATCGCTTGCATTTTGATTAGCTCAGTAGCAGAGCGTTCCACCACGTCGCTGATGTCTCCGTCGATACTGACGATCAGAGTTTGAGGCTCGTTGTCTGGGCGCTCTAGTGTCTCGAATTGGCTCTTCACCATGTTTTCTTTCATGAAGTGGCCTTTGCGCATACGCATGCGATTAAGGATCAACTCCCTATCGCCATCAAGGAACAGGAAGGTCACGTTGTCGTTGCCTTCGCGGATCTGATCGCGGTAAATCTTTTTCAGTGCTGAACAGACAATAATGCCGTGTTCGTTTTTGCTTTCTAGGCTGTACGCCGCATCACGAATGCGTTCTAGCCATGGCTTGCGATCATCATCGTTCAGAGGCTGGCCCGATGCCATTTTCTGAATGTTCGCTCGTGGATGAAGATCATCACCATCAATGAATTTACGCCCTAGCTTTTTCGCTAGATGCTCACCAATTGTGCTTTTACCACTAGCACAAACGCCCATAACGATGACACTACTACCAGCCATAACTTATCCTCATAACCAAATTTGCGCGTGATCTCAATTTTTGAATTCACTTTAAAATATGGGTTTATCTTATTAATGTTATCGGTAACATGTTACCGGTAACTGAAATAAATGTGAACCATAACACAAACAATAATTCTTAAAGGTGAACCTATGGAGCAATTAACCCAAGCCCCAGATCCTACGTTCCTACTGACGATTGCAGGCCTTGCCATTGCAGCGTTACTCGTTCTGATCATTAAACTGAAAGTCCATGCTTTTGCTTCCCTTACTATGGTGAGTTTAGGCACAGCAATCGCCACTGGCGTTCCTTCTGAGAAAGTCGTATCGACCATGATGGGCGGCTTCGGCGGCACACTGGCTTCCGTAGCATTGCTGGTTGGTCTTGGTGCGATGATCGGTAAAATTCTTGAAGTGACTGGCGGTGCGAAAGTGCTGGCAGACACTTTGATTGGTCGCTTTGGTAAAGAGCGCGCACCATTTGCTTTGGGCGTCGCTTCATTACTGTTTGGCTTCCCAATCTTCTTCGATGCTGGCCTTGTAGTGATGATGCCAATCATCCTCAGTGTGGCGGCTCGTTTTGGTGGCTCACCAATTAAATACGCGTTGCCTGCAGCTGGTGCTTTTGCGGTTATGCACGCGTTTGTTCCACCACATCCAGGTCCGGTTGCAGCGGCCGAATTCCTTGGCGCAAACATCGGTCTGTTATTGGTGGTGGGTATTCTGGTAGCTATTCCAACTTGGTACCTTGGCGCTTACCTATTTGGTTTGTACGCGGGCAAAAAATTCGATATCCCACTATCTAAAGCCTTCTTTAATGGCGAAGCGATGGTGGATGAGCGCAACGCACCAAAATTTGGCACGGTTATGACCATCCTTGTGCTGCCAGTCCTGCTAATCTGTTTGGATACGGTATTGAACACACTGGCGGTTGCGGGTGTGATTGATGGTAAAACGGCACTGGTTGAGTTCCTACGTATGCTAGGTAAAACCCCAGTTGCGTTGCTGATCACTTTGATTGTCTGTCTGGCTGTGTTTGCCAAAGACTACGGCATGGCAAAACTAGAAAAATTATGTGGTGAGTCATTGGCTCCTATCTGTGGTGTTATCCTAGTAACGGGTGCAGGTGGCATGTTTGGCGGCGTACTGCGCTCAAGCGGTATTGGTGATGCACTGGCTGACGTTCTTACAGACACAGGTATGCCTGTGATTGTGGCGGCGTTTGTGATTTCAACTTGTCTGCGTGTTGCTCAAGGCTCGGCAACCGTAGCGCTAACCACTACGGCGGCTCTTATCGCGCCAGTAGTGGCAGCATCAACAGGTTTGAGTGAACTCGACCTTTGCTTTATCGTAATCGCGATTGCGGGTGGTGCAACGGTACTGTCTCACTTCAATGACTCTGGTTTCTGGTTGGTATCTCGTCTGCTTGAGATGGATGAGAAAACCACATTAAAAACTTGGACGGTAATGGAAACGTTACTTGGCGGTATCGCGTTTATTATCGTCGCAACATTAAGCTTTATTCTTTAGAGGTTCCCCATGACAACACTTGAACAACGATTAAGAGAAATCAAAATCGTCCCAGTTATCGCAATCAACGACGTAGCACACGCTCTGCCACTGGCAAAAGTGTTGGTAGAAAACGGTTTACCATGTGCGGAAGTGACATTCCGCACCGAAGCGGCGGCGGAGTCGATTCGCATCATGCGTGAAGCGTACCCAGAACTGTTGATTGGCGCGGGCACCGTTCTGACCACAGAACAAGTGGATATCGCAATCGAAGCGGGCGTGGACTTTATCGTTAGCCCAGGCTTCAACCCAACCACAGTGAAATACTGTCAGCAACGTGGTGTGACTATCGTACCGGGTGTAAACAACCCAAGCTTGGTTGAGCAAGCGATGGAAATGGGTCTGCGTACGTTGAAGTTCTTCCCTGCTGAGCCATCAGGCGGCGTAAACATGCTGAAAGCACTGACGGCGGTTTACCCAGTTGAATTCATGCCAACAGGTGGCGTAAGCCCATCCAACGTGGAAGATTACCTAGCGCTGAAATCGGTTGTAGCTTGTGGCGGTACGTGGATGGTGCCAACCGCAATGATGGACAACGGCGATTGGGAAGGCATTGCTGAATTGGTTCGCGCAGTTAAGTAAAACGCACAAACGGCTCCGAAATGCCCCCGAACGTTGGGAAACGTGATACGAAAAAGGGTCATCAAGTAACTTGATGACCCTTTTTCTTTTTGGGATGAAACGGCTTTAGAAGTGATGCTTCATAAAGCGCTTAATAAAGCGAATGAAATCGGCTTCGGCTAGCTTCGCGCACTTCAATGTTTGGGCGTGAGACAATTCTACATCTCCCAAGCCTTCTGCCATGTTGGTGATCGCACATACTGCCAATACGGGTAAGCCGCAATGCGCCGCAGAAATCACTTCTGGCACGACCGACATGCCCACGACATCACCACCGATGATTTGCATCATGCGGATTTCGGCTGCGGTCTCAAAGTTGGGGCCTGTGTAAGAGACAAACACACCTTCATTCAGGTGAATACCATTGGCTTTGCCGACTTCAAACGCTTCTGCACGTAGGTCTTTGTCGTACGCATTGGCGAGGCTGAAGAACCTCGGGCCGTACTCTTCATCATTCGGACCGATCATTGGCGATTCAGGCATGGTATTAATGTGATCATGAAATACCACCAGAGAACCGACATCAATGCGTTCAGGGCGAAGTGAGCCTGCTGCGTTGGTGACGAGCAAAAACTCACAGCCCAGCTTTTTAAAGGTGCGCACGGGCGTGGTCATGACCTTCATTGAGCCGTGTTCGTAGTAGTGACCGCGACCTTTCATGCACACTACGTCTACGCCGCCCATGGTACCAAGTACCAACTCACCAGAGTGGCCTTGCACGGTGCTAACCGGAAAGCCTTCGAGCTCTTCGTATGGAATGACCACTTTGTCTTGTAGTTCGTCTGCCAATACGCCTAAGCCAGAGCCTAAAATAAACGCCGCTTTAGGTTGGAAGTTTGGTTTGCGTTCGCGAATGGTTTGTAGTGCGCCGATTACTGGATCGTGATTCATGTTAGTCACCTTCTGGTTGTGTGTTGATTCCATTGTGTGACTTTCTGCGCTGGTTATCTTTGCTTTATTCGTTACTATCATCCTTAAAAAGAGGATGATGAAATTCGCTAGGACTCAATGCATGAAGTCAGAACCATTTGAGCGCGTGACGCTGAAGATGCTGCGTTACTTTTACGAGGTCGCACAAACCAAGCATTTCACTAAGGCGGCTGAGAATCTCAATATCACCAATTCGCCGTTGAGCAATCGCATCAAAGAGTTGGAAGAGGTGCTTAACGTCAAACTGTTTGAGCGTGATTCAAGAAACGTCATGCTGACGGAGGCCGGACGATTGTTGGAGTCCAAATGCCAACTGATTTTTCAGACCTTGGATGTCTCGCTCAATCAAGTGCAGCAAGTGGGCTTGAACCAGAGAAACATTTTGCGAGTTGGTGTGGTAAGTAGCGCATTTTGGGGCGGATTTGATCGTCTGTTACAGCGCTTCCATGCTGAGCATGACACTTATCACGCCGACATTTTTGACCTCAACCCAGAGACGCAAAAGAAGCACCTGAGCGAGAAGAAAATCGATGTGGGCATTGTGCGTTTTGCTGATGCACTCAACATTTATCCGTATCAGTCGGTATCTTTGGGCAAAGATGTGTTTGTGGTGGCGGTGTCGGAGCAACATGAGTTAGCCAGCAAATCTTTGCTGCGGCTCCAAGATTTAAAGACGTGTGAGTTTGCGTTTATGAGTTTGGCGAATTCAGCCTCGGCAAACTTCATCATCAATGCCTGTCTGCAAGAAGGCTTTTCACCCCATATTGGCAAACAAGTGGTGGAGCCAAGCACCTTGCTGGCGTATGTAGCAAACAGCAATACCGTGACGTTGGTGCCGTCGACGTTTTCTCAGCATCATTGGCATGGGATTCGTTTTATCAAGCTGAAAGAATCACTGCGTGCAGACTTATGCCTGATTCATGACGGTAAGCAGGAGAGTGCTATCAAAGCCGAGTTTATTCGCACGTTATTGGAGAATGCGAGTTAAGCATGGGCTAACAAAAAAAGGTCACCCTAAGGTGACCTTTTCAAATGATTCGCTGAAATCAGCAATGCGATTTCAGCGCAATTAACGCATCGTTACGAACTCTTCTGAGCCCGTCGGGTGGATAGCCACAACAGAGTCGAAGTCTGCTTTGGTTGCGCCCATCTTCATTGCTACGCCGAAGCCTTGGATCATTTCATCTACCGTGAAACCGATGCCGTGCAGACCAACAACCGTTTCTTCTTCGCCCGCACATACAAGCTTCATCTTACATGGTTGACGGTGCTTAGTAACAGCGGTGTACATCGCCGTAAAGCCAGACGTGTAAACTTTGATGTTGTCTTTGCCGTACTTCTCTTCTGCTTCTTGCGTTGTAAGACCGATAGTGCCGATTGGTGGGTGGCTAAATACCACAGTTGGTACCAAATCGTAGTCCATCTTCGCGTTTGGTTTGTTGTTGAACAAACGCTCAGAAAGTTGACGACCCGCTTTAACTGCTACTGGCGTTAGCTCGATACCGCCTTCCATGATGTCACCCACACAGTAGATGCCTTTCACGTTGGTTTCTTGGTATTCGTCTACCTTAATGTAGCCTTTTTCGTTCGTTGCCACGCCGGTTGACGCTAGGTTGATTGCGTCTGTCGCTGGGTGACGACCGATTGCCCAAATCAGTTGGTCAACGTTTTGGCTTTCACCGTTTTCTAGGTGCAGAGTTAGGCTGCCATCGGCTTCTTTTACCACTTCTTTTGGTACAGAGTGGGTGTGCAGTTTTGGACCTTCTGCGTCCATCACTTCAACCAACGTATCGATGATCATTGGATCGAAGCTACGTAGTGGTGACTCTTTACGTACGAACAGGTGCGTTTCTGTACCTAGCGCGTGCAGTACGCCAGCAATTTCAACTGCGATGTAGCCTGCGCCCACAACCGCAACGCGTTTTGGTTGCTCTGCTAGGTCGAAGAAGCCGTTTGAATCGATGCCGTATTCAGCGCCTGGAATGTTTGGAATAGTAGGACGACCACCCACCGCGATCAGGATGTGATCTGCTGTGTAGTGTTCACCGTTTACTTCGACAGTTTTTTCGTCAACAAACTTAGCAAAGCCTTTAATCACGTTTACTTTATTGTTGCCAAGAACGCGATCGTAAGATTGGTGAATACGACCAATGTACGCCTGACGGCTCTCAACCAGCTTGCTCCAGTCGAAACCTTTCACGTCGATATCAAAACCGTAATCTTCTGCGTACAGGTTCATTGCTTCTGCGATTTGCGCGCCATGCCACATTACTTTTTTCGGTACACAACCTACGTTGACACAGGTACCGCCAAGGTCTTGAGCTTCGATTAGCGCAACTTTCGCGCCGTACATCGCCGCACGGTTTGCAGATGCGATGCCGCCACTGCCGCCACCGATACAGATATAGTCAAAATGAGTCGCCATTACTTTCTCCAAGAGCTTATAAATTTTATCTGGTACATAGATAGATTGGGATGACCTTGCCCGAACTCAATGCCACCGTTATCCCACTATCATAAATCGAATTCGACTAATTCCTAAATGGGAAAAAGCGACAATACTTATGACAAATAGCGATGAGAGGCACAAAAAGAAGAATAAGCACGACTGGAGGGAGAAGGTGAGAGCATAAAAAAGCGCAACGAGAATATCGTTGCGCTTGAAGATATCGGTACTGAAGTGCTTACTCTGGCACAATCCAGTCCACTTTCCAGTGGCCAGTTGCTGGTGCGATCGCGTCTTGCAGGAATGGCAGAATCTCTTTCATCTGGCTTTCCAGTTTCCATGGCGGGTTAATCACAATCATGCCGGATGCCGTCATGCCGCGCTCGTTGGTATCTGGTGCAACACCTAACTCGATTTGCAGAATTTTACGAATACCGAGTGCTTCCAAACCTTCGATCATATCTTCGATGTCGTGACGGTTTACCACTGGGTACCAAATCGCGTAGATACCGGTTGCCCAACGTTTATGGCTCTGATGAATCGCTCGCACCACATCGCGGTACTCTTTCGCGAGTTCGTATGGTGGGTCAATCAGCACCAAACCACGACGTTCTTGTGGCGGTAAGCTTGCTTTGAGGCGTTGGAACCCGTCCTCTTTGAAGATGCTCACTTGGCGATCACGATGGAATTCTTGCTCTAACAATGGGTGATCGGCCGGGTGCAACTCGGTCAGCACCATGCGATCTTGTGGGCGGATTTGCGCGCGCGCCACACGTGGTGAGCCTGGGTAGTAACGCAGCTTCTCGCCGTTGTTGAGCACTTTAATGGCATCGATGTAGCTTTTGATGTCTTCAGGAATGCTTGGGTTATCCCAAATACGTGCGATGCCTTGTTTGTATTCGCCCGTTTTTTCAGACCATTCGTGAGTCAGATCGTAACGGCCTACACCCGAGTGGGTATCGTGATAAACGAATGGCTTATCTTTTTGTTTCAGCGCATCAAGAATGAGGCTTTGAACGATGTGTTTGACCACGTCGGCATGGTTGCCAGCGTGGAAGCTGTGGCGGTAACTTAACAAATTAAACTCTCGAAACACTCTTTGGCTGAGTGTGGTCTGTGATTTTCACTCTATGGCGGTATTATACTCAAGTAACTTAAAGATGTAGAACTTCCAATCAAATCTGTTCCTCTGATAAGGGGACGCTATTGAAATTTCTTTGAGTCACCCACACTTACTATTGGTAATCGAATTGAACTAGGTAAGTTTCTCGCACTCAAAAGGGTGTGAAATCTCATTTAGGTATAACAAGACTCAAGGACAGAGTAGCGCTGGTTGACTATAAGATGGTCATCGCGGCATAGAGAAAGGGAACGGAGCTCCCCCAATCCATGTTGCTGGCTCGTCTGTACATTGAGTTGGCCTATCTACACAAAATAGACAGGCAATCACAGAGTCAAAACACAAAAGGAATTATTCATGTCTAATCCTCTTCTGACGTTTACGGACCTACCTCCGTTTTCTCAAATTAAACCAGAACACATCAAGCCTGCCGTTGAGCAAGCGATTGCTGACTGCCGAGCAAAAATCGATGAAGTTCTACAAGACAACGCTCACCCAACTTGGGACAGTGTGATTGCGCCAATTGAAGAAGCGGATGATCGCTTAAGCCGCATCTGGTCGCCAGTGGGTCACATGAACTCGGTAGTGAACAGCGAAGAGCTACGTGAAGCTTACGAAAGTTGCCTACCAATTTTGTCAGAGTACGGCACTTGGGTTGGTCAGCATAAAGGGTTGTACGAAGCGTACAAAACCATCAAAGCGAGCGAAGAATTTGCAACGTTAACTCGTGCCCAGCAGAAAACCATCACTGATGCACTGCGTGATTTCGAGTTATCAGGCATTGGTTTGCCATCCGATGAGCAGCACCGTTACGGCGAGATCAGCAAACGTATGTCTGAGCTGAGCTCTAAATTCTCTAACAATGTGCTGGATGCCACCATGGGTTGGACCAAGCACATCACAGACGAGAAAGACCTAGCAGGTATGCCAGAATCGGCGCTGGCAGCAGCGAAAGCTGCCGCAGAAGCAAAAGAGTTAGATGGTTACCTCATTACGCTAGATATCCCATCTTACCTACCTGTCATGACGTACTGCGATAACCAAGAGTTGCGTAAAGAAGTGTACGAAGCGTACGTGACGCGCGCTTCTGATCGAGGTCCAAACGCAGGCAAATGGGATAACTCAGAAATCATTACTGAGCAGCTAAAACTGCGCCATGAAATTTCACGTATGCTAGGTTTCAATACTTACAGTGAAAAGTCGTTAGCAACAAAGATGGCTGAAACGCCGGATCAAGTGCTGGGCTTCCTGAATGACCTAGCGACACGAGCGAAACCGCAAGGTGAACGTGAAGTCGAAGAGTTACGTCAGTTTGCGAAAAGTGAGTTTGGTGTTGAAGAGCTGAACGTTTGGGATATCGCTTACTACAGCGAGAAACAAAAGCAGCACCTGTTCCAAATTTCGGATGAAGAACTGCGCCCATACTTCCCAGAGTCAAAAGTCGTGAGCGGTCTGTTTGAAGTGCTAAACCGCGTGTTTGGCATGACCGTTACTGAGCGCGAAGGCGTAGACACTTGGCATGAGTCCGTGCGCTTTTTCGATATCTTTGATGCTGAAGGCACACTCCGTGGCAGTTTCTACCTAGATCTCTACGCTCGTGAACACAAACGTGGCGGCGCGTGGATGGATGATTGTCGTGGTCGTCGCGTTACGCTATCTGGCGAGCTGCAAACGCCGGTTGCGTATCTAACGTGTAACTTCAACCGTCCAGTGGGCGACAAACCAGCACTGTTCACGCACGATGAAGTCGTGACGCTATTCCATGAGTTTGGTCATGGAATCCACCACATGTTGACGCAAGTTGATACAGGTGCTGTTTCAGGTATTAATGGCGTGCCTTGGGATGCGGTTGAGCTACCAAGTCAGTTCCTAGAAAACTGGTGTTGGGAAGAGGATGCGCTGGCGTTCATTTCTGGTCACTATGAGACAGGTGAGCCGCTACCTAAAGCGATGCTAGACAAAATGCTCGCAGCGAAAAACTTCCAATCTGCGATGGGTATTTTGCGTCAGCTAGAATTCGGCTTGTTCGACTTCACGCTTCACACCGAATATGACCCTGAAGTGGGTGCGCGTGTACTGGAAACTCTGGCGAAAGTGAAAGAGAAAGTCGCGGTAGTTCCTGCGGTTGAGTGGGCGCGTTTCTCACACAGCTTCGGCCATATTTTTGCTGGTGGCTACAGTGCGGGTTACTACAGCTACCTGTGGGCTGAAGTGCTGTCGTCAGACGCGTATTCTCGCTTTGAAGAAGAAGGCATCTTCAACAAAGAGACGGGTCTAAGCTTCCTGAACAACATCCTAGAAATGGGGGGCAGTGAAGAGCCAATGGAGCTGTTTAAGCGCTTCCGTGGCCGCGAGCCACAAATCGATGCACTGTTGCGCCATTCGGGTATTGCGGCGTAAATTGAGCAAAAAACATCAAGGCCAACCGTTCGGTTGGCCTTTTTTGTACAGTTTTTATAAAAAATTTTACGGATTTACGTTTCGGTTGATCGGGTTCTGCAACGATATCAATGTCTCCGTGGACTGAACCTCATCAATGGCTTGCAGCTTGTCGATCAGTACAAATTGCAGCTCTTCAATCGATTTGCACATCAATTTGACGAATATGTTATACGCGCCCGTGGTGTAGTAAGCTTCAACGACTTCGTCGAGCGCGTTGAGTTTTTCTAACGCGGAGTGGTAATCACGAGCTGCATTGAGGTTAATACCAATAAAGCAGCACACATCGTAGCCAAGCTTTTTAGTATTGATGATCACCTCCGTTCCTTCGATGATGTCAGCCGACTTCATCTTCTCGATACGCACATGGATAGTGGCAGGGCTGACATCGAACTGCTTTGCCATTTCTGCGTAGGGCGTTCTGGCGTCAGCCATTAGTGTTTTTAATATTGCGCGGTCAAGGTCGTCGAGTTTCGGCAGGCTCGCATTCATACTATGATTTCCGTTAGGGATAGAGTTTTACCTCCCTTTTATACTCATAGCGGATAGGATTCACAAGGTTTGGCAGGAGTAACTGCGGGTTAACTCCGAGCTATGGAGATAATGTGCAGCGTTTTCTGGTTATTGCCGCGCTATGTTGGAGCGCGTTTGCTACGGCCTCAGATCCGAAGGTGTTGGTCGTGCACTCCTATCATCAGGGTTTTTTCTGGACGGACTCCATACAGCGAGGCATCGAGCAACAGCTGGGCGATCGAGCGCTGGACATGCGTGTGCTCTATCTAGACTCGAAACGTAACCAGAGTGAGCAGTTTTTTGCACAACTAAAATCCTTATATCTTACGAAATTACGCAAAGAGCGATTCGATGCCATTTTAGTGAGCGATAACAATGCGCTTGAACTCATGCAGCGTTTAGCCCCAATCATCAAAGACACCCCAGTTATATTTAACGGCATTAATAACTACCATCCTTCTTTACATCGTTCTCTGAATGCAACCGGAGTCATGGAAGATGTCGATTTGGAAGCGAATCTCGCTCTTATTGAGCGCTTACATCCGAACTACACACAAGTTCTCATCGTCAGTGACCACTCGGTGACCGGTGAGGTGTTGCGTTATCAAATCGACAATTTTGTCCTCAAGTTCCCGCAATATCGAGACAAAATCGTACAACTTGTCCCAGACAGCATCATCGATCTAAAACAACAAGTCGCAAAACTGAGTTCCGATAAAGTCGTCTTGTTCTGGACCTATTACCGAGATAAACAAGGTATGGTTGGCAGCGAGCGTGACTGGGTTGGTGTCAACAAAGTCTCAAACGCGCCGCTGTTTATGGTGCATGACATTGGTTTGGGTCATGGCGCAGTTGGAGGGGTTATTCAAAGTGGTTATCGGCATGGTATTGAGAGTGCAGAGATGCTTGAATTCGTTTTGGATAACCCTGATCAGCCTCTGCCTGCCGTGAAAAAAAGTGATTCTGAAATAAAGCTCGATTACCAAGCGGTAGCGCGTTGGGGATTGGGGGCTGAACAAGAGGTTTCTGCGGTATTTTTTAATAAGCCAATGAAGCTTTCTGAACGTTTTGCCAAGGAAATTCGCCTGTTTGGTAGTCTGTTTGTGGTGATGTCGGTGGTCATTTTGCTGATGGGTTATTATTTACAGCGGATGCGTCGCAGTGAGAGCGCTGCGCGAGAAAGCCAGGCTATTCTAGAATCGATTTTCGATCAGAGCATGCAGTATATGGGCATTTTGGATGCCAACGGTGTGCTTAAATCGGGCAACGATCACCTTCAATCCTTACTTTATCACCAAGGACTGCGTTTAGACCGACCACTTTGGTTTCATCCCAACTGGAGTGAGAAAGCCCAAGCGCTGCTAGAGGAGTATTTCCATGCGCCTCACCATCAAGTGTCGACGTTTGAAGCTGAAATTTGGAGTAAAGAACACGGCGCCTTGGTGTTAGAAGTTTCGCTCAAGCCTTTTTCTCAGCAAGTAGGGAATCATAAGCAATACTTGTTTGAAGCGCGCGATATTACCAGTCGTAAATTGATGGAGGACAAGCTCTACCAACGTGAGTCAACCCTACGCAACTATTATGAGCAGCAGCCCGTGATGATGGTGACGCTTGATAGTAATAACCGAATTCAAGAAGTGAATCGATTTGCTCAACTACTTCTTGGCTACAAACCGATGGACATGCTCGGACATCGCCTGAGGGAGTTCTATTTTGATGACAAAGTGCTGTTCCCTCGCCAAGTGTTATTGCAACCCAACCAGCAAGTGCATGGTGTTTGGCGACGTGAAGTCGAGTATCGTCATGCAAATGGTCATCGTGTTTGGGTGCGCGAGAATATTCGTCCGCTGAGTGAATCTGAGCAACTGCTGATTGTGGGCGAAGATATTACCGAAACCAAACTGCTCTCCGAGAAATTGGAATACCAAGCTCGCTATGACTTACTGACGGGGACTTACAACAGAAACCATTTTGAACTAGAGCTTAAGACCGCACTGTGCGAAGTGGACAGCCATCGTCGAGTCCACGCCATGTTGTACCTCGACTTAGATCAACTAAAAGTCCTCAATGATACGGTTGGGCATGATGCAGGTGATGCGGCGATTCAATTCTGCGCAAGTATGCTGGAAGGCGTTCTGCCGTACAATTCCATCTTGGCTCGAATGGGAGGCGA
This sequence comes from Vibrio sp. 1402, assembly GCF_033340275.1. Lineage (NCBI taxonomy): Bacteria > Pseudomonadati > Pseudomonadota > Gammaproteobacteria > Vibrionales > Vibrionaceae > Vibrio > Vibrio sp. 1402. The sequence goes on from NZ_JAWOWE010000003.1 coordinate 38,647, forward strand.
TGAGTTTGCGGTGTTACTCAAAGACTGTGACGAATATGGCGCCATCAATATTGCCAAACTGATCATCTCGACACTAAGCGAACACCTCTTTATTTGGGAAGACACACGCCTGTTCATCAGTTGCTCAATTGGTATCCGTATCATCGATCATACCGCTGATACGCCACAAATGGTGCACGCTCAAGCAGACTCTGCTTGTCACGCCGCTAAAGAGCAAGGCCGTAACCGCTATAATCTATTCAGCTTAGATAACGAAGAGTTGCAGCGTCGTCAGATGGAAATGCAGAGCGTCAATTTGGTGCATGAGGCATTGTCGAATCAACGTTTAGAACTGTTTGCTCAACCGATAAAAAGCTTACAAAAGCACGAGACTCAAATGTATTTTGAGATTTTGGTGCGTATTCGCAATGGGTACGGTGATTATGTTTCTCCTGCGCTGTTTATCCCTGCTTCCGAGCGCTACAACATTGCCCATTGGATTGATAAGCAGGTTATTACTCAAACACTAGAGTGGTTTGAACAGCGTCCTGAGGTGGTTGAACAGCTTGGTCGCTGTTCGATAAACCTTTCAGGTCAATCTATGGGGAATCAAGAGTTTATTGACTTCTTATTGGAGCGATTGGAAAGTTCGACTCTGCCGTGTGAAAAAATCTGCTTAGAAATCACCGAGACAGCGGCGATGAGCAATCTGGATCAAGCCATTGAGTTGTTTACCAAGCTAAAGTCTTTGGGTTGCATGATTGCATTGGATGATTTCGGATCTGGATTGTCTTCATTTGGTTACTTAAAGAAACTTCCTGTCGATATCGTGAAAATTGATGGTCTTTTCGTGCAAGATATCAACGTAAATGAAATGGACCGCGTGATGGTTCGTTCAATCAATGACTTGGCGAAGCAACTAGGCAAAGTGACGGTGGCGGAGTTTGTCGAAAATGACCAGGTCATGCAGCATTTGATAGACCTCGGTGTGGACTACGGCCAAGGCTACGGTATTGGCCATCCTAAGCCGCTTTCTGAGCTAGTGGAGCAACTGATGGCTGTATAACCTCTGCGTAGCAAGCTCAACCTAGCATTAATAGGTAACTTAGGTATACACTCAGCGCCAGTTACCTCGATTTTTATTGGAGCCTCCTTTTGCAACTGCAATTGATCTGTGAAAACCCGTCTCAACAATCTCATCTTGATGAACTCGCTGCGCGTTGGCAGCTCTCACACACTGACGATAGCGATTTTGCTTTGGTGCTAACCACCGAGCGTTTGGAGCTACGTAAAGTGGATGAGCCAAAGCTGGGTGCAATCTTTGTGGATTTGATTGGTGGTGCGGTCGGTCATCGTCGCAAGTTCGGTGGTGGTAAAGGCCAGGCAATTGCGAAAGCTGCGGGGTTGAACAAAGGGGCAACGCCAACCGTGTTAGACGGCACGGCAGGTCTTGGTCGTGATGCGTTTGTGCTCGCCTCGCTAGGTTGTAAAGTGCAGATGGTCGAGCGTCATCCAGTCGTAGCGGCTTTGTTAGATGATGGCTTGGATCGAGCGAAACAAGACCCAGAAATCGGCACCTGGGTATCTGAGCGCATGTCGCTAATCCATGCTTCTAGCCATGATGCGCTGGAACAATTGGCGCAAGATAAAGACTTTGTCCAGCCAGATGTGGTGTATCTTGACCCGATGTATCCGCACCCAGAAAATAAAAAGAAGTCGGCGCTCGTGAAAAAAGAAATGCGCGTTTTCCAATCGTTGGTTGGCGCTGATTTGGACGCCGATGGCCTACTAGGACCAGCCATGGCGTTAGCCACAAAGCGTGTAGTAGTTAAGCGCCCGGACTACGCGAATTGGCTGAACGAGCAAAAGCCAAGCATGGCGATTGAAACCAAAAAGAATCGTTTCGACGTCTACGTCAAAGCCTCGATGGCATAACCTCCTGACTCGCAAAAACTTCTCGTCACAGCATTGAACCAAGTGCTGTGACGCTGCCATTCTTTCCTGAACACTATTGATAGTTTTCTCTTGCTAATTCCCTTCCCTGACTGTATATCTAACTAAGAATTATTATTATTTCACTTGTTGTGATGCGGTCGATAACTGGGAAGCTGGAGTAGTAGAATGGCTAAACGTTTATGTAAAATGAGTCGCAAACAGATCGCGGCAGAACTTGGTGATATCCATCGTTTAGTTGTCGCACCAAAATTCGTTTGTCGTTCTTGCGCACGCTCTTCATCGGCCAAAGATACCCTTTGTAAGCCAGCCGCAATTCCTCCACAAAAATGCCAAGACAAGCCATTGAGTGAGCAACAAGCATGTGGCTTATTGGTTGAAGCTCTGCCAGCACAAGCGATTCCAGTGACCACTAAACAAAGCAACGAAAAAGCCGCGATTGTGAGGCGTGTTGTTGAGCGTGTGAAAGAGAAAAAACAAGCCGAAAAATCTCCGGAGCCAGTAAGAGCCGACGCACCAGTATGGTTTGATTTAGCGGATAAAAAATCGCTCAAGAAAGCGAAAAAAACACTGAAAAAGCACTATAAGCAGCAAAAGAAGTTGCTAAAAGTGGCGAAAAAACAACAAAAGTTACTTAAGCGTCAGCGCAAGCTTGAAGCGCGCAATGCGAAACTAGAAGTGTTGCTGCCAACTCCACCTAATGCTTTGATGAACGCAATCTCACAAGCCAAAGTGCATTAATCAAACAAAAAACGCTCTCCAGTCGGAGAGCGTTTTTTATTGTCGAAATGTTTATAGGATTAGCTGCGTTACTTATTGGCGTAACTCATCTCTACGCGCTTTTTCACCCAGGTTTCGTTAATCCATAGGGATAGCATGATGATCGCACCGCCAATGGCGAGTCGCATGACATCAACATCGCGGTTCCAAATCACAATGTTTACAATCAAGCCCGCCGGAACCAATGCATTGTTCATTACTGCCAGTGCCCCTGCGTTCACCATAGTCGCGCCTTTGTTCCAAGCAAAGTAACCAAAACCAGAAGCAATCAACCCAAGGTATGTCAGAATGCCCCATTGCGTTGTAGTGGTTGGTAGTTTGTCGAGGTTACCCATGAGCGCGAAAGCCACGGTTGCTACACAAAGTGCACCTAAGTAGAAGTAGCCAAACACGGTGTGTTGTGGCAAATCGACGGGCTCACTCTCCATGATATATTTGTAGCCCACCTGACCGATGGCAAAGCAGAGGTTTGCTCCTTGTACGACCAAAAAGCCCAGTAGGAAATCTTCATTAATGCCTGCAAATTTAATCCAGGCGGCACCAAATACGGCTATTGCAGCGGTAACTAAGTACCAAGGTGAAAAGCGACCTTTCAAGAAGTCATAGATTAGCGTGACGTAAATGGGTGTGAATACAGTGAACAGCAATACTTCTGGCACGGAAAGGAGCAAAAAAGATTGGTAGTAGAAGCAATACATCAAACCGAGCTGGAAGCCACCGACAGTCATCAGTTTCGCGATTAGGGATTTGCTAACGCCACGGAATTTCAAAAAGGGAATGAAAACCAGGCTCGCCAGTGCCACGCGCATGAACACCGAGAACCAAGAATCAACCTGACCGGCGAGGTAAACGCCGATCAGGCTAAATGAGAATGCCCAAAGTAGGGTAACTGCGGATAGATAAGCCATGGATGAGAATCTTTATCAACAACAAATGTGCCCGCAGTCTAACCAAGTTTTATCGTTGCGCCAATCAGTCTTTTAGCGGTACGACCAGCATATCGACTGGTGAGCAGTTAATCAGCTGTCGAGTCGAAGATAGAATCTTGCTCCAGAAATCTTGGTGATGACCACAAACCACCAAATCGATACTGTAGTCTTGAATGGTATCGCACAGCTCATTACTCAAATCGCCACTACCGACTAAAGTATGGGCAATTGGGTATTGCGCATATTCAGCGAAGTTTGCCAATTGTGTGCGCGATGCTTCCATTGCTTGATGTTGCGCTTCTGCCATATTGATATCGATAAGCCCGGTGTAGAGTTCTGCGTAGTTCACGTCGATGTGAATAAAAGAGACTTTCGCATCCAGAGGTTTAGCCAGTGATACGGCTTTCTTAATCAACACTTTACTGTCGTCTGAAAGGTCGACTGCCACAAGTATGTGTTTGTAACTCATATTGCTATCTCCTTGTAAGGTCATAGTTTTAGATTAGCACCAACCCCAAAAAAAATTTGCTGAAGTGATCTCATATCGGTGCCGTAGGTACAAAGTCTTGTCTCAGTAATCATGTTATAGTGGCGTTATACCCAAGTGACTTTGATATGCTGAAATAAGCGTAGTGTTACTGACTAGAGTTGAAGTGAAACTTCGCCGTGTCTGCCGGACCAAGCTATTCTCGCAGCGTCACTTATTTCGAGGTTACTTGGGTATATTGCATGCACAATAATAGGAGTTAACATGCTGTCTCAAACTATGGTCGAACAATTGAATGAGCAAATTAACCTAGAATTTTTCTCATCCAATCTATACTTACAAATGAGTGCTTGGTGTGAAGACAAAGGTTTTGAAGGTGCGGCTGAATTTTTACGCGCTCACGCCGTAGAAGAAATGGAGCACATGCAACGCCTATTCACTTACGTGAGTGAAACTGGCTCAATGCCAATCTTAGGCGCTATTGATGCGCCAAAGCATGACTTTGCGAGCCTAGGTGACGTTTTCCGCGAGACATTTGAACATGAGCAAATGATCACGGAAAAAATCAACAAACTGGCGCACGTTGCATTTACTAGCCAAGACTACTCAACGTTTAACTTCCTACAGTGGTACGTGTCAGAACAGCACGAAGAAGAGAAGTTGTTTAAAGGGATTTTAGATAAGATCGAACTGGTAGGTGAAGACGGTAAAGCGTTGTTCTTCATTGACAAAGATCTAGCACAAATGGCGAAAGAAGGTTCATCTTCAATCATGGATGCTCCAGCTGCGTAAACGCGTTTTGGGACGTTGTAAGTAGCGGGTAAAGACGAAGTGTTGATCGTCTTTTTCTCTTGAGCATTGTTGAAGATGTAGGGAGGAAAAGATGATCAGTGGAGACACAATCTTATTTGCGCTAATGGTGGTAACTGGAGTTAATATGGTCCGGTATCTCACCGCTCTTCGTTCTCTAATTTATATCATGCGTGAAGCGCATCCGCTGTTATATCAGCAAGTTGATGGTAATGGTTTTTTTACCACTCATGGAAATGTCACCAAGCAGGTGAGGTTGTATCACTACATTAAAAGTAAAGAATATCATCATCACCACGATGAAATTTTTACTGGTAAGTGTGAAAGAGTGCGTGAATTGTTTGTTCTATCGACCGCGTTGCTCGGCGTGACGCTACTTGCGGCCTTCATTCTCTAAGAGTCAATAATCCAGAAGTTGTTCTGTCTGAGATTTTGCGGACATACAGAGCGCTTAGAGTTTAAGCGCTTTTCCCTTTCGGTATTTGTCGGTAGAATGTCGCGCCTAGAAAGCAAGGATGTGCAATGTGCACATCCTTTTTTATTTTGATTCGATACCAATCAGTCTAAGAGCTACCGATGAGTAAGAAATTTGATGTTGTTGTAATTGGCGCAGGCGCAGCAGGTTTAATGTGTGCTGCAGAAGCAGGCAAGCGAGGCCGCCGTGTTTTGGTGCTCGATCATGCTAAAAAGCCAGGACGTAAAATCCTTATCTCGGGCGGTGGTCGTTGTAACTTCACTAACTACGACGTTTCAGCTAATCACTATTTGTGTCAAAACCCGCACTTTGTTAAGTCGGCGCTCTCCCAATACACTAACTGGGATTTCATCTCGATGGTGTGTAAACATGGCATTGAGTTCGAAGAGCGTGATCACGGCCAGTTGTTTTGTGTCGATGCATTTACGGCCAAAGATATCGTGAAGATGTTGTTAGCTGAGTGTGACATGCCGAACATCGAGCAGCGTTACCAATGCGATGTTCATTCGATTGAAAAAATTGATGAAGGCTTTCGTTTGCATGCTGGTACTGAGATTGTCGAATGTGAGTCTTTAGTTATCGCAACAGGTGGCTTGTCGATGCCAAAACTGGGAGCGACACCATTTGGTTATAAAGTCGCGGAACAATTTGGTCTTCGAGTTATCACAACCACGGCAGGGCTTGTACCATTTACTCTGCATAAAGAAGACAAAGAAGACTTTGCTGAGTTATCTGGTATCGCGGTACCTGCGGAAATTACGGCTGAAGATGGCACCATGTTCAAAGAAGCCCTGTTGTTCACACATCGTGGGTTATCTGGTCCAGCAGTGTTACAGATTTCTTCATTCTGGCGGGCCGGACAAAAGGTGTTGATCAATCTTGTGCCAAACGATGATGTTGCTGAGTTATTAGAACGCAGTCGTGAGAAGCATCCAAATCAGTCACTCAAGAATACGCTTGCCAAAGTGCTGCCTAAGCGTCTGGTTGAAGTCTTAATTGAACGTAAAGAGCTAGTCGATAAACCGCTAAAACAGTTCAATCAAAAGGAGCTTGCGGCGATTGTGGAGCGTCTAGAGCATTGGGATATCGCCCCGAATGGCACTGAAGGCTACCGAACTGCGGAAGTGACACTCGGCGGTGTCGATACTGATCACTTATCCTCGAAAACCATGGAATGCAAAGACATTAAAGGGCTTTATTTTATTGGTGAAGTGATGGATGTGACTGGTTGGCTAGGGGGCTACAATTTTCAGTGGTGTTGGTCGAGCGGCTTTGTTGCGGGGCAGTGGGTTTAATCAAACACCAAACGCAGCCTAACTGCATAAAAGATAAGATACAAAAAGAGCACTGAATAAAAGTCAGTGCTCTTTTTGTATTCCCATAGCGAGTTACTCGTCTTGATACTTTTCGAGTTTGTTATAGAGCGTTTTCACGCTAATGCCTAACTCCTGCGCTGATTCCGTTTTATTGCCTTGATTCTCTTCAAGGGTATTGAGAATGGCGGCTTTTTCTAGCTCTTCTAGCGAAACGCCCGCCGGAACAAGGTCTTCGATGCTGGTGCCTGTTTCCAATGGTGGTGTGTCGAAGATAAGGTGTTCATCTCGGATGGTGTCATCAGCCAAAATAAATGCACGCTCGATCGTGTGTTTGAGCTCACGGACATTACCTGGCCAGTCGTGTGCAGCGATTTTTTGGATCGCAGAGTCAAGAATCGTTTTGGTTTTTGCCTCATTGGCGTTGCGGTGCGCAATAAAGTGCTTGGCCAGACCTACGATATCACCGCCTCGTTCTCGCAGTGGCGGTATCGTTAATGGGAAATGCGATAAGCGGAAAAACAGATCTTCACGCAGGAACTGCTCCTCAATGGCGATTTTAGGATCACGGTTTGTAGCAGCAATGATGCGAGTATTAGCGATATGAACTGTATTACTGCCAACTGGGCGATACTCTCCGGTTTCTAGCACCCGCAATAGCTTCACTTGATGCTCGATAGGCATCTCGGTGATTTCATCTAAAAATAGGGTGCCGCCCTCTGCCTGCTTAAATACACCTTGGTGAGTTTTATTTGCTCCGGTAAAAGCGCCTTTCTCATGGCCAAACAGTTCACTATCAACCAATTCAGGGCTAATGGCACCACAGTTAATCGCTATAAAGGGCTGTTGTTTACGCTCACTCGCTAAGTGGATGGTCTGCGCCACCAGTTCTTTGCCTGATCCACTTTCACCGACAATAAGGACGTTGGCTTCTGTTTTAGCAACGCGCCTGATCATACGATAGAGCTGATGCATCGGAGAGGAAGAGCCGACCAAAAGACCAAATTGGTCAAGATCGCTAGTGGACACTTTACGCCCTTGATCTTGTTTGTGTTGATAGTATTGGCTGACTTCGCTCAGGGTGTCCGTCAGAATGGCAATATCAACGGGCTTTCTGTAGTGAAAAATAGCACCCAAGTTCATCAGCTTATCCAAGTTCTCGTTTGGAGCGCCTGAGCTAATGATGATCAAGTCCATATCGTAGATGTCTTCGATATTAGAAAGACGTTGATAATCTGCACTAGTAAAGTGGGCGACTTCAACAATCGCAACTTCCGGTTTGAGTTGTAGGAAATCTTCAATCCATTGGTCTGCGGCATCGATGTCATGCAGACGAAATTTGTTCAGTTCCTGGCAAGAAGCGATGGCATTTTTAAGTGATGGATCTTGTATTCTTAGAAACAGGCTTGGCATCGACATAGAAATGTCCTCTTTACTATGACAGAAACAATGTACGTGGATTATTCTCACTTCACAAGACAAAATATTGTCAGCATAGATTTAAGGATTTGTTCGATATTTTTATGTTGTTAGCCCCTTTTTGATATATATCGGTGAGAGCCATCAGTAGATATTTCCTTTTGTTCTGATTTTTTTATTTAAAATAATAATTTTGCTATTAATTGATTCTGGAGAAATAGCCTTTCTGTTTTATCAGGTTATTTAGGCACAAGTGACGGAGGCTTTATCACCGATTAAAAATTACATTTATTACGTGTAAATAATTCATGCTTATACTTTATTGCTCATCTCATTTTTACCTCTTTCCTTTATTAGTCACTTAAAAACAATGAGTTATAAAGTTGGCACATGGTTTGCTTCTAGGGAAGTGCAACGTCAATAAAGGAGAATTACCATGAATAACATCGCAGCTAAAATTGTACTTACGTCAGTTCTTGCTACTTCATCTACAGCAGTCTTAGCGAGTGATAAATGGGAAAAAGAATCCATGGACGCTTGGCTAGATGGTAAAGCTGAAACCACACTACTGCTAAACAGTAATCTCAACTCTTTTGATATCAATACCGATGTTGAGAATCAGGTCGTTACCCTTTCTGGTTCGGTAAACAATGATCTTGAAAAATCACTTGCCGAAGAGCTTGTGACTGGTCTTGATGGTGTGAAAAAAGTAAACAACGAATTGTCAGTAGTGAATGAAGGCAAGAAAGAAACTGATTCAGAAGCTTTAGCTACACTGACCGATTCTAAAATCACGACTATAGTTAAAACGCGCCTACTAATGGATACCAATGTGAGTGGTACGGATATTGATGTAACGACGGAACGCAAAACGGTAACGTTGGCAGGTAAAGTTAATTCAGATGCGGAGCATGATCTTGCAATTTCAATTGCAAATAACACCAATGACGTAAATAAGGTGATTGATAAGCTAGAAGTGGTTCAATAATAGCGAGCCGAGTGATTTAACCCACTTTTATTAGGAGGTAACACTATGGTTCGTTGGATGTTTATTTTTCTGGCACTGGCACTAATTTCTGCACTATTAGGCTTTACCGGTATTGCAGGAGCTGCTGCCTCTATCGCGCAAGTGATATTTTACCTATTCCTATTGTCATTAATTGTATCAATAGTGATTGTTCTGCTGGGAAGAAAAAACGTAAATAGATAGGAGATTTCATGCGACTTACGTCATTTATTTACCGTATCGCCGCAGTATTCGGTTTGGTGTTTGCGTTGGCAGCTTGTAGTGAAGAAGGGCCAATGGAACAGGCCGGCAAAAAGATAGATGAAGCCGCCAAAGAAACCCAAAATGCGATTGAAGATGAATGTGAAAACATTAAAGAAAATCTAAACGCTGAAGACCAAGACTGTTAGCCGAATCAGGTTAGGTTTTTTACGCATAGCTATGTAAGAGAGGGGCGGTCAATCACCGCCCTTCCTTTTGTCCCAATTGTTTACAATCAGATAAGGAGTCAAAGATGAAAAACATATTTGATGTACTGAAAGAGAGTCATGAAAAGCAGCGCCTTTTACTCGATGCTCTGATGGAAACGTCTGGAGATTCCCCCGCTCGTGAAGAGTTTTACCACAACCTTAAAGAGGAACTCGAACAGCACGCAGCGGCAGAAGAGCGATTTTTCTACGCGCCTTTAATAGATAGCGATAAGACCATTGATCTCACTCGCCATGGCATCGCAGAGCATCATGAAATTGATAAAGTGATTGCACAGCTTGATGCAACCGATATGAGCTCGCCAGCGTGGCTCAACCTAATGAAAACCTTGCGTCACAAAGTGTTGCACCATCTTGAGGAAGAAGAGCAGCGTTTCTTCCAGTTAGCCGGTAAGGTAATGACCGATAAGCAGAAAATGAAACTAGCGGATGGTTATGTTGAAGAGATGGCAAGCTAGGTAGAGTGTTGGACCTTTTCGTGCCATTTCGGCACGGGAAGGCACTCAATCAAGGCGTTTACTCAAGTTCATGTATCCAAGCTCAATCCCCCGCGTATTCTAACTTCCACTAAAAAGTGCACTCGCTGAAGGCAAGGAGAGCGAATGTTTATCATCAAATATTATATTCTTGGCGCTCTGATCAGTTTATTGGCCGCTATCTATACGCCTCAAATTATCGTTAGTCTGCTGTTCTTGTGGATATCTCTTTCTTTAGCGTTGGTCAGCGTAGCCTACGTATTCGACATTCCCTCTATTTTTAGAAAAAACCAAGATGGCAAGATTGTCAGATGGATTCGCTGGGCATTCATCCCATTTTTATTGGGGGCTAAAGCATATAACGCCTGGGAAAGACGGCGTGATACAGTGCCTCCAATCCAAAAAGTCAGCGACAATTTATACCTATCTCGCCGTTTGTTTCAGAGTGACTTAGATTTTCTCGAATCCAATGAGATCTCTTGTATTGTCGATGTCACCGCAGAATTTGCAGGTCTTGAAAGTGCGATGACCGACAAGCAGTTTCATTACCTTTCGATTCCGGTACTCGACCACAAAGCCCCGACGCTAGAGCGTCTTCGCCATGCGATTAACTGGATTGATACTCAAATCTCGTGCTCGCGGGCCGTGGTTGTGCATTGTGCGTTAGGGCGTGGTCGTTCAGTGTTTGTTGTGGCGGCGTATTTACTGAGCAAAGACCCGTCACTGACGGTTGAATCCGTGATGAAAAAAATCAATGACGTACGTAGTACCGCGAGATTGAATAAATTACAGATTAGGACGTTACGAGCGATCAGTGAAAAAGGCGTACTGGGGCTGGATCAATCCACTTGGATGGTGGTTAACCCTGTTGCAGGTGGCGGCAAATGGGAGGAAAACGAACAGCACTTGATTCGTGAGCTAACCAAAAAATATCGCTTGAGTATTCATCAAACCACCACAAACCTCAGCGCCGAGCAGCTAACACAACAGGCAAAAGAAAGTGGAGCTAAGCAAATCATCGTAGCTGGTGGCGATGGCACAGTAACAGAGGTGGCTAGCCAATTGGTGGATACCGACCTAAAACTCGGTATTGTTCCGCTCGGAACTGCCAATGCGTTATGTCATGTGCTCTATGGCGTTGGCGCCAAATTCTCACCGGTCGAAAAAGCGTGTGAAGCGTTGCTTGGCGGACACTGCCAACGTATTGATACTGCGGAATGTAATCAGCGGCTTATTTTGTTGGTCTTAGGCATTGGGCTAGAACAGAAAATGATCGAGCACGCTCAGCGAGAAGAGAAAAATGTTTTTGGACAACTCGCTTACCTCACCGGCTTTTTTAATGCTGTAGTGGCGGAAGAAACGCAAGCTTTAACCGTATCGTTAGACGCTCCAACTGAAGATGGAAACCACGACAAGAATACACAAACGCTTGAAGTCCATAGTTTTGTCGTTGCGAATATCGCTCCATTTAGTACGTTGCTTGCCCAAGGTGGTGATGCGCCGCAGCCTGATGATGGCAAGCTGCATATCACATATTTAGATAACACCGAGTCTTTAGGCGGACGTCTTATCGCCTTGTCGGATCTGACATTAACGAGCGTAGGCGCACAGGAAGAATCGACACATTTTCAATACGCGACGGCTCAGAGTGTCACTATTTCTGCGAATAAGCCGATTGAGTATGTGATTGATGGTGAACTGTATTCTGATGAGCAACTGGCAATCAAGCTGCGTCCAAAGTCATTGAACGTATTTGTTCCAGGCCAGAGACGTAAATCATCTTCGCTTTAACACTGTAATCCGCGGATAACGCGCCATTTGCTTCGTATTCTACATGGCGCTTTTTCTGTGTTGTTTGATGATTTGGTGTGCGTCGTAAAAAGGCTATCAAGGTCGCTGCGTAGTAGATGCAGCGGCTTTTTTTCTATCTGCACCTTTTACTAGGTTGATTGGGGATGTGGTTTAAACAAAGTGAAGAAAGAAGGGCGAGTATAATTACTCACCCTGAGGTAAGTGCTTTTCAATTTCATCGTTTTCAACTTGTAAAGCAGCTAACCAATAAGAAACAAGTGCGGTTAAGTTGGTGTCGTCAATGGCTCTAAGCAGGGCTTTTAAATCATCTAACAGTAATTTATTCATAAAATGCATTTCTTTGTAATTACCTAGCTCGGCAACGCCGTATTCGGTGGCATTTTCTGCAATGAATTGTTCACCGTCTTGATCGAAGAACAGCTTCGCCATCTTTTTGATCATCACTTTTTCTATTTTCACGAATCGATATGCCGCTCTTGCGAGTGTCATATGTGATTGCGGGTTAACGAGAGGCAAACACGTTTGGCGATGGTGTGTCATTTTTACGAGTAGCTCCCTTACTCGATTGTTATCCAATGTCATAGTGACCTCTTTATTTATGACTATTGTCGTGGGACATTTCTCGTGATGGTTATGTTAATGCGCCTGTGGGCTTGTCAGAAATGGCCAAAGCAAGTTGGCCATTTCTTTGCTCAATACCGAGCTTTGTTGCAAAGGCGACCACCAGGTTTTAGCTAATAAGGCTGATGCTGCTAAGTTTTTCTTTGCAGCTTTTTATATCGCTACGAACTTTCAGCAGAACCGAGTTATCCGCCTGCTCTGGGTGGGAAGTAATCAAATTCTCAATCTCTTTGAGTACCTTGCTTTCGACACCTTCAAGCTGTTCTAAATACATTGACTCTTTGTCAGAGGACACTTCCTTCATCACGTCGCTGTAAACCTCACGCGCCTTGATGGTGTAGGAAACCGGAGTGTCGTCGGCAGATTCTTCATTGTTACTTGCTAGAGAGTAGGGAGTGAGCTCAATGACTGCACGCTCACGTACTCTGAGCAGTTCTACCAACACATTATTCAAAGAAGTGTTGTCGATGTTCTCGATGGCCTTGTTGTAAATTTCATTTCCGCTTTCGATAAGCTCAATGATTGAGGCGATGTTTTCATTTTTCATATGCCACTCCTTATTTACTGGTGATAGGGGTGTTTGAGCGTATGGAATACAAACACGATGTTTCGTCTTCAGTTGCAGGTTGTATGCCAATGAACTTTAAGTCTTATTAATCAGTGGCTTAATATCTTGTTTTGCAATAACTTGCTAACAGTCGGTAAGGCGCTAAGAAAAAATTACAAGAATGGCGGGGAAAGCCTGGAAAGAATTACACGTACAGATACGGCTTTTTATCGAAACAAAAATAAAACCAATAAAAAACAATACCTTAAAATTCTGGCATGGATATGGCTTTGTAGGGAGTAAGTGAGGTCAAACATTGTTTCACTTGATTCACTACTCAACTCATTAATGGAGGCTAGTTATGGCTACTACAAAAGAAAGCACAGTAAAACCTCAAGAGCAGTTAGAAGAAGCATATCACTTAGCGGAGCAAGCCACGACGGAAGCTGTTGGCGCGATGAAAGACCAAGCCAAAGAGAAGCTGGATGTCGGTGCACAGCAAGTTCAGCAGGCGACCAAGTCGGCAGAAAATGTAATCAAGGAGCGCCCATTGCTGAGCATAGGCTGTGCCTTCCTTGCTGGTTGGGCGGTTTCGAAGCTGATCAAATAGAAGCTGATCAAATAATAGTGGTCACCAAGGATTAAGCCACACAACAGAAAGGCGAGGCTTCACATGAATAACTCAGGGCAAGTTACCAATCAGCAATCAGGCTCGGCGGCTTCAGACAGCGGCCGAGCCCCTGATGGGGCAGAAGAACAGGATATCCAACAAACCATTAATGGTTTGAGCAGCATTCTTGCGCAATTGGACCAACTGACGAAATCGCTAAAAGTATGGTCAGGTTCAACGTTGGATTTGTTCCTCTTGGAGATGAAAGTTAACGTGTCCGCAGTGCGTCAGATTTTGCTGTGTACCGTTGTTTTTACTCTATTGTCGGTATTGTTCGTATTCAGTTTGTGCCTAGCCTCTGGGGTGGTGGCTTATCAGTTAACTGCCAACGTGTATGTTGCCGTGGGTGTATTTATCACATCATTAGGCTTGGCATTATTTGCTTTAGCCTGGTGGCAGAAGCGTTTAGTTGGATTTCTTGGATTCAAAAATACGACAGAACAATTACAGGAGGGGTGGGATGCGCTCGCTACAAAAGCTCAATCGAGCCATGCGGATCAAGCGGATGGAAGGTAAAGCGTCTCTAGAGCAATGCTGTTTGTCGATGGAAATGTTCACGTTTACCACCAAGAAGTTTGTGAGAGAAAACCCTTGGACGACATTAGGCATTAGTGCTGTCGTTGCCGTTACCGCTGCAAAAGCAGGTCGATTGTCTCGACTGACTTCTTCTATTTCGTCAATGGGGCTATTGGTTAGCAGCGTGTCTGATATTACCGATTCGCTCACAAAGCCGGTCGCGGCAGCTTCTCTGGATGAGTCAGATGCGGAGCAAAATGGAAATGCAGCAACACAAGTAAGCAACGCTGCGACGACAGAGGGCGAACCACTCTAATAGCGGATTTCACCGCAAAATTTTCTTACCGATTCTGAGCTTATTATGACAGCGAAATTGAACATTCCTGCCAACACTGCGATTGGTGCAACGCTTCTCGTCCTGTTACTCGTCCCAGGGCTGTATTTTGCCAAGCCAATATTGTTACCTATTGTGCTTAGCACCTTTATTTCTCTGCTGTGCAGCCCTTTCATTAATTATCTTGAAGACAAAGGCTTACCACGTGCTATTACCGTCGTGTTGACGCTGTCATTCCTCGTTGGCGCTTCAATTATTGGTCTTGCCGCCATGTCGGAGCCCGCCAAGCAATGGTGGTCTGAGCTGCCCAGTATCGTGAAAAATGTGTCGCAAGAAGTAAGCGAAGTTACTAAAGTTTCGGCTGATCACCTTAATACTCCATTGAATATCGCCAACGATATGAGTATGGATGAGGTCGGGAACAACACCGTATTTTCTTTGGTAAAAACGCTCGCGACCACTACGCCGACGATTTTGACACAAGCGATGATCGTGCTGTTTATGGTTTACTTTATGCTCAATCATGGACGAAGCTTATTTCGAAAGTCAGTGTCTTACCTACATGGGTTCGCCAAACAGCGCCAAGCGATTGAGTTGGTCAAAGCGCTACAGAAAGACCTATCTCGATACATTGGCACCATCACTTTAGTGAATGCGGGGCTGGGGTTGAGTGTTGGGGCCGTGTTTTTTGTTCTAGGCCTTGAAGATCCATTTCTATGGGGCGCATTTGCAGGCGTGATGAATTTTGCGCCGTACCTCGGCCCTGTCATATCCATGGTGAGCTTTGGCTTTGTTGCTTATCTTCAGTTGGAGTCGGTCAGTTTTATGCTGACGTTGGTGTCTATCTATTTACTGCTCAATTTGATTGAAAGTCAGTTTGTTACACCAACACTATTGGGGAAAAGGTTTAACTTAAACCCGTTAGTGATTTTTGTTTGGCTTGTTTTTTGGGGCTGGCTTTGGGGCGGAATGGGACTATTGATCGGTGTGCCGTTGCTGGTTTGTATCAATATTTTGGTTGATCGTCTAGAGCTATGCCAATCAACCCAAAATCAAGCAAAACAAATCACCTCCGCGGACGTGGCACCGCGAGAGTGACTTGAGGATCAAGCTGGTTCAACGAAACAGTTTTTCAGCGCTCACTGGCTGACTAAACAAATATCCCTGACCATAAATACAGCCTTTTTCGAATAAATAATCGGCTTGTTCCCGAGTTTCTATCCCTTCCGCGACGACTTTCAACGACAGCGTTTTTCCCATGGCAATAATGGCATTCACAATCGCGTTGCTGTCGCTATTACTTGGGACATCACTGACAAATGAGCGGTCAATTTTCAGTTTGTTGATTGGCAAACCTTTCAAGTAAGACAAAGACGAATAGCCAGTTCCAAAGTCATCCAGAGAAATCTCAATACCCAGCTCTCGTAATTGATTTAACGATGCAATGGCTTGTTGAGGGTCGATCAGTAAAAAGCTCTCTGTGATCTCCAAATCTAACCGTTGGGCAGGGTATCCGGTGTTATCGAGGATAGTACTTAATCGCTGAATGAAATTTGACTGCTGAAGCTGCAACGCAGAAACATTGACGGCGATTTTGCCAAACTCGATGCCCTGGTCTAGCCAAGCATTACCTTGCAAACAAGCTTGTTGTAACACCCACTCACCAATGCTTTGAATCAGCCCTGTTTTTTCTGCAATTGGAATAAAGTCTGCTGGTGGTACAAGGCCAAACTCTGGATGCTGCCAGCGTAATAAAGCTTCCACGCCGACAATCGTATTTTGTTCCAAGTTGTATTGCGGTTGGAATTCTAACCGGAGTTGTTGTTTTTCTATTGCTTGATGCAAAGCGGATTGAATGCGTACATGGGATACGGATTTATCGGTCAAATCCGGTGAGTAAAACGCGTAGCCGTTGCGTCCATTTTTCTTCGCTAAGTACATCGCAGTGTCTGCGTTTTTCAGTAAGGTTTCACTGTCTTGACCGTCTCTTGGGTACAAGGCAATACCAATACTGGTCGAGACACGAAGTGAGTCGTGGTTTGCCAAGTCGAATGGTTGCTGGAATACGCTTAGAATATCGCCGACGGTTTCCAGTAAGGCAACATCACTATGGATGTCTGGCAAAATAATCACAAATTCATCGCCGCCAATACGAGCCACATGCGCATTGAGGTGAAGCACATCTTGCAGACGAATCGCTAACTTAGACAGCAATTGGTCACCACAGAAGTGGCCCATACTATCGTTGATGTGTTTGAAATGGTCGATATCTAAGAATAGGGTGGCAAACGTCTGCTGGCTTTTGTGTCCGGTTTCGATGTGTTGTTCGAGTAAGCTGAGTAAATGGGTGCGATTAGGTAGATTGGTTAATGGATCGTAAAAAGCCATGCGCTGCAGCTTTTCTTCGTGTGCCTTACGCACAGAGATATCTTCAAACACACAAATGTAGTTAATAAGGTGGTTTTTATCGTCCATTACGGCGCTAATGGTCGCTAATTGCGGATAAATGCTGCCATCTTTCTTTCTGTTGATGAATTCGCCTTTCCATTGGCCTTTGTTTTCGAGTTGATGCCACAACTGTTGATAGAAACCTTGATCATGATGGCCTGAACGCAGAATTCGTGGGTTTTTTCCTATCACCTCTTCAGAGCGGTAACCTGTAATTTGGGTAAAAGCCGTGTTTACATCAATGATGTTGGCATTGCGGTCTGTAATGACCATGCCTTCTTGCGAATTGTTGAAAATTTGGGACGCTAAGGAGAGCTGCGTTTCTACCATTTTTCGGCGGGTGATGTTACGTGTCATCCCCAGAATGCCGATTAAGTTTCCCGCATGATCACGGACAGGAGACTTAATGGTTTCTAGCCAAGTGGGGTTATTGTTTTCATCAATTTGACGGCATTCTTCAACAATATTTTGCGTGCCCGTGGCTACCACCAATTTATCGGCATCAATGAATTTTTCCGCACGTTCATGGCTAAACAGAGCAAAATCGTCTTTTCCAATGATTTCACTGTTGGTTTTTTGCCACGCATTTTCTACGCTTCGGTTGGTCATCGAATAAAGACCATCCATGCCTTTTATCCATACGTGGTCTTCAAGGCAGTCGATAAACTCTTGTAGTGTTGGTGTTGGCTTTATTTCCGCGCTTTGATGTCGCGTTTGTTCTTGCTGACAGTGCAAGTTGATATCAAAGCTGATCCGCCCCGCCATTGCGCTTAGCCATGCCGAAACAACCGTTGATTGATCATTAGGGTGAGTCAGTGTCAGTACGGCAAGCAATTCGCCATTAGGTAGCCAAATCGGTCCTATGCTCAAGGTTTGCTCTTCAAAAGGGGTATGGCTAACTGTAAAATCTGTCGGCGTAAAGTGATCGACAACTTGCGTTATCACATCGACGATAGCACGATGATTTTGGGTTGAGGTGGACACCTCAGTCGATAGCCACTGCTGAGTATCGCTCAGAGTATAAAGCTGTCCCTGAGCTTGAGTTACATTACAGCATTGTCGCAGAACGTGTTGCCAGTCTGCCATCAAAGGCGAAGGAATAGCGAAGCGAAACATAATTAATAACGAGTCCTAAATCGCCCAAAAGTAATTATATTAGAATCTAGCGTAAGCTATTGGGCTTTGTGAGTATCGTATCCAACGCGTAGCTAAATCCTAGCAGCGTAAAGTGCTTTCTATCATTAAAATGTTATCTATATCTCTTTTTTATCCAACTTATTGCATCGTTTTTTAGGGCTTTGGATAGGTGATTAAGAAGCGTTTACCGCTTTGGTTTTCTTGCCCCATGAGACTTGCTGAATGACTAAGCCACTGATGATCAATACCAGGCCAATCAAGGTTGAAGGGTGAATTTCTTCGCCGATGATGGTAGCTAACAACATGAGTGAGATAAATGGAGAAGCAAAGATCAGATTACTGATACGCGCGGTGTTTTGCGTTGATTTGAGTGCGCTCAGCCACAAAACGAAAGTGATCCCCATTTCAAACAGTCCGACATACGTCACCGCTGCCCAGCCTTTAGCTGAGATCATCTGCCAGTCAGCACCTTCATAAAGACTTAAACCAATGGCGAATGGAATAGCGACCAAAAAGCCGAGCAGAACGCCAACCACAGGGTCGGCCTTATTTTTGGTATTTAAAATCCAGTAACCGGCCCACAGCAGCGTTGATAGCAGCGCAAGACCAACACCCAACGGGCTCTCAAATTCCATGCCTAAAAGATTGCCTTGTGTGGCAATCACAATCACGCCTACATAGCTAAAACCGCAAGCGAGCCAATCTTTAGCTCGGATCTTCTGCCCTAAGAAAACAGCAGCCATTAGCGTCAAGGTAATGGCCCAGCTGTAGTTGATCGCTTGAGCCTGAGATGCGGGCAGCAAGTCATATGCTTTGAACAGAATAACGTAATACGCCAAAGGGTTAATCAACCCAAGCAGTAGGTAATACCAAGGGTTTGAGAAAAATGTAGCGCTTAACTGGCCCAGTTTACCTTGCACACCACAGATTACTGTTAGTGCAATCGCAGAGACGATGCTGGCAATGCATAGCATTTGAATCGGCGTAAATTCTGCCAGCGTGAGTTTAAATGCGGTTGCAACGGTAGACCAAAGTAATACTGCTGAGAGCCCAAATCCTAGGGCGCGACGCTCGTTCATGATGCCTCTGCGTGATGATGTGCCGCTCGGTTTGGATAATTTGAGCGGAAGAAAGAATATTATAGGAAGGCCTAGTGTATGCGAGGATTTTTCATCCAACAAACTGGACATTTATCCAGTGTCTAAATACCATTGTTATAGATACAAAACATAGGCTAACTCGCTATTATGCAATGGATTCTTGAGTACCAATCTCTCATTCTCTCTTCTCTTTGTGCTGCCACGCTTAGTGGTGTCGCTGCCGGTTGGTGGGTGAAACAGCGTTTTATCACCCAAACTCAGCTTCTCGAGCAACAACTTGTTTCAGAAAAACAGCTTCATCAACAGCAACTTGAACAGGTCAAGCAAAGCCTTGCCGATGCTCAGCAAGAGTTGGATGAGTTAGATGATGAGCGCGATAAAGCCGCGTTTGAAGTGCGTCAAACGCACGGAAAGCTGATGGCAGCTATGGAAAAACTGCGTTACTTCGAGGCTGTAAAGCAAGAGCGCCAGCAATACTTTGATGAGCTTGGTCAAATGCGTGAACACAAATCACGTCTAGAAACGCAGCTGCGTGAACAGCAAGCTCGCCATGAGCAAATTAACCAAGCTAATGCCGAAAAACTGCAAATTTTAGAACAAGCGGAAGCACGCTTGAAACAACAATTTGAGCACTTGGCCAACCAATTGTTTGAAGAAAAAACCGCGAAGGTCGATTTGCAAAACCGTCAGAGTTTAGAAGGCTTGTTGTCACCGCTTAGAGAACAGTTAGAAGGGTTCAAAAAGCACGTTAATGACAGCTTTAGCCAAGAAGCTAAAGAGCGCCATACCTTAGTGCATGAGCTGAAAAACCTGCAACGTTTGAACGAGCAAATGACGCGCGAAGCGGTTAATTTGACCCAAGCGTTGAAAGGGGACAACAAACAGCAAGGTAACTGGGGCGAAGTGGTGCTCGCTAGGGTACTTGCCGAATCTGGCTTGCGTGAAGGGCACGAATATCAGACTCAGGTGAACTTACAAAATGAAGCAGGCAAGCGTTACCAACCTGATGTCATTGTGCATCTCCCACAAAACAAACAAGTGGTTGTGGATTCTAAAATGGCGCTGGTTGCCTATGAGCGCTACTTCAACGCCGAAACTGATGCTGAGCGCGATCAGGCTTTGAATGCGCACTTAGCTGCTCTACGTGCACATATCAAAGGGTTAAGCATGAAGGACTACCACAAACTCAAAGGTATTCAGAGTTTGGACTATGTTCTGATGTTTATCCCGGTTGAGCCGGCGTTCCAAGTCGCGATTCAAGCCGATCCGAGCTTGATTAAAGACGCGATGGAGCAAAACATCATTTTGGTGAGCCCAACAACGTTGCTGGTGGCATTGCGCACCATTGATAATCTATGGCGCAATGAACGCCAAAATGAAAACGCCAAAATGATTGCGCAGCGTGCGACAAAACTCTACGACAAATTACGATTGTTTGTAGACGACATGGAGGGGCTCGGCGGTGCGCTGGATAAGGCGAATCAAAGCTATCAAGGTGCGATGAACAAGCTTGCCACAGGGCGCGGAAATGTGATTCGCCAAGCCGAAAGCTTTAAACACTTGGGAGTTGAAATTAAACGACCGATTTCTTCCGACCTCGCGCAGTTAGCGCAGAGTGATGCATTTTCAGAAAATGACCCGTTAGTAGAAAGACATCCGGCTGAGGATAAAGTAAACTAATCGCCCGCAGTGCAGTGGGCGATTTTATTTGTCAACAAACGCCCCGTAGAGGAAAGCGCTGCCTAAGAGGAATTAGAATGACGGACACAAGTTTGCAATCCAATACAGCGTTAGAGAATGAAACCACTCACTTTGGTTTCTCTACAGTGGCAAAAGACGAAAAAGTGACTAAGGTTGCCGAAGTATTCCACTCCGTGGCAACAAAATACGACATCATGAATGACCTGATGTCTGGTGGTATTCACCGCCTTTGGAAGCGCTTCACTATCGATTGTAGTGGTGCTCGCCCTGGCCAACGTATTCTTGACCTAGGTGGTGGTACGGGTGATTTGACGGCGAAATTCTCGCGCATTGTTGGCGATGAAGGCCATGTCATCCTTGCCGATATCAATAACTCAATGCTTAACGTTGGTCGCGATAAACTGCGTGATAACGGTATTGTGGGTAACGTGCACTACGTTCAAGCCAACGCAGAAGAACTGCCGTTCCCAGATGATTATTTTGATGTCATCACCATCAGTTTTTGTTTGCGTAATGTGACT
This sequence comes from Vibrio sp. 1402, assembly GCF_033340275.1. NCBI lineage: Bacteria > Pseudomonadati > Pseudomonadota > Gammaproteobacteria > Vibrionales > Vibrionaceae > Vibrio > Vibrio sp. 1402. The sequence goes on from NZ_JAWOWE010000003.1 coordinate 60,169, forward strand.
GACAAAGACAAAGCGCTTCGTTCAATGTTCCGCGTACTGAAGCCAGGCGGCCGTCTATTGGTGTTGGAATTTTCAAAACCAGTGCTAGAGCCGTTATCGAAAGTATACGACGCATATTCATTCCACTTGTTGCCGAGAATCGGTGAGCTAGTTGCGAATGACTCAGAGAGTTACCGCTACCTAGCGGAGTCAATCCGTATGCATCCAGACCAAGAAACGCTGGAAGGCATGATGCAAGACGCAGGTTTTGAAAACACCAAATACTACAACTTAACTGGTGGTATTGTGGCTTTGCATCGCGGTTATAAATTCTAAGGGTTAACGGCATGCCATTTGAACCACTTATCACCGCTGTGATTGAAACGTCACTGAATACACTGATCAAAGACGACCCAGCATTGGGCCGTCGTTTAGCGCGTCTAAAAGGTCAAGTTATTCAAGTTCACCTGAAAGAGATCAATAAAACACTGACATTCGTTTTTAGTCAGCAAATTGATGTGCTTGGTCATTACGAAGGGCAGCCTAACTGCTATCTATCGCTCAACTTGAGTGTGTTACCAGAGCTGCGCGATCAGGCCAACATCACTCGTCTTATTAAACAAGATAAACTTGAACTCGAAGGCGATATTCAATTGGCGCAGAAATTCTCTCAGTTGATGGTGGATTGCAAACCAGATGTTGAAGAGTGGTTGTCTCGCGTGACTGGCGATGTCGCCGCACATACCTTTGTGCAAGGTTCAAAAAACATCGGCAACTTTCTTGCGTCTCAAGCAGAAAAACACCAGCGTCATCTTGCGCAAGTAGTGACTGAAGAATGGAAACTGGCTCCCGCTCCGTTAGAAGTGGCCTATTTCTGCGACCAAGTTGATGAGGTTCGCAGCCAGGCTTCTCGCATTGAAGCTCGTTTAACGGCTTTGCTGAATAAGCTGGATGCAGATAAGCCTGCATTGGAGAAACCATGACGCCAGCAGAACTAAAGCGCTTATACCACATCGCCAAAGTACAACTGGAATACGGCTTAGATGAGCTGTTTCCCGATCACCAACTGACCAAAGCTCCGCTTTTACTGCGCAAAAGCTTGTTTTGGATTAAGAACAAGCACCCAGAAAAACCACTCGGTGAACGTCTGCGTTTAGCACTGCAAGAGCTGGGGCCGGTTTGGATTAAGTTCGGTCAGATGATGTCGACGCGCCGTGACTTATTTCCTCCGCATATCGCTGATCCCCTAGCTTTACTTCAAGACCAAGTCGCTCCTTTTGATGGCGAGTTGGCAAAAAAGCAGATGGAGCAAGCATTAGGTGGTCCGTTAGAAAAATGGTTTACCGAGTTTGATATCAAACCACTGGCGTCTGCGTCGATTGCTCAGGTACATACTGCGCGCATAAAAGACACTAACCAAGAAGTGGTATTAAAGGTTATCCGCCCAGATATTCGCCCAGTCATTGATTCAGATCTAAAACTGATGCACCGAATGGCGCGTATAGTCGCCGGAGCGATGCCTGAAGCACGTCGTTTAAAACCAGTTGAAGTCGTGCGTGAGTACGAGAAAACCCTGCTTGATGAACTCGACTTGCGACGTGAGGCGGCGAATGCCATTCAGTTGCGCCGCAACTTTGAGGGCAGCGAAGAATTGTATGTTCCTGAAGTTTTTCCCGACTTCAGTAATGAAACTGTCATGGTTTCTGAGCGAATATATGGCATTCAAGTCTCTGATATTGAAGGCTTGAAAGCAAATGGCACCAATATGAAATTGCTCGCGGAACGCGGTGTGAGTGTGTTCTTCACTCAGGTGTTCCGAGACAGCTTTTTCCATGCCGATATGCATCCGGGTAATGTGTTCGTCAAACCCGAACATCCAGAGAACCCAATGTGGATAGGGCTAGATTGCGGAATCGTTGGTACACTTAATAGCGAAGACAAGCGTTATCTGGCGGAAAACTTCCTGGCGTTTTTCAATCGTGACTACCGCCGAGTGGCGGAGTTACATGTGGATTCAGGGTGGGTGCCTGCGGATACCAATGTCGATGAGTTTGAGTTCGCGATTCGCATTGTGTGTGAGCCTATTTTTGCTAAGCCATTGTGCGAAATCTCCTTTGGTCATGTGTTGTTGAATTTGTTCAACACGGCACGTCGATTCAATATGGAGGTTCAGCCACAGCTTGTACTGTTGCAAAAAACGCTATTGTACGTGGAAGGGCTTGGTAGGCAGCTATATCCTCAACTCGATTTGTGGGAGACCGCAAAACCATTCCTGGAGGAATGGATGATGAATCAAGTTGGGCCGCAAGCTCTAGTGAATGCGATTAAAGACCGCGCACCATTTTGGGCAGAGAAATTACCTGAACTGCCAGAGCTACTTTACGATAGCCTGAAACAAGGTAAAGCGATGAATCAACGTATGGATCAGCTTTATCAAGGGTATCGCCAGAGCAAGCGCCAGCAGGCGACAGGAAAGTTTTTGTTTGGCGTTGGCGCGACTTTAGTCGTATGCTCGGCAATATTGGTGAACGATGCTTTTGAGCAGCTTTCGTTGGCCTGCGGTATCGCAGGTGTCACATTTTGGCTGCTTAGTTGGCGAGCTTATCGTCAATAGACGTTAAACTCTTGAAATATTTTTGTTTGTTTAAAGACCCGAGGTAAAGAGAATGGGTGGTATCAGTGTTTGGCAACTTCTAATCATTGCTGTAATTGTTGTATTGCTATTCGGAACAAAGAAACTACGCGGTATCGGTGGCGATCTGGGTGGTGCCGTTAAGGGCTTCAAAAAAGCGATGAGCGAAGATGAACCTGCGAAAAATGACAAAGACGCAGACTTCGAACCAAAAAGTCTAGAAGAGCAGCAGAAAAAAGAAGCTGCTCCTGAAACGAAAAAAGACAAAGAGCAGGCGTAAAACGTGTTTGATATCGGTTTTTGGGAACTGGTATTAATATCTGTTGTTGGTCTGGTCGTTCTTGGGCCGGAGCGTTTGCCTCATGCTATTCGCAGCGTGTCTCGCTTTATCGGTGCCGCTAAGAGTATGGCAAATAGCGTCAAAGACGAATTGTCACACGAGCTGAAAGTCCAAGAGCTGCAAGAAAACTTGCGCAAAGCAGAACAAATGGGGATGGATGATTTGTCCCCTGAGTTGAAATCTTCAGTTGAAGAGTTGAAGAAGGCAGCGCAATCTGTAAATCGTCCTTACGCAAAGAACACCGATTCAGAGGCTGAGCCTGTAAAAACAGAGCCAGCAGCAGAAAAGGTAGAGAAAGCGCAAGAGAGCAAGGTTACAGCGGCAGATAAGAAAGCCGAATAGTCTCATTAGGAGGAGCTACTAGTGATTGGTAGCTCCTTTTTGATCTGGTTTTTAATAAGAGGTTTGCCATGTCTACCGTCGAGCAGACACAACCTTTAATTAGTCATTTGTTGGAGCTTCGCAACCGACTACTGCGCTCAATCCTCGCAGTGTTGGTCGTGTTTGTCGGACTAATTTATTTCTCTAACCACATTTACGAGTTTGTTTCCGCACCTTTAGTAGAACGTCTACCTGAAGGCGCGACCATGATTGCTACGGATGTAGCGTCACCTTTTTTTACGCCACTTAAGCTGACGTTAATTGCTTCGGTATTTATTGCGGTGCCGTTTATTTTGTATCAAGTTTGGGCCTTTGTAGCGCCAGGTTTGTACAAGCATGAACGTCGATTGATCATGCCACTGCTGTTCTCTAGTTCGCTATTGTTCTACTGTGGAGTGGCATTTGCCTACTTCGTGGTATTTCCATTGGTGTTTGGCTTCTTTACCGCCATCTCTCTTGGTGGAGTAGAGTTTGCAACTGATATCTCGAGTTATCTCGACTTTGTGCTGGCGCTATTTATGGCGTTTGGTATCGCATTTGAGGTGCCTGTTGCGATTATTTTGTTGTGTTGGACTGGGGCCACTACACCAGAAGATTTAAGACAGAAACGTCCTTATATTATAGTGGCTGCGTTTGTCGTAGGTATGGTGTTAACGCCACCAGACATGATCTCGCAAACCTTACTCGCTATTCCGATGTGTTTACTGTTTGAAGTCGGTTTGTTCTTCGCGCGTTTTTATACTCGTCGAAGCGAAGAAGTAGAAGCGGAAACCGAAGAATAAGGCTAATCTAGATGTGAAAAGCGGCTCAATTGAGCCGCTTTTTTTGCGGTTGGTTTTTTCTTGGGCTAATTACTTAACTTTCATGACGTAACCACATTTTGTGCATACGTATACTTCCTTGATGCCCAGCAGCTTTTGAAAAAAACTGCGCGGTACGCGTTGTAAGTAAGCACCATGTGTACACACTTCAACTTCCATATTCATGCTGTTTTACATTTGTGCTAATTAATGGGCGTAAATCAGTATAGAAAAATAATGTGTCGAGTTGTCGACAGTTTTGCAAAGCGGACGAAGTAAAGTGACGATATGAGAAGTAAGTAGAGTTGCTAGTTAATTATTATGTTTATCAATAATTTTGTATGGATTGTTCTACTATTTCAACGGGTTGAATCGTTCATTCAATAGTTTAGGTGATAAAAAAGCGACGTTGATTTCGTCGCTTTTTTCAATTCTCGTGAATTAAATATTAAACAGCTTTTTGGCATTCTCAGTCGTTATGGCATCGATGGTTGCGATGTCGACATCACGCAAGTCGGCAACACGTTGTGCAACGAGAGAAGTGTAGGCTGGTTCATTACGTTTACCACGGTGTGGCACAGGCGCTAAATATGGACAGTCGGTTTCTAAAATGACCCACTGCATATCCAAATGTGGAATGACTTTATCCATCCCGCCATTCTTAAAGGTCGATACGCCACCCAAGCCTAAGTGGAAGCCTAGCTCATTGATTGCTTGCGCTTCTTCTAAGCTGCCTCCAAAACAGTGGAATACACCACGCAGACGACCATCTTGCTCTTGTCTTAGCAAAGTGAGTGTTTCTTCAATCGAATCACGAGTGTGGATAACGACTGGTAAGTCCATCTCTTTTGCCCAGTTAAGTTGAGCTACGAACGCCATTTCTTGCTCAGCACGATAGGTTTTATCCCAATACAGGTCGATACCGATTTCGCCCACCGCAATAAACTTGTGTTTCTCAAACCAACCGCGGATGATCTCCAACGTTTGTTCAACATTGCTGTCCACATAACAAGGGTGGAGTCCCATCATTGAGTGGCACACGTCAGGATATGCCGCTTCGGTTTGTAGCATGGGCTCAATAGAGTCCAGATCGATGTTTGGCAACAGGATTTTATTAATGCCTTGCGTTAAGGCGCGTTGTACTACTTCATCGCGGTCGTTATCAAATTCGCTGGCATAGATGTGCGCGTGGGTATCGATCATCGTTACTCTCTGTGCTTCATAGTTGGTTTCGTATTCGAAGTATACTTGAGTGTGAGTGCTGGGTCATTTTCAGTTTTTTTCATTACCTTTTTCCAGATTGTCACTCGCAACATGCATCAAGAGTGATATGATTTTGTTCACCAGATGATTTGATCATCATAACCGTCCAGACAAGGAGAAAATGGTGTCTGTATCAATTCAAGGTCCATTCCCTGCACGCCGTATGCGTCGTTTACGTAAGCACGATTTTAGTCGTCGTTTGATGGCTGAGAACCAACTTTCTGTTAATGATCTGATTTACCCAATGTTCATTCTTATGGGTAAAGATCGTCGTGAGAGCGTGGAGTCCATGCCGGGTGTAGAGCGTTTGTCGATTGATTTAATGCTAGAAGAAGCACAATACCTTGCAAATCTAGGCGTTCCAGCAATCGCGCTTTTCCCTGTCGTAAACCAAGACGCTAAAAGCTTATGTGCTACTGAAGCCTACAACCCAGAAGGTTTGGTTCAGCGAGCAGTACGAGCGCTTAAAGAACACATTCCTCAAATTGGTGTAATCACAGACGTGGCACTCGACCCATTCACGACACATGGCCAAGACGGCATCATCGATGAAGATGGCTACGTAATGAATGATGAAACCACAGAAGTATTGGTTAAGCAGGCTTTGTCTCATGCAGAAGCGGGTGCTGACGTAGTCGCGCCTTCAGACATGATGGATGGCCGAATTGGTAAGATCCGCGAAGCATTAGAAAACGCGGGCTACATTCATACTCAAATCATGGCTTACTCGGCTAAGTACGCATCGAACTACTACGGACCATTCCGTGATGCGGTTGGCTCTTCTTCAAATCTAAAAGGCGGCAACAAGAAAAACTACCAAATGGACCCAGCAAACATTGATGAAGCGATTCACGAAGTGGCGCTAGACATCAACGAAGGTGCGGACATGGTGATGGTTAAACCTGGTATGCCATACTTAGATGTAGTTCGCCGAGTAAAAACTGAACTTCAAGTACCGACATTTGCTTATCAAGTCTCTGGCGAGTACGCGATGCATAAAGCGGCGATCATGAATGGCTGGCTCAAAGAGCGTGAAATTGTGATGGAATCACTATTGTGCTTCAAACGTGCAGGTGCAGATGGCATCTTAACGTACTTTGCGAAAGACGTTGCTGAGTGGTTGGCAGAAGAGAATGCACAAACTGCTCAACACCTAAATCGTACTCCGGAAGCGACAGAAGAGTAATTATCGCTCAGTGAGAAATACCAGACCAACAAGAGTTGTTCGTCTGTATATACCCAAGTAACCTCAGGCGGATTACAACAGTAACAATCCAAGGTGCTTGGGTATTTTTATTTTGGAGAAGAGAACAATGACAATGCTGATTCGTGAAGGCACATTGGAAGAAGCACTTCAAGTTGTGGCGCGTGTTACCGAGTTTTCGAAAGGAGAAACGGTAGACTCCATGACTCAACGTTTAGAAGAGAAAAACAGTTTAATCCTCGTTGCAGAAAAAAATGGCACGATTGTCGGCTTCAAAATAGGTTACGAATTAGAGGATGGTGTTTTCTATAGCTGGTTAGGTGGTGTTGTCCCTGAAGCTCGAAATGAAGGCGTGGCACAGCTGCTTTTGGAAGCTCAAGAGGATTGGGTGGCAGAACAAGGCTACAACACATTAAAAGTGAAATCTCGAAACCAGTTTCCGGCTATGCTTCGCTTGTTATTGAGAAATGGCTATATCATTGAAAAGTTTGAAGAAAAAGTAAATCTTCGAGAATCTCGAGTGCATTTCATTAAAGCAATGTGAAAATAAATGAGATTTTTTCTCATTTAACTGTTGACTACGAAATGAGAATCATTATTATTAAACCTGTCTTAGGGAATGAGGAAAGTTCACAAGGACGTTGAGTGACTTATTAACAGAAGTTAATTAACTGAAAGTTGAGAAGTGATGAAACATTTTTCCGAGAACTTGCACGAATTCTTTTTGACACGACATTGCTCACATTGCTTCCAGTGTAATTTATAGCTTCTTGGTTAAGCTGCTCTATTTACAGAATTTGCTTTACCACTTCTGCTAGGCGACCCCATTCGGGTCGCTTTTTTCTTTTCTACGATTTCTATTTGACGTCACTATTAATATCTTTTCCACATGCGATGATCATTTTAGGATCGTTGATCTTCTCGCCGTTATGCGAATTTATTATTATAAATCAATGATTTGAGTTGGTGTTTTCTTGTGTTTTTTGTTATTGGATAACCAGTGGATAATTTCTATAAACAGAGTTATCCACAGGAGGTGGTGTTTTCGTGAATAAAGTCGGAAAAATTTACGCGACCTAGATCGAGCGAACAAGATAGATTCGGATCAGCAGTCATGGCATCCTAGGCAGATCTCTCAAGTACTGAATTGGATACAGACAATTATGGCAAGTATTCCTGAAAATCCGTTGATCCTTATCGACGGCTCTTCTTACCTATATCGCGCTTTTCACGCCTACCCGGGCACCATGAGCAATGGTGAAATTCCAACTAATGCCGTTTACGGCGTCGTGAACATGTTACGCAGCATGATGCGTCAGTTTGCGTCTGAGCGCATCGCGGTGGTTTTCGATGCAAAGGGAAAAACCTTTCGTGATGATATGTATGCAGAATACAAAGCGAATCGTCCGCCAATGCCGGATGACCTGCGTTGTCAAATTGAACCATTACACAATGTTATTCGTGCAATGGGTTTGCCGCTGATCTGTGTTCCTGGCGTCGAGGCGGATGACGTCATCGGTACGTTAGCATACCAAGCATCACAAAAGGGCATGCCTGTATTGATCAGTACTGGTGATAAAGACATGGCGCAGCTAGTGGATGATAACATTACCTTGATCAACACCATGACGAACGTCGTAATGGATCGTGAAGGTGTGGTTGAAAAGTTTGGCATTCCACCTGAGTTGATCATCGACTACTTAGCACTGATGGGCGATAAAGTAGATAACATTCCTGGTGTACCGGGTGTCGGTGATAAAACCGCGACCGCACTACTGCAAGGTATTGGTGGTCTGACGAAGTTGTATGAAAACCTCGATGATATTGCAGGGCTTGGTTTCCGTGGTTCTAAAACCATGGCGAAAAAGCTCATCGACAACAAAGAAAATGCCATGCTTTCGTATGAGCTCGCGACCATCAAATTGGATGTTGAGCTTGAGGAAACGCCAGAATCATTGCTGAAAGCGGAACCAAATAAAGACGAATTAGTGAAGCTGTATGGCCAACTGACGTTTAAATCTTGGTTGAATGAACTACTTGAAGGCGGTTCTGGATCTGTGGAGGCTGTAGAGCTTGCAGGATCTTCACAAGCTTCTTCTTCTCAAGCCGAGATGGAAACTTCTGCGGTAACAATCGATCGCAGCCAATATGAAACAATTCTGGATAAAGAAACCTTCAATGCTTGGCTAGATAAACTTCAAACGGCTGAGCTGTTTGCATTTGATACGGAGACCGATAACCTAGATTACATGCTAGCGAATCTAGTTGGTTTGTCATTCGCTGTCGATGAAGGTATTGCGGCTTATGTGCCAGTTGCACATGACTATTTAGATGCGCCTGAACAGCTTGATCGTGATTGGGTACTAGAACAGCTGAAGCCAATTCTTGAAGATGCAGCGAAAGCAAAAGTCGGTCAAAACTTAAAGTATGATGCGTCTGTACTCGCTCGTTACGACATTGAGCTAAAAGGTATCAAGCACGACACGATGTTGGAATCGTATATCTACAACAGTGTCGGCGGTAAACACGATATGGACAGCTTGGCGCTTCGCTTCCTACAGCACAGCTGCATTTCTTTTGAGCAAATTGCAGGTAAAGGCAAAAATCAGCTTACGTTTAACCAAATCGAACTGGAACAAGCATCGCCATACGCGGCAGAAGATGCGGATGTGACCCTTCGTCTGCACAATCGCTTGTTTGCTAATATCGAGCAGGATGAAAGCCTGAAGACAGTTTACGAAGAGATTGAAATGCCGTTGGTGCCAGTTCTTTCGCGCATTGAACGCACTGGGGTCTTTATCGATGAAATGAAGCTGAGTGCGCAGTCGGTCGAGATTACCGCTCGCCTTGATGAGCTTGAAAAGAAAGCGTACGAAATTGCAGAGCAAGAGTTTAACATGAACTCGCCAAAGCAATTACAAGCCATCCTATTTGAAAAAATGGGTTTACCGGTTGTGAAGAAAACGCCATCAGGCACACCATCGACGAATGAAGAAGTTCTGCAAGAACTCGCACTAGACTACCCACTACCAAAACTGATTTTGGAATACCGTGGTCTGGCGAAGCTAAAATCAACTTACACCGACAAACTGCCGAAGATGATCAACCCATCAACGGGTCGCGTGCATACTTCTTACCACCAAGCAGTGACCGCAACGGGTCGTCTATCTTCTACTGATCCGAACTTACAGAACATTCCAATTCGTAACGAAGCTGGCCGTCGTATTCGTCAAGCGTTTGTCGCGCCATCAGGGCATAAAATCTTAGCGGTCGACTACTCGCAAATCGAACTTCGCATCATGGCGCACCTTTCTGGTGACCAAGCGTTATTGGATGCATTCCGTGATGGCAAAGATATCCACGCGGCAACCGCAGCAGAAATCATGGGTGTTTCTATTGAAGACGTTTCAAGTGAGCAACGTCGTCGTGCGAAAGCGGTTAATTTCGGTCTTATTTACGGCATGAGTGCGTTTGGTTTGGCGAAGCAATTAGGCATTCCTCGTGGTGAGGCTCAAGCGTACATGGATACATACTTTGAACGTTACCCAGGCGTGATGCAGTACATGGAAGACACACGCAGCACAGCAGCAGATAAAGGGTATGTTGAAACGATTTTTGGTCGACGTTTGCATTTGCCAGAAATCAAATCGCGCAACGGGATGCGTCGTAAAGCTGCTGAACGTGCGGCAATCAACGCACCAATGCAAGGTACGGCAGCGGACATCATTAAGAAAGCGATGCTGTTGGTTGATCAGTGGATTCAGGAAGAAGGCAATGGTCGTGTGAAGTTATTAATGCAAGTACACGATGAATTGGTCTTTGAAGTTGAAGAGTCATCATTGTCCGAAATTGAAAGTAAAGTACAGAAATTGATGGAATCTGCAGCAGAGCTAAAAGTACCGTTGGTTGCAGAAGCAGGTCACGGTGATAACTGGGATCAAGCTCATTAGTCACTTTTAGACCAAAATAACCAATTAATTATGAGCCAGCGCACAAACGCTGGCTTTTTTTTGAGATTAAAAAAGCTAGCGCAAAGTTAACTTTGATGTTGCTTAATAAAAATTTCATGAAAAAAAACTACAAAAATTCTTTGCAATTCTGACCAATTGTTGTACATTAATACTCGTAGGGTACAGAGGTAAGATGTTCTATCTTTCAGACCTTTTGTTTCACGTTATTGGATTAGGCTGATTCAGCCGCCCCAGTCAGTTTTTGACTGGGGCGTTTTTTATTGGGCGAAAGAAAATTATTCTTTTAGATCAGTAGCTTAAAGTAAGCCTTTAAAAACCTTCTTTTTTGACCTTTCTAAGTCACTGCAAAATCTCGATTTTTCCTTCAAATTTATTGCGTTATTCATCCTGTAAATTTACGCCAGTCACACTATTATTTTTTCTTGAAAGAAACTAAGTTACATCTTTTTGAAGATTTGCTTGGCTTAACTGTCTGAATTGTAACGCTATTGGGTGTTTTTGGAGTGAATGTTTGGTGATACACAGGAAACAAGAGCGCTTTTTAACCTATTGAAATCGAATCTCAGTTCAGCAATGCTTCGTCACATAACAATAATTACCAATTTTTCTCTCCCGTTATCCCTGCCAGGAAGGCGGGGATTTTTATTGCCTGTTATTTAGTTCAGATAAACAAAAGCCCCACCAAATGGCAGGGCCGTGTCGAAGAAATTTAACAAATATTGTTAATTATTCTTCATCGCTCGCTGGTATCTCTTGTTCGTCTTCTTCTATCAGGTGTGCTAGTGCTGGTGCAAACCAGGTATCCAGTTTTGCACGTAGCTGATCGACACCTAATCCTTTCAGTGAAGAGAACACATCAACAGAAACGTCACCACCGAAAGTTTCTACTTGCTTACGAACTTTCAGTAGAGTTTGTTTGCGTGCACCACTTTTTAGTTTATCTGCTTTGGTTAGCAAAACTTGCACAGGAATGTGGCTATCGATGGCCCAGAAAATCATTTGTTGGTCGAGATCTTTCATTGGATGACGAATGTCCATTAGAACCACTAAGCCTTTTAGGCACTCGCGTTTCTGTAGGTATTCACCCAAAGATTTCTGCCATTTGTTTTTCATCTCTACCGGTACTTGAGCAAAACCGTATCCAGGTAGATCGACAATGTGACAACCTTCTTCTACTTTGAAAAGGTTGATTAATTGCGTACGACCAGGTGTCTTTGATGTCTTGGCTAAGCTTTTTTGATTAGTTAGACGGTTAAGTGCACTCGATTTACCAGCGTTTGAGCGTCCTGCAAACGCAATTTCGACACCTTCGTCTTCCGGCAGGTGACGAATATCGGGTGCGCTGGTGATGAAATGCGTATTTTGGTAATGAATTTTTACGCTCACTGTTAACTCCATCTCGACTTTGTGTAGTCGATTGATTACTTTTTTGTGAAAATGTGTAAAATAACCGTGCTCGGCATAAGGTCGCCTATTGTACCATGAGTGTACGCGGTATGTTCACATTCCGTGGTACTGGAAGCTTGATAATTATAATGGAATGTCATGAAGAAATTAGCGCTAATTTTGAGTCTTTTAGCCAGTTGCTCAGTATGGGCCCAAGGTAATATTGAGGCTGGTAAAGCAAAATCACAAACCTGTGTCGCCTGTCACGGAGCAGATGGCAACAGTGCAATAACAACGTACCCGAAACTCGCAGGCCAACACGCTAAGTATCTTGAGAAGCAGTTAAAAGAACTTAAGCTAGGCATGACAAGTGGTGGTAAACAAGGTCGTTACGATCCTGTAATGAGTGGTATGGCAATGCCACTGAGCGATGAAGATATCGCAGACCTATCTGCTTACTACGCTTCGCTACCAGTTTCAGAAAACTCAACACCTGAAGATGTAGTAGCAAAAGGCAAAACGCTTTATACCGCTGGTGATGCCGAGCGTGGCCTAACCGCATGTATTGCATGTCATGGTCCTCGTGGCAATGGTACTGAGCTTTCAGGTTTCCCGAAAATTTCTGGTCAGCATGCTGACTACATCAAAGCTCAGCTAGAAAAATTCCGTGATGGCGACCGTGGTAATGATATGAATGCCATGATGCGCGACATCGCGAAGAAAATGACAGACGAAGATATCGAAGTGCTGTCTAAATACGTTGGCGGTCTGCACTAATATACCTAAATCGCTCAAGATCCTGCATCTTGAGCTGGTTGGGTAGATGTCCCTACATCGTTCGAGCAACTTGTACAAAAATGCCCTAGTGAATCCACTAGGGCATTTTTGTTCGTGACAGATATCACAGTCGAGTTTGGATGCGAAAGCGATAGTTGGCTCGGCAGTTTGTGAGACATTTGCCATACTTGATGTTGGCTTTTTCTTGTTAGTGTTTTTAAGTTTTTGATTAAATGATAATTTTGATTTTTTAGAAAAATAGGCGGATTATTTTTTCAACCCATTACTTGTGAGCATAACGGGATGGCGTAAAGTAGAAGTCGTTCACAGGGAGTGAATGTAAGGATTTAAGACCACGGTTTAGGTCTCCAAGGATGTAGCTCGGATGCTTGGTGATTTAGAAAGGGATTTAGATAGGTAGGGAGCCTATCCGATAAGGATGGTCATCTCGTCTGACGGTTAAGACAGTGAAACGGATCAGGCACAGGAAGTTGCTCAGTAGACAGGAAGTAAACGGATAGCCAAAACTCATCAGGAAGATGAAAAACAACTCTTTTTGGCAGGGAAAGCTCTAAAAACAAAGGGATCATTGGTGCACCAAATGTGTGCAACACAGTTTCGCCAATTGATGGCACTTAGAAAGCGACAGTCTGACTGTCGCTTTTTTTATATCCGTTGACTTGCTCAGTCGTAACTTGAATTGAGATTACAGCACTTACTTTAGCTTTATAGGTTGTAAACAAAGTTTTTTAACAAAAATTGCTGAAAAAATACTCAACAACACTCCAATCCGAGTTCACTTTCTGGTATGTTTCGCATCCCTGTTTGAGGAAGTCAGCATGCATACCTGTCCTTTATGCCAAAATCAGCGCACTCACCATTATTTTGAAGATAAGCGTCGTGAATATCTTCAATGTGAGCAGTGCAGCTTGGTATTCGTAAATCCAGACCAACGTTTGGATGCGGAAAGCGAAAAAGCTCACTATGATTTGCATGAGAACAACCCCGATGATTTGGGTTACCGACGCTTTTTGTCGCGTATTGCTGACCCGATCACAGAGCGAATTTCTCCACAATCAAATGGTATCGACTTTGGTTGTGGTCCTGGCCCAACGCTCTCCTTGATGCTGGAAGAGGCGGGGCACAACATGGCGTTGTACGATCTCTACTACCACCCTGATACGTCGGTTTTAGAAAAAACGTACGACTTCATGACAGCAACAGAGGTGATAGAGCACCTCTACCACCCAGATTTGGTGTGGAAGCAATGGTTGAATTTAGTTAAGCCAGGGGGCTGGATAGGCCTGATGACGAAAATGGTCATCGACGTGGAGGCTTTCAAATCATGGCATTATAAGAACGATCTCACTCACGTAGTGTTCTTTAGTCGTGACACGTTCCAGTTCCTAGCAGAGCGGGATAAGCTCGAACTCGAATTTATTGGTAATGATGTAATTTTACTGAGGAAACCCCAGTAATGAGCCGTAGTAAAAAATCTAGAAAACCGGGTGCCGCTGGTGCACCTGAGTTTGTTGTAACTCGTAACCGTACAGAATCTGATGTGGAAGGCCGCTTACGCAAGCGTGCTAAAAAGCGTAAAGGTCTGAAAACGGGTAACCGTAACTCAGAAGTTAACGAGCAGAAAAAGCAAGCTGCTGCACAAAATCGCGACCCGCGCTTAGGCAGCAAAAAGAAAATACCTCTGATTGTTGAACCTGCGAAGAAAATGACGAAGCAAGAGCGTCGTTTGTCGGCAGAGCAAGAACTAGAGATGCTAGAAAATGACGCGCAATTGAACGTGTTGCTAGACCGTATTGAAGCGGGTGAAAACCTGGGCACAGGTCTACAGAAATTCGTCGATGAGAAACTCGATCGCATTGAGAAGCTAATGGACCAACTAGGTTTGTTGGAACCTGAAGAAGAGGAAGACTTCACTGCACCTGCTGAGAAAAGCACGCGCAACGATGATGACTTGCTGGCAGATTTCGACGACATTAATTTCGACGACTATAAAGGATAATTAAGCTATGAATGTAACCTTATTAGCTATTGCTGGTGTTGTGATTATCATCGCACTCGCTTCTTATGCAGGTTACCTTCTGCTTCAATTGAAAAAGCAAAAGGAATTGCAGCTGAAGCATCAAAAATTGGCGATAGACAAACGTAACGCCAACATTTTTGAGAATGTGCATACCTTGTGTCAGGCGGGCATTCAAGGCCAGTGCGATTTATCTGAAATCAGTATCCGTGTGTATAACATCATGGATTATGTACAAGGTGAAGACCGCGTTGATTTCGATAAAACGTACCCTGCGATTTCTGAGCTTTACCACATCGTGAAAGATATGGCGCGTGGCGAAGAACGCCAAAAACTTGCCAAGAAAGAGCGTATGCAACAGAACTTGACGCGTCATAAAGCGGAAAGCCGCCTCACTGATGCGATTATTGAGGAGCTCAAAGTGTTGCAGAAAAACGTCCAGCCACTGAATAATCAAATCAATATTCAGATGATTTAAGCGCGACCTCCAATAGTCTCCTTATGGCTAATGGGGGTATCGTGATCACGCTAGCACTTCTTTAGTTTTATACTTAAAAAGCCAGTCGGCGTTGCCACGCTTGTCATCGTCGTATGGCAAAATAGCGGCTCTGAATATCGGGTGACGGCTTTCGTTGCCCTAGCATTTAACGGAAAGTACCACCATGTCGAATCAACACACTGAATCGAAACAGCAAATCGTCTGGGATCAAGCGGTATTGGATAAGTACAACTATTCCGGGCCTCGTTATACGTCGTACCCAACGGCGCTGGAGTTTCATGAAGCGTTCACCATTTCTGATTATGATATGGCATGCACTCAATACCCAGAACGCCCATTATCGCTGTACGTACACATTCCGTTCTGTCACAAGCTTTGTTACTACTGTGGATGTAATAAAGTCATTACGCGCCACTCGCACAAAGCGGATGAATACCTCGACGTGCTTGAACACGAAATTCGTCAACGTGCTGCATTACTTGTGGGTCGCACCGTGACGCAATTGCATTTTGGTGGTGGTACACCGACGTTTCTCTCTGAAAAGCAAATCACGCGTGTAATGAGCCTGCTACGCCAAGAGTTTACTTTTAGTAGCGATGCTGAAATCAGTATCGAGGTTGACCCGCGTGAAATCGAGCTGACCATGCTGGATCATCTGCGTAGTGAAGGCTTCAATCGCTTGAGCATCGGTGTGCAGGACTTCAACAAAGAAGTGCAAAAACTGGTGAATCGTGAGCAAGATGAAGAGTTCATCGTTGCGATGGTTGCGCGCGCAAAAGAGTTAGGCTTTCGTTCGACGAACCTAGATTTGATTTACGGTTTACCGAAGCAGACCAAAGAATCTTTTGCCAAGACTCTAGAACAAGTGCTAGAGATGCAGCCGGGCCGTCTATCCGTGTTTAACTACGCGCACATGCCACAGCTATTTGCAGCGCAGCGTAAGATTAAAGACGAAGACCTGCCAAAAGCAGAGGAGAAGATGGCGATTCTGCAAGACACCATCGCGACACTGACTGGTGCTGGCTACCAATTTATCGGTATGGACCACTTTGCTTTGCCGGACGATGAACTTGCTGTTGCCCAGCGCGAAGGTATTTTGCATCGCAATTTCCAAGGCTACACCACACAAGGTGAATGTGACTTGGTTGGCTTTGGTGTTTCTGCAATCTCGATGATCGGCGATGCGTACGCGCAAAACCAGAAAGAGCTGAAGAAATACTACGCTCAAGTCAACGAACTTCGTCACGCTCTATGGAAAGGGGTCTCGCTGGACTCTGATGATTTGCTCCGTCGCGAAGTGATTAAGCAGCTGATTTGTAACTTCAAGTTAGACAAGAAAGCCATTGAGTCTGAGTTTAAAGTGAGGTTTGAACAGTACTTTAAAGAAGATTTGCAGCTACTTCAGACCTTTATTAACGATGAGCTGGTGGAAGTGGATGATAATGAAATTCGTGTGACGCTGCGAGGTCGTTTGTTGATCCGTAATATTTGTATGAGCTTCGATAAATACCTACGAGCAAAGGCACGTCAGCAACAGTTCTCTCGTGTTATTTAATCAGAGATACAGATTCAAGATATAAAAAATGCCAGCAGATGCTGGCATTTTTTTATGTTTTCGCTGGATTTAAGCGCGATCTTTTACTTTTTCTCTCAGTTCCGATTTTTCTGCTTCTGAAAGGAACGCAATCTCAAGGCCATTGATTTGCGCTTGGCGAATCTGGTCTTGGCTCAGGCCAGCGGCTGGTGCCGCTACTTCGTATTCGTATGGCAGTTCGATGCCTTCAACCGCTGGATCGTCAGTGTTCAAACACGCAAGAACGCCATGCTCTAGGAACTGCTTGAGAGGGTGGTTTTCTAGCGTTTCTACCGTACTTGTTTGGTAGTTTGACGTCAGGCAAGATTCAATACCAATGCGGTTTTCTGCTAGGTAATCCATCAGTTTTGGATCGTGAATCGCTTTTACGCCGTGACCGATACGAGTTGCGCCCAGCTCATTGATTGCTTGCCACATGCTCTCTGCACCTGCTGCTTCACCAGCATGGACCGTTACCCCAAGGCCAGCATCGCGTACTTGCTTGAAGTGAGACACAAAGCGATCACCCGGTTGGCCTAGCTCGTCACCCGCAAGGTCAACGGCAACGATGTGATCTTTCTGGCTCAGAATGCCGTCCAGTTCTTGTTGACATGCGTCAGTACCAAATGTACGACTCATGATACCGATCAGGTTGGCTTTCACGCCAAAATCGCGCATACCCGCTTGCACACCGTCCACGACGGCTTCAACAACCCCCGCTACTGGTAGTTTGTGTTTCATCGCCATGTAGTAAGGAGAGAAACGCAGCTCTGCGTAATCGATTTGTGCGTTTAGCGCGTCTTCTACGTTTTCGTACGCGACACGACGACACGCATCTAGATCGCCCAGTACAGCAACACCCCAGTCGAGCTTAGAAAGGAAAGCAACAAGAGAGGGTTCCGCTTCGACAATTTGAACGTGAGGAGTGAGAGACTCAATATCGTACGCTGGTAGGGCAATGCCAAACTTTTGGCCTAGCTCAAGAATCGTTTTAGTACGAATGTTACCGTCGAGGTGACGGTGCAAATCAGTAAGAGGAAGGTTCTTCGTTATCATTTTGTCGATCCGATAGTTATGAACTGGAACAGGGCCCAAACATCATCTGTGACAATACATGGGTAAGATTTGCAGTTAAGTATAAATAACAGTTGGGTAGATTGTCAGTAGAGGATGACTAGGAAATCAACGATTCTCGCTCTTTTCTACTTCATGTTCACCAAATGTGTTGGCCATTCTTCTAGTGGCATAGGGCGGCTGTAGTAGAAGCCTTGCACCTGATTACAGCCTAAAGAGCGCAGTAATTGTGCTTGATTGCTATCCTCGACACCTTCCGCGACGACATTAGTTTTGAGACCTGCTGTGATATTGATGACGGCAGCGACGACTGAACTGTTTAAGTTTTCTTGTGTGAGTTGATTGATGAAGGTGCGATCAATCTTCAAGCAGGTAAACGGCAGAGAGTGGAGGTAACCCAGTGATGAGTAGCCGGTGCCAAAGTCATCTATCGCGATACCAATACCCATTTCACGCAGTTTAGTCATATTTTCTAGTGTGGTCGGTGCGCTATCAATGATACGTGATTCTGTGATCTCTAGTGTGAGGTTACTTGCTGGTAATTTCGTGATATCCAATACGCTTATCACCGTATCAACAAAACTTGGGCAAGATAGTTGATTAACGGAGATATTCACATGCAGTTGGAAGTCCGACGGCCACTGTTTGCTTTCGATCGCTTGGTAAGTGTCGCGACAAGCTTGTAACAGAATCTGTTGGCCGATGGCTTTGATCATGCCGCTTTCTTCCGCGATTGGGATAAAATCTAATGGTGACACCATACCTGAGTCGCTATGCCAACGCGCAAGTGCTTCGGCGCCACACACTGTGCCACTGACGAGATCCACAATCGGTTGGTAATGAGGAATAAACTCTCGGTTTTCAATGCCAGTTTGGATCTTGGTCAGCATTTGCGTACGAAACTTTGAAGCGCTCGCTAGTTCTGGGCTGTAGTGACAAACACCAGTCAGTGAGTCTTGTTTAGCGTAACTTAATGCGATGCTGGCGTTGCGTAACCATAAAGGCATGGTTTCGTTTGGCTGGGTTTGTACAATACCAAGTGAAATCTTCATCACTACATTCTCGCCTTCCACCATAAATGGGGTGGAAAAGAGTTGCTGTAATCGACGCTCGGTTTGTTTAATTTTGGTTTCAGTGTCGACATTTGAGAGAAACACCGCGAACTCATCACCACCAATCCGAGCCAATAATGCGTTGTCACGAAACTGCTGTTTTAGCCTTTCAGCGATGCTGACCAACAACTGGTCGCCGTTGTGATGACCCACACTGTCGTTGATATCTCTAAATTTGTTGATACCAAGTAAAAATAAACTGCCGTGACAAAGATGAGACTGATTTTCACAGATTTCGACCAAACCCTGACGGCTATATAAGCGTGTTAGAGAGTCATAAACTAACTGTTCACGCAATGCTTTGAATGAAGCTCTTAGATTGTTCGCCATTTCATTAAAAGCATGAACCAGTACGGTTGTCTCATACACATAACCAGGCTTTGGCATGCCGCTATCCCAATCCCCATTTGCCAGGTGCTGAGCGGCGGCGGCCGTCGCGTTAATTGGTCTGGTAACTCGGTTGAAAATGATCCAACTGATGGCGATCCCAAATAGGCTTACAATAATGCCAACGAGCCAACTCTCTTGCTGGCTTTTTGGTAACAGGCCGAGAAGCTCGGACTCCGAAATGGAGGTGCCAATAAACCATGTTAAGCCATCTTGGTCTCGATACGGGGTTAGCCGACTGAAAATACGTTGTCCATCATGTTCAAATGAAAAAGTATAAGGTTGCTTGGTGTTGTTGAGATCGAAAGACCGGACGCGGCTCGCACTGATTTTGATGATCGGGTCTGCGTTTTCAGCGGCAAGCAAACGCTGCCCTTTATCCGAAAATTTTGTGCCCCATGAGATGACGCTTCCCGGGCCTGAGTGAGCGATTAAACGATGATCTGGGTCCATGATGTAGACCGACGCTTTAGTGTTGTATTTTAACTCGCGCAGGAATTCGTTGAATGTATTGATACGAATGTCTGTCACCAAAACACCAGCAAATTGGTCGTGTTTGTACACCGGCGTCATGGCTGATAGCGTAATATCCTGGCGTTCATCAGCGTTGGTATAAATTTCAGACCAAGTGGCGTTTTGGCTCTCTGCAACGGGCTTATACCATGGGCGAGTGCGAGGATCGTATTGGGAGATAACCGTTCGAATGTTGTTACTCACATGGTTGGTTCCATAAATAACCAGATCACCATCGGTGTGGCGATCTTGCACCATTAAGGTGTAATCGTCGGAAAGTTCGCGGCGAAAGCCTGCAAAGTCGCCGTTTTCTGAACCAAATGCGATTACATCCAACTGCGGTATCGATTGGTAAAGATTTTTGAATGCACTTAGCAGGTAGTTTTGAATGTCTGAGGTATCGTGAGGGCGATAAAGGTTGTGATAGCTGACGTTGTGCGCGAGAGCCATAACCGCAGTAAAAGGCTTACGTAGATAGCTATTGAGGTGGTCGTGGACACTTTCGGTTAACACGGAAAGTTGCTTGTCACTGATATCCGTGACCACTTCTTCGTAACTTTGTTTTTGGACGTAGACAATGACACCGATCGCCAGTAAGAAGATCATGACAAATGGAATCAGAACAGCAGTACGCAGTGTAATTTGAGTCGTAGCAGTAGACATCGCCTAATCACATAGATGGTGGTGCGCCACAATTGTACTGATGTTTTTATTAATATCGAGTGACAAACGACGCTCGTTGTTAACGCACCACGTAAGTGATTGTCAGTACAATTCTTTTAATTTTCTGGTGAGTGTATTTCGCCCCCAGCCTAATACTTTAGCGGCATCTTGCTTATGACCTTTAGTGTGCTCTAAGGCTGCTTCTAATAAAATGCGTTCAAATTCTGGTAAAGCGTAAGAAAGTAGTTCTTTATCTCCTGCTGCGAGTGAATGCCGTGCCCAATCCGCCAATTGTTCTTGCCAACTACCATGTGCAGAGTCTGAAATGGATTTTTTCTCTTCGAGTAGTTCGCTTGGCAAGTCATTTGGTAACACTTCGCTACCACTGGCCATAACGGTTAACCAACGGCAAATATTCTCTAATTGACGAACGTTGCCAGGCCAATCAAGGCGGTTAAGAATCTCCACGGTCGATGGGTGGAGAGTTTTTGTTTCCACACCAAGCTCATCAGCCGCACGGATAAGAAAATGCTGTGTAAGCTTTTCAATGTCTTGCTTACGCTCACGCAGTGCCGGGATCTGCACGCGAATCACGTTTAAGCGATGAAAGAGGTCCTCACGGAAGTCACCTTCTTGCACCAGCTTTTCTAAGTTCTGGTGTGTTGCCGCGACAATTCGTACATCGACACTGATCGGAGAGTGACCGCCCACTCGATAAAACTGCCCGTCAGCTAGAACGCGTAGCAAACGAGTTTGAATGTCCAATGGCATGTCGCCGATTTCGTCTAAAAATAGAGTGCCGCCATTGGCTTGTTCGAATCGTCCTTGACGAACATTGTTTGCCCCCGTAAACGCGCCTTTTTCGTGGCCAAACAGTTCTGATTCAATCAAGTCTTTGGGAATTGCCGCCATATTGAGCGCAATGAAAGGTTTGTTAGCACGTGGACTGTGACGGTGCAGTGCATGAGCAACGAGTTCTTTACCCGTGCCCGATTCACCGTTAATCAAGACTGAAATAGAGGAGCGAGAAAGACGACCAATGGCGCGAAACACCTCTTGCATCGCTGGTGCTTCACCGATAATTTCAGGCGTTTCTGCTGGAATGTCTTCTGGAGAGAGCTGCTCGCGTTTGTTTTCGTGGCTGTGTGCAATGGCTCGTTCAACCAGAGTTAAAGTTTCATCAATATCAAAAGGTTTTGGTAAATATTCAAAAGCACCTTTTTGGTACGCATTCACTGCCGCATCTAAATCTGAATGCGCGGTCATGATAATCACGGGAAGGTCTGGGTAATCGCGCTGTACTTGCTTTAGTAGCTCCAACCCATCAATACCTGGCATGCGAATGTCTGATACTAGAACATCCGGCACTTCGCGTTCGAGCGCCATTAACACGCTTTCTCCATCGGCATAGGTTTCACATTTGATGTTGGCAGAGGAGAGTGTTTTCTCCATTACCCAGCGAATTGAACTGTCGTCATCAACGACCCAAACATATCCTTTACTCATGTAGTAATCCTTGCAGCAAACCGAAAAACTGACGCGACTTGAAGTCCATTAGCGCACTCAGATCGGCAGATAAATAGTAAATGTTGTGTGACCAGGCCAGCTTTCTACGTCTATTTTTCCATTGTGCTGGTCGATCAAATTTTGCGAAATAGATAGCCCTAATCCAGTTCCTCCCTCGCGGCCACTGACCATGGGATAGAACAGCGTGTCTTGTAGTTCCGGTGGAATACCTGGGCCGTTGTCTGTGATTTCGACACGAGCAGCGAGTTTACAGCGTTTGCCGTGAATATTGGCTTGATGCACCGTTCTGGTGCGAATGGTTATTTTCCCGTGCTCTTGATGGCTAAGAATTTGTGCGGCGTTGCTGACGATATTAAGCATTGCCTGCTCGATTTGGTCTGTATCCATCAAAATCTCTGGCAAGCTTGGGTCATAATCTCGTTCAATGATGATTGAGCGTTGTGACTCTAATTCAACCAGTTGGCGAACCTTTTCAAGAATTTGGTGCAGATTCTCTTGTGTCTTCTTACCTGGCTTTTGCGGTCCTAGTAATCGATCCACGAGCGCCCTTAAACGGTCTGCTTGCTCAATGATGATGTGTGTATATTCGGTGAGAGAGGGCTCTGGCAGCATTTTTTCTAGCAATTGCGCCGCACCGCGTAAGCCGCCAAGCGGATTTTTAATCTCATGTGCAAGCCCTCGGACTAACAGCTTCGCTGCTTGTTGTTGGGCGTGTTGGTTCAGTTCTTGAGAGAGTCGGCGCTGCTGATCAATTTTGCGCATCTCGACCAGAAGCATCAACTGCTTTTGCCAAGTGATAGGGCTAACCGTCACCTCTAGCATTAAAGGGCGGCCATCAACAACGAAAGTGACGTCACTGTCGGTGATGCTTTGGCCACTTTGCAACGGTTGAGTGAGCAGCGCGAGATCCAGCGACGCATGCTGAATCAATTGAGAAAGTGATTGTTCAATAATTCGTTTGGCGCTTTGAGAAAACAGCAATTCGGCAGCCGGATTGGCATAACGGATGGCCAATCCATCATCAAGAATCAGCGTTGCTGTCACCATATTGTTGAGAATGGCACTAGGAAGACTGGTATCCACATTACGTCCTTGTTTTGCTTTAAGATTGTGCGATGCACAATAATGGTGCAATTGAACGTTAAGTATGGCGAATAAATCTTAGAAGAAAAAGTGAAAAGCATCGCTGTGATGTAATTTTTTTCACCAGATATTCTATTTTGCCCCTTTTACGGTCGGCTTAACACTTGCTCTATGTAAATGCACCGTTATAGGGCTAGTAGATGCAATAAGCTTGCCGCTTCTTTTCGCGTGCACAGCAAGTGTGTGAGTGCCTCGGTCAATATTGTTTAACTGCCACACTATATGGTTTTGTGGTGCACCATAAGGTTTTCCATCGAGTAACAATTGCAATTGCTCACCGATACCAAGCTTGCGATTGGTTTCTAATTGAATATTGATGATGCCTCGATTGCTGCGGATGGTCTCGTTGTGCTTGGGAGTCAGCATCGAGAGTTGTAATAGAAGAGGCTTCTCGGTTGTTTTCTCTGGCTTGTTTTGTGATGCAGTAGATGGCGTAGTCTGAGGTGCGAGCGATTCAGTACTTTCTACCTCAGGAGCTGGTGCGCTGGCTTCAAGGTTTGGCAGTGCGATCGCTTTTGCTCCTTTGTTTGGCGTATCACTAAAGTGAACCACGCCATTTTCATCTACCCACGTATACGCGACCTGCGCGAAGGCGATAGAGGCGATTAACAATCCGCTGAGTGCACACAGTGATGGAATAAGCTGAACTTTCATTGCTCACCTTCTCTTGTTCGATGATTTCACGTTTCAATGGCTTAGCTCTTTGACCTGTAAGGAAAAATTCTAAGCGTATTTTTATTATCCTCTTATGTTAAACGTCGAAGCTTGACTGGCGAATACAAAAAAGGCCCGCCTGCGAGGCGAGCCTAATATTTTATTGCTGTGTTTACATTTTACACAGTGTCGACCTTACACAGAGTAGTAAAGTTCGAACTCAACAGGGTGAGTTGTCATGTTCACACGCTCTACGTCCTGAGACTTAAGGTCGATGTATGAATCGATGAAGTCGTCAGAGAATACGCCGCCCGCTGTTAAGAACTCACGATCAGCATCTAGCTCTGCTAGTGCGTCTTTTAGTGAGTATGCAACAGTTGGGATTTCTGCTGCTTCTTCAGCTGGAAGATCGTAAAGGTCTTTATCCATCGCTTCGCCTGGGTGGATCTTATTCTTGATACCGTCAAGACCAGCCATAAGCATTGCTGCGAAACATAGGTATGGGTTCGCCGCTGGGTCACCGAAACGAACTTCGATACGACGTGCTTTCGGGCTTGGTACCACTGGGATACGGATTGAAGCAGAGCGGTTACGCGCTGAGTAAGCTAGCATTACTGGTGCTTCGAAGCCTGGTACAAGACGTTTGTACGAGTTTGTTGATGGGTTAGCGAATGCGTTGATTGCACGAGCGTGTTTGATGATACCACCGATGTAGTAAAGCGCCATTTCAGATAGACCGCCGTACTTGTCACCAGCAAATAGGTTTACGCCATCTTTTGCTAGAGACTGGTGAACGTGCATACCGCTGCCGTTGTCGCCAACAAGTGGTTTAGGCATAAACGTCGCTGTTTTACCAAACGCGTGAGCAACGTTGTGTACAACGTACTTGTAGATTTGGATTTCGTCAGCTTTGGTTGTTAGCGTGTTGAAACGAGTTGCGATTTCGTTTTGACCCGCCGTTGCCACTTCGTGGTGGTGCGCTTCAACAACAAGACCCATTTCTTCCATTACTAGACACATAGCAGAACGGATGTCTTGAGATGAATCTACTGGAGCTACTGGGAAGTAACCACCTTTAACGCCTGGACGGTGACCTTTGTTACCTTCTTCGTAGTCAGAACCTGTGTTCCATGCCGCTTCTACGTCGTCGATTTTGAAGAAAGAGCCTGACATGTCTGTCGAGAACTTCACGTCATCAAATAGGAAGAATTCTGGTTCAGGACCGATAAGTACAGTATCTGCAACACCTGTAGAACGCATGAAGTCTTCAGCGCGTTTTGCGATAGAGCGTGGGTCACGGTCGTAGCCTTGCATTGTTGCAGGCTCTAAGATGTCACAACGGATATTTAGTGTTGCGTCTTCCGTGAATGGGTCAAGCACAGCAGAAGATGCGTCAGGCATCATTACCATGTCTGATTCGTTGATACCTTTCCAGCCAGCAACTGATGAACCATCGAACATTTTACCTTCTTCGAAGAAGTCTGCGTCGATTTGGTGAGCAGGGATCGAAATGTGCTGCTCTTTACCTTTTGTATCAGTGAAGCGTAGGTCAACAAACTTAACTTCGTTTTCTTGGATCAGCGATAGAACGTTTTCTACTGACATCTTGGATAACCTCCAGTGTTAATAAGCGGTAAAAGCTCGATTTATGAATTATTCATGAAACCTGGCATTGATTAATCAATTTGACTTTTCATTAATCGATGCTGTTTTAACTAAAGCCAAAACCGTGCCAAAAAAAATATTCCATTAATTTCAAGCAATTGTGTTTTTGAATGCTAGTTTGGTGCACTTGCTTGCACCAAAATGATCTTTGCTTGCACTATTATGGTGCTAAAAATCATTGTTGCACCATAATGTGACAGGTACATTGCGTATTCAGCCCAGTTTTTGAGCAAGAGTCAATTTGAATTATGCATCGATTAGAATAAAGTTGCGTTTAATCAATTCGTTCTGAGGAAGAAAATGGGCATTAAGCGTAAAAATCGCAGAAATGCTCGGGAGTAGATCACATATTTCTAGGCTTTTTGCTAAAATCTGGTACATTATGGCCGTTTTTTTAATCAGCAAATGTCGCCAGAGAGCACCCGTTCTCAGCGTGGGGGCATTTCATCTATC
This sequence comes from Vibrio sp. 1402, assembly GCF_033340275.1. Lineage (NCBI taxonomy): Bacteria > Pseudomonadati > Pseudomonadota > Gammaproteobacteria > Vibrionales > Vibrionaceae > Vibrio > Vibrio sp. 1402. The sequence goes on from NZ_JAWOWE010000003.1 coordinate 86,203, forward strand.
TAAGTGAATCAATATCCATGGCTACTCCACAGATTGATAAATTAAGAAATATCGCGATCATCGCGCACGTTGACCACGGTAAAACCACGTTGGTTGACAAGCTGCTACAACAATCAGGCACGCTTGAGTCTCGCGGTGAAGCTGAAGAGCGAGTCATGGACTCGAACGACATCGAGAAAGAGCGCGGTATTACCATTCTTGCTAAAAACACAGCAATCGACTGGAACGATTACCGTATCAACATCGTAGATACTCCGGGACACGCGGACTTCGGTGGTGAAGTTGAGCGTATCATGTCGATGGTAGACTCTGTACTACTTATCGTTGACGCAGTTGATGGTCCAATGCCTCAAACGCGTTTCGTAACACAAAAAGCGTTTGCTCACGGTTTAAAACCAATCGTTGTAATCAACAAGATTGACCGCCCTGGTGCACGTCCTGATTGGGTTATGGACCAAGTGTTCGACCTGTTCGACAACTTAGGTGCAACTGATGACCAGCTAGACTTTAAAGTAGTTTACGCATCTGCACTTAACGGTTGGGCTTCTCTAGAAGAAGGCGAAACTGGCGAGAACATGGAACCACTATTCCAAACTATCGTTGATGTTGTTGACGCGCCAAATGTTGACCTTGATGGTCCACTACAGATGCAAGTTTCTCAGCTAGACTACAGCTCTTACGTTGGTGTTATCGGCGTGGCTCGCGTAACTCGTGGTAGCGTTAAACCAAACCAGCAGGTAACCATTATTGGTGCTGACGGTAAAACTCGCAACGGTAAAGTGGGTACAGTAATGGGCTACCTTGGCCTAGAGCGTCACGAAGTGGAACAAGCTAACGCGGGTGATATCATCGCAATCACTGGTCTTGGCGAGCTGAAAATTTCTGACACTATCTGTGCACAAAACGCAGTAGAAGCATTACCACCATTGTCTGTTGATGAACCAACAGTAACGATGACGTTCCAAGTAAACACGTCTCCATTCGCGGGTAAAGAAGGTAAGTTCGTAACGTCACGTAACATCCTTGAGCGTCTTGAGAAGGAATTGGTACACAACGTTGCACTACGCGTTGAGCAAACAGACGATCCAGATAAATTCCGCGTATCAGGTCGTGGTGAACTTCACCTTTCTATCCTGATCGAAAACATGCGTCGTGAAGGCTTTGAGCTAGCAGTATCTCGTCCAGAAGTAATCATCAAAGAAGAAGATGGTCAGTTGATGGAACCGTTCGAGACTGTAACGATCGACGTAATGGAAGAGCATCAAGGCGGCATCATGGAGAACATCGGCCTACGTAAAGGTGAGCTGAAAGACATGTCTCCAGACGGTAAAGGTCGTGTGCGTATGGACTTCGTTATGCCATCACGTGGTCTGATCGGTTTTCAAACGGAATTCATGACACTGACTTCAGGTTCAGGTCTTCTTTACCATACGTTTGATCACTACGGCCCTCACAAAGGCGGTAACATCGGTCAACGTGTAAACGGTGTACTAATCGCGAACGCGATGGGTAAAGCGCTAACTAACGCACTGTTCAACCTTCAAGAGCGTGGTCGTCTATTTATCGGTCACGGTGTTGAAGTTTACGAAGGTATGGTTATCGGTATTCACAGCCGTGACAACGACCTAACGGTAAACGCACTGAAAGGTAAGCAGCTAACCAACGTTCGTGCATCTGGTACCGATGACGCACAGGTTCTTACTCCGCCAATCAAGATGACTCTTGAGCAAGCACTAGAATTCATCGATGACGACGAGCTAGTAGAAGTAACGCCTGAAAGCATCCGTATCCGTAAGAAGTTCCTAACGGAAAGCGACCGTAAGCGTGCTTCTCGTGGCGCGAAATAATTTTCGTTAAGCGATTCAATTAAGAAGAAGCCTCGAGTTATGCTCGGGGCTTTTTGTTTTCTGGAGTTGAATATGAACCCGATTATTATCACCGGTGGGCCTGGTGCGGGAAAAACAACATTGCTGAATGCGCTAGACGCGTGTGGTTACGCCACGTTTCCTGAAGGGTCTCGCGACTTGATTGAGCAGCAAAGCCAGTTAGAAAATGGTATTTTGCCGTGGACGAATTTACCTGGGTTTGCCAAGTTATGCCTTGGGTTGATGGACAAACAAAAGAGTGATGCGCGTTGTCATGATGTTGCGTTTGTTGATCGCGCCATCCCCGACATCATTGCATACCTACAAGTGGGCGGCTGTAAGGTTGACCAAGCTTTCTTAACCGAAAGCGCTGGGTACCATAGTCAGGTGTTTACTTGTCGACCTGAAGCATCCATTTACGTACAAGATGAAGTGCGTCCGCACAGCTTTGAAGAAGCATTGGAGATTCATCAGTCGTTAGTGAGTGTCTATACTGAGTTGGGTTATGAAGTGGTAGAAGTGCCATGGGGAACTGTACCAGAGAGGGTAGGCTTTGTTCGAAGTGTCATCGGTTTACTCGGTGAGGTCGCCGACTAAAACCTCCTCACTTGGAGGAGGTCTAAATCATTTACTTTTGATTGAGCTTTTGTAGGAATTTATCGGACTCTGCAATCGCTTCGTTCATTTGTTTGATCGCAAACTGAATGTCTTTCTCTAAGCTAGAGAACTCACCTTGCAAAGAACCAATCGCACTGGCGTTAAGGTTGTGTTTTAAGTACAACGTGTTGTCACGTAGCGTATCCAGTACCGGTGTCATCTTTTTCTCTGCACGCTTCATAGCGCTAAGCATGGTTTTGTACGAGGCTTTGGTTTCACGTAGTTTTTGCTCGCTTGAACGACGCAGTTTCGCACTCGAGTACAGCTCTAGCTCATCTTGCCACTCATCAAACAGTGCGCCGGATACGTCTTCAATCGCAGCAATACGGTCACGTACGTCTTGAGCCGCTTTTTCGCTATCTTCGTATTTGTCATTGATGTTGTTGTAGACATTTTCTAGCTCACCACCATCAAAGTTGGTGATCGCAGATAAGGCTTCAAGTGCACTGGTGAATTCTTCTTGTGCATCTTGTTGAGATTCTTTGGCATCTTCGACGCGGTCGACCATAATATCTCGTTTATGATACCCAACCTGCTCCATTGCTGAGTAATAAGCAGATTGACACCCTGTTAAAGTGAAAATTGATAGTACAATTGCTAATAAATAAGGCATTCTTATGTCCTCGGCGCTAATTATGGGATGAACTATGAACCAGTTATCAGAGAGTTACAAGGCGAGATTAATCAATCTACTGCCAAGTTGCGTCGCGTTTTTTACGTACCTTCTTAAGCGATTAACGCATGACCGTGTGAATGTGAACGCGGGCTATCTTGCCTACATTACCTTGTTGTCTATTGTGCCAATGCTGACGGTATTGTTATCAATATTGTCGAAATTTCCCGTTTTTGCGAACGTTGGTGAGGTGCTGCAAGGCTACATTATTGAGAATTTTGTGCCGGCTTCTGGAGAAGCTGTACATACGGCATTACAGGAATTTGTGGCGAATACGGGCAAAATGAGCGCGGTTGGCGGTGGGTTTTTATTCATTGCCGCAGTCATGCTGATTTCCAACATTGATAAGAACTTAAACTACATTTGGCGAGTTAAAGACAAGCGCCGTTTAGTCTTTTCATTCTCTATGTATTGGATGGTACTCACGTTAGGGCCGATCATGGTCGGTGCGAGTATTGCGGCGACGTCGTACGTGACTTCGCTGCAAATTTTAGAGAACGAGACATTATCTGGTGCGTTTAATTTATTTCTGCGTTGGCTACCGTTGTTGCTGTCCTTTTTTGCTTTTCTTGGCTTGTATATTCTAGTGCCGAATAAAAAAGTACACCTCGCTCATGGTGCCATGGGGGCAGCAGTCGCCGCGATACTGTTCGAGTTGAGTAAAAAAGGCTTTGCACTCTACATCACTCAGTTTCCGTCTTATCAGCTCATCTACGGCGCGTTAGCGGCGATTCCTATCTTATTTGTTTGGGTGTATTTATGCTGGATGATCGTGTTATTGGGGGCGGAAGTTACGGCTGCGCTTGGTGAGCGAGAGCACTGGAGTGAAGATTTAGACATGATACACTCGACCGCTGAATCTCAGTTAACAGATGAAGGAAGCGAGAGTAGTGATAGCGCTAATTCAACGAGTCAGTGAAGCAGCCGTCCGTGTGGATGGTGAAGTCGTAGGAGAAATTGATCGTGGTCTGCTGGTCTTATTGGGCGTAGAGAAGGACGACGATGAAGCTAAAGCAAAGCGTTTAATGGAGCGTGTTACAACCTACCGTGTGTTCGAAGATGACGAAGGCAAGATGAACCTAAACGTTAAACAGGTGGAAGGTAAAGTGCTGGTGGTTTCTCAATTTACGCTGCCTGCGGATACAAAAAAAGGCACGCGAGCTGGCTTTTCTCGCGGTGCGCATCCTGTTGATGCAGAGCGCTTGTATGATTACTTTTCTGACTTGTGTGAAGAAGTCTTACCCACACAGCGTGGCCGCTTCGCTGCCGATATGAAAGTGTCTTTGGTGAATGACGGTCCAGTGACGTTTTGGTTGCAGGTCTAATCTGGTAACACAGGCGCCATAGTCTAAGCTTTAACTCCAAGATCATGGAATTGGCTTGGAGTAATTTTTCCGACACTGATTAGTGTTGTGCTTTCAAAGGATTGATATGTTCAAACTCATTACTCCCAAAACCGATAATCAGATAAACAAGTATTATCAGTTTCGCTGGCAACTGCTTCGTGAGCCATGGCGTATGCCGATCGGCTCAGAGCGCGATGAATACGACGAAATGAGCCATCACCGCATGATTGTTGATGGACGAGGTCGTCCTATGGCGATTGGCCGTTTATACATTACACCGGATAATGATGGCCAGATCCGCTACATGGCGGTTAAAAATAATCGCCGTAGCAAAGGAATGGGTTCGCTGGTTTTGGTTGCACTAGAGTCGTTAGCGCGCCAAGAAGGAGCGAAACGCTTGGTGTGTAATGCCCGTGAAGATGCCATCGCCTTTTATGAAAAAAATGGCTTTGAGCGTCGAGGCGAGCTAACCGATGAGCGTGGCCCTGTGCGCCATCAGCAAATGGTGAAGCAACTGGATCCGATGGCCAATGTGTTACGTCGCCCTGAATGGTGTACTGAGCTTCAACAGCGCTGGGAGCAACAAATCCCAATTAGCGACAAAATGGGGATCAAAATTAATCAGTACACGGGTTACCAGTTTGAATGCTGTGCGCAGCTTAATCCTAACCTTAATCCGCATAACACCATGTTCGCCGGGTCAGCTTTTACCTTAGCAACCTTGACAGGGTGGGGGATGACGTGGCTGCTGCTTAAAGAGCGTGGGTTGCACGGTGATATTGTGTTGGCCGACAGCTCTATTCGTTATCGTCAACCAGTCGAACAAAACCCCGTGGCGAGTACTTCGTTGGATGGGATCAGTGGTGACCTAGACCGATTGGAGTCGGGACGCAAAGCACGCATCGTTATTCACGTAGTGATTTATAGTGGTGACACGCCAGCTGTGGATTTTGTCGGTACCTATATGCTGATACCGAACTACTCGCAGTTACTCAGTTGCTGATGGGGTAAGCGCCGACTGATCTGCTGGGCGCTTATCTGTTTCACCTTCTTGCTCTGTCGGTGAGAGGGTTTGTTCTGCTGCGGAATTCGTGTCGGGTACTTCATCTTCTTCGATAACTTCTTCGTAAAGCTCTTCCTCTTGAGTCTCCAAATTGATGTTATCAATTACGATTGGCTGCTCGATGGAAGGTTCATTTTTCTGTGGAGTCTCAATATCAGTAGGCTCGGCCAGTTTTGATGCGTTCACGCACTCATTACGGTGGGTTTCGCCACTTAGTAGATCGCCTTCAATGTTTCCGCACGACTCTTCCAATTGATAAGTAATGCCACTTAGCGGGTTGTTGGCCATATCAAATGTTCCCCAAACCTTACCACTTATGGCTTTTCCTGAGATGGTGACCGGCGTTATGGCAACTTCCCCTCGTTGCGCGCTTAAACGCAGTGGACTTAAGGTAATGGCTTTGAGCGAATGATCCGCTTGGGACTTCAAGCGGGTATCTCGGAGATTGGCTTCCACTTCACCCGATAAGCTGTAGGCCAGCATGTTGCGATCACCTGATAACCCTTGTAGATCGAGGCTGAGATCGGAAAAACCATCAATAGCCAGTGTGTCGGGTAAAAAATAATCGTGGAAGAGCGATAAGGGAATACCATCAGCATTGACGTTGAGCGCCCAAGGTTGGCTCGGGGTACTCAAATCTATTTGTCCGATGCCTTCTACGTAGCCTTGCTCGAGTGGCGCAAAAAGGCGAGTCAATTGCCAAAAGCCATCTTTGCTTTGCATGGCAAGTGCTGCGTGAGATGTGAGTATTTGGTCATAGCTGGCGTTGACAACGCTGACTTCCAATTCGCCTTGCCAAAGGCCCCAACGTTGAGCAGACTGTTTAATATCAAGCTGTTGCCCTTCGATATTTAAACCGGAAAGTTGCCAATAAGGTTCGTGAGATAGCTGGATAATTTGGCTGCGCTCAATGTCGAGTCGTTCGATTGCAACATGCTCTAACTCGCTGGTGGCGGCGTGCCACCAATTTAGGTTGTCTTCTGGCTGTGTTGCCCACTTGAGGCCTTGAATAGAGGCTTCTTTGAGCTTCCATTGTGTTGGCGTGAACAATCCAGAAACTTGCACTCGACCTTGCTGCCAATCTAAGCTGAGCTCGTTGAGCTGGATTACTCCTGGCTCGATAGCGGCACTCAAACGTGGCTCTATTGCGGTTTGCTGCTGGAATCGAACGCTATCCGCCTGCAATGACACTTGAGCTTTTGTCTTCCAGAGAGACAGTGGCAGCGTGGCGTTTTCCACAGAAAGATCCAAGTTCTGCCAGTGCCAGTCGCCCCATTCAATATCGGCGTTAAGCAAATCTAAGCTATTAATATGATTAATGCTAAATGGTAGATCGTGCCAAGGTTTTGCAAGCAGTGATTGGCGCTGCGTATTACTCAGTTTCAGCTTGTTGATGGTCACATTTACTAAAGACCAGCCTTGAGGATACTGCTCCCCTTGCCCAGATATTTGACTGTTACGCCAGTTAAAAGAGGTGCCATAAAGCGTACTGTCTTGCGGTTTGTAGTCTATATCGACTAAGACTTGATTAAAGGCTTCGCCATTCCAATAGAGTTGGTCAGCTGCAAGTTGAACTTCGCCATATGGTATTAAATGACCATTCCATTGTGGTGATTGAATTTGAAGGTCAATGCCATTGGCAGAGAACTGCTCGTCGGCGTAATCAATATTTTTGAGCGCGATTTGATGGAATAAAACGTTGTCTAAAGGTGGGAGCTTTGGTGCGCCATACTGCAAGCTCATACCATCAATCAATAAACTATCAACGATCCATTTACCATCGCGATAAACATCGGGATTCATCCATAAATCGACTTGCTCGATGTAAGACGCATCGTCTCCGCTGGTGTTCACGCGTTGTAAAGTTAGGTGATAGGGAAAGCCATAACGCACGCTTCCGGCCCGGAAGGGAAGAGAAAAGGTGTTTGACAGCAAGCGCCAGGTTGCGTCCGCGTAAGATGTTGTTAGCAGCGCAATCGTAGCGGCTGGAATGGCAACTAAGATAACCAGTAACAGAAGTAGAACTCGACGCGCTGTTTTCATCTTTGCTAGAACCTACGTGTGTTATGAAATAAAACTAGATAGGCTTTAGCTTGTATCAATATTCTGTGGTATTCAATAAAAAGCCCCTCAAAAGAGGGGCTTGAAGCAATTTTTGTAACTTGGCCTACGTAAAGGTGATAAGTTAATGCCAACTTTTCACTGCGTTTACGCGACGTCGCTGTTACTCGATTTAATCAATCTGAGGACCAGCCGCAACCAGGGATTTACCTTCAGCGTTGTCTGTGTACTTATCAAAGTTATTGATAAAGCGCGCTGCTAAATCTTTCGCTTTGCTTTCCCACTGAAGTGGGTCAACGTACGTGTCGCGAGGGTCTAGAATGCTAGGATCCACACCTGGTAGTGACGTTGGTACTTCAAGGTTGAAGATTGGAATGTGCTTAGTTGGTGCTTCTTCAATCGAACCATCAAGAATGGCATCAATAATTCCGCGTGTATCTTGAATAGAGATACGTTTGCCAGTGCCGTTCCAACCTGTGTTCACTAGGTAAGCCTCAGCGCCTGCTGCTTCCATGCGTTTAACCAGTACTTCTGCGTATTTAGTTGGGTGAAGCGTTAGGAACGCCGCGCCGAAACAAGCAGAGAAAGTTGGTGTTGGCTCAGTAATACCGCGCTCTGTTCCCGCTAGTTTGGCGGTAAAGCCAGACAGGAAGTGGTACTTAGTTTGCTCAGGTGTCAATTTAGATACTGGAGGCAGTACGCCAAATGCATCGGCTGATAGGAAGATCACTTTATTCGCGTGACCGCCTTTTGATACTGGCTTAACGATATTATCGATATGGTAGATAGGGTAAGAAACACGTGTGTTTTCTGTTTTCGAACCATCATCAAAGTCGATAGAGCCATCGCCACGTACTGTTACGTTTTCTAGCAGTGCATCACGACGAATTGCGTTGTAGATGTCCGGCTCCGCTTCTTTCGAAAGTTTGATGGTTTTTGCGTAACAACCACCTTCGAAGTTGAAGACACCGTCATCATCCCAGCCGTGCTCATCATCACCAATTAGCGCACGTTTAGGATCAGTCGACAGGGTCGTTTTACCCGTACCAGATAGACCGAAGAATACCGCTACATCGCCATCTTTGCCCATGTTAGCGCTACAGTGCATTGATGCGATGTCTTTTAGTGGAAGGAAGTAGTTCATCATGGCGAACATACCTTTCTTCATTTCACCGCCGTACCAAGTACCACCGATAAGTTGCATGCGCTCGGTTAGGTTAAATACGGTGAAGTTTTCTGAGTTCAGGCCTTGCTCTTCCCATTTTGGATTAGTGCATTTTGCGCCATTCATTACTACGAAGTCTGGTTCAAATGTCGCTAACTCTTCTTCTGTCGGGCGAATAAACATGTTTTTAACGAAGTGCGCTTGCCATGCGACTTCTGTGATAACACGAATGCTCAAACGTGTATCTGGGTTTGCACCACAGTAACCGTCAACAACAAACAAGCGTTTGTTAGAAAGCTGGTTTGTGACCAGTTCTTTTAGCTCGTCCCACACTTCAGGAGTGATTGGCTTGTTATCATTTTTCACTTGATCAGACGTCCACCACATATGTTCTTCTGTCGTAGCGTCTTTGACGATGTATTTATCTTTTGGTGAGCGACCAGTAAAGATGCCAGTGTCAACGGCAACCGCACCTAGTTCAGTAACCACGCCGCGCTCATAACCGGTTAGGTCTTCACGCGTTTCTTCCTCAAACAACATTTCGTAGCTTGGGTTGCGAATAACCTCTTTTACGTTATGCAGTCCGTGCTTGGTTAGATCAAGTGTTGCAGCCTTAGTATGTTCCATAACGGTCATAGGTGCTCCTTATAAGGATTTTGTAGGGATTTTGTAAGAATGTTTTAATTTTAATCTGCTCACCATGCTAGCAACGGGGCGGGGAGAAAACAGGGAGATAGCTCAAAATTTACCCATGATTTCAATAAGGTTTTAGGTAACCCGTCACATATTGGTGGGAATAGTCTATCGTGCACGCAATCCTTTGCGCTAGGGCAAAATCATTATTAATTGTTTAAAATTAAGCAGTTGTTTTATTACGCTTGAGGCTAGTTATTACGAGGGGTTGATCACAAAAAGGCCAGCATTAAGCTGGCCTTTTGTAGGGTAAATTACGTGCTTGATAAGCTATGTAAATTAATGCAGGGTTTTCTTGTCCGTAGAAGCTTGTGCATACAGTTCAGTGACTTCAGATTCGTCGAACGTATAAGTTGTGCCACAGTAATCACAATGTAAAGAAACTGATCCAACTTCTGCCAAAATGTCATAAATTTCAGCTTTCTCAACGGTGATGATTGCGGCACCGCTACGCTCACGAGAACAGCCACAATGGAACTCGACAGGTTGCGGCTCGTACAGACGTACTTTGTCTTGGTTATATAGTCGATACAATAACTCGTTCGCTTCTAAACCAAACAATTCTTCATCTTTTACTGTGTCAGTGAGCTGCTCTAGATGTTCGAAATCATCTGGAGAGCCAGTGCCGTCAGGGATCACTTGAATCAACATACCTGCTGCGTGTGCTTTGCCTTCATGCTCACCAGTGCGGATCCATAGGCGCGTTTTTAACTGCTCTGAGTTTGCAAAGTAGCCTTCTAGCACTTCTGCTAAAGTGTCACCTTCTAGTCCAACGACGCCTTGGTAACGCTCGCCGTTTTTCGGTTCGATGGTGATCACAAGGTAGCCCTTACCCATTAGATCGTGAATGTTTGCGTCATCGGCAACATCGCCTTCCCAGCGAGCTACGCCACGAACACGTTGGTTATGGTCACCGTTGATAACGGCAAGAGACACAGGACCGTCGCCTTGTAGCTGGATGGTGATCGAACCTTCGAACTTAAGAGTGGCAGTTAAAAGAGTAGTTGAAACGAGTAGCTCACCCAGCAGTTTCTCTATTGCTGCCGGATATTCCTTGCTGGAGATAACACGTTGGTACGCTTCATCCAATTGTACCAACTCGCCACGTACTGAAAGATCTTCGAATAGGTAGCGGTTTAAAACATTATTTGCCATGGAGTGCTTTCCTCGTTGGTAATTCCGGCTTTTATTGGTGTTTGAACTTAATGATGTCTCGGCGCTGCTTTTTATCTGGGCGGCGTTCCGGACTTGGGTTGTGGGCATTAAGCTTACGTTGAGTCGCGTGTTCCTCACGTTTCGCGATACTCTCATTGGTTTCGCGATATAAGGTTTGTGCGATGGGAGCGCCTCGGCGTTGATCTGAGATTTGTTCGATGATCACGATTTTTTCTTCGTTGCCTTGACGAAGTCTGACTTCAGCGCCCACTTCAACGATTTTACTCGGCTTGCTTCGTTGGCCATTATAGTGGACTTTACCGCCATCGACCATGTTACGTGCGATGGAGCGGGTTTTGTAAAATCTTGCGGCCCATAGCCATTTATCTAGCCTAACGGCTTCATTTAGGGAACTCATAGAACACTACGCTATCTAATCACTGCCCGAATACGGCAATGAGTGATGGATTATTCACCTACAGATGGAGTCAAGGCGTATTTTTTTCAAGGGAGTTGGCAAAAACTGCATAAGAAAAAGGTATGAAAGACAACTTGTGATATAGTTCACTGCTCTTTGTTGAGTAATAATTTTATTGCAAATTTAGCAATTTAAAGTCGATAGCTATCGTTATAGCTTAAATGACGGACGTTAGAATAAAGGAATCCATTCAGTGAAACGTTTAGAGCTAAGTGCAGGATTATCAAGCAGACCGCTACTGGCTCAGATCAAGTCCAATCATTATACCATTCAAGCCAAACTTAGCTTGTTGCTTACCTGTCTGTTTATTGCGATAACCGGATGGATACTTGGCAAAATTGTGTGGTTAGCCATACCTCAATCGTCGGAAGTGCCGCAATGGCGTCCATCGGCGAGTAGCGTTGCTGCGAGCAATAAAGGCGACGCGATAGATTTTAATGCCCTTCAGAATGCCAACCTATTCGGTAAATACACTGAGCAAAAAGCGGCGGTTGTAGAACAGCCTATTGTTAAAGACGCCCCTAAGACGCGCCTTAACCTTACGCTGGTCGGTGCGGTTGCAAGTAGTGATGCCAACACCAGCCTTGCTGTTATTGCTAACCGAGGTAAGCAAGCTACGTACGGTTTGGGTGAAGAAATCGAAGGGACACGTGCGACACTAAAAGCGGTATTGGTGGATCGCGTCATCATTGATAACCAAGGTCGAGACGAGACCTTAATGATGGAAGGTATAGAATATAAGAAGCTATCTGAATCGCCGCAGGTAGCTAGGGCGCAAGCTCAGCGAGCAGAAGCAGCGACGTCTGACGTTGGAGAGAAATTAGAGCAAATCCGCGAGGAAATTGCGAAAGATCCACAAAGCGTTTTTAAATACATCACCATTTCACCCGTCAAAAAAGACGGAGACATTGTTGGTTATCGAGTATCACCTGGTCGTGATGCCGCATTATTTAATGATGTAGGGCTACAACCTGGCGATATTGCGGTTCAACTGAACGGGATCGATTTAAGTGACCCGTCTTCTTCAGTACAACTGATGCAAGTGATGAGCGATCCGCAAGAATTAAATTTAACTGTTGAGCGAGACGGCCAACAGTACGATATCTATATCCAATTGTAAGACTTAGGCAACCGGCGTAAGTTCAGGGAGACATACGTGAAACATTGGTTCAGCAAAAGTGCTTGGCTACTAGCAGGAAGTTTACTCTGCGTACCAGGTGCAATGGCAAACGAATTTAGTGCGAGCTTTAAAGGCACTGATATTCAAGAATTCATCAACATAGTGGGTCGTAACCTCGAAAAGACCATCATTGTTGATCCTTCAGTACGCGGTAAAATCGATGTCCGCAGCTATGACGTTCTTAACGAAGAGCAATACTACAGCTTTTTCCTTAATGTCCTTGAAGTATACGGTTACGCAGTCGTAGAAATGGACAATGGGGTACTTAAGGTTATCAAAGCAAAAGACTCAAAAACCTCAGCAATCCCTGTGTTAGGTGATGGCAGCGCGCAAGGCGATAGTGTTATCACTCGAGTTGTCGCGGTGCGTAATGTGTCGGTTCGAGAGTTGTCTCCTCTACTTCGTCAGCTGATTGATAACGCCGGTGCCGGTAACGTGGTTCATTATGATCCAGCGAATATTATCTTGATCACTGGTCGTGCGGCAGTAGTGAATCGCTTAGCAGAGATCATCAAGCGTGTTGACCAAGCCGGTGATAAAGAAATTGAATTGGTGGAGCTGCGTAATGCATCTGCTGCTGAAATGGTACGCATTGTCGAAGCACTGAATAAAAGTGCGAATCAGAAAAGCACGCCAGAGTTCCTTGAACCTAAAATTGTGGCCGATGAACGTACTAACGCGATTTTAATTTCTGGTGATCCAAAAGTAAGAGCCCGCTTGAAACGTTTAATTCGTCAACTTGATGTTGAAATGGCGACAAAAGGTAACAACCGAGTCGTGTACCTGAAAAATGCGAAAGCTGAAGACTTGGTGGATGTATTGAAAGGTGTTTCCGATAACCTGCAAGCTGAAAAGCAAGCCGGTCAGAAAACATCAGGTGCATCGCGTGGTGAGGTCGTCATTGCTGCTCACGCTGCAACTAACTCGTTAGTTTTAACAGCGCCACCAGATATTATGATGGCATTACAAGACGTCATTTCTCAACTCGATATTCGTCGTGCTCAGGTTCTTATTGAAGCGTTAATTGTCGAAATGTCTGAAGGTGATGGTATTAACCTAGGTGTTCAGTGGGGTTCATTAGAAACGGGTGCTGTAATTCAGTACGGTAACTCAGGAGCCCCGATTGGTCAGGTGATGGTTGGTCTAGAAGAAGCAAAAGATCAAACCCGAACTGAATACTATACCAACTCTAATGGCGAACGAACGCCATATGATGTTACTGAATCAGGTGACTACTCTACGCTAGCGTCAGCACTTAGCGGAGTAAATGGTGCGGCAATGAGTATTGTCATGGGTGACTGGACAGCGCTAATTAGTGCTGTTGCTTCTGACTCCAACTCAAACATTCTATCTTCGCCGAGTATTACCGTAATGGATAATGGCGAAGCATCATTTATTGTGGGTGAAGAGGTTCCGGTTATTACGGGCTCTACGGCTGGCTCAAACAACGACAATCCATTCCAAACGGTTGACCGTAAAGAAGTCGGTATCAAACTCAAAGTAGTGCCACAAATTAACGAAGGTGACTCTGTACAGTTAAACATTGAACAAGAAGTTTCCAACGTATTAGGCGCAAACGGTGCGGTTGACGTTCGCTTTGCTAAACGACAGTTAAACACCTCTGTCATGATCCAAGATGGTCAGATGTTGGTTCTTGGTGGTTTGGTCGATGAACGCGCACTTGAAAGTGAGTCCAAAGTGCCGCTATTGGGTGACATTCCGGTACTTGGCCATCTGTTCAAGTCAACTAGCACGCAAACAGAAAAACGTAACTTGATGGTGTTCATCAAGCCGACGATTATTCGCGATGGTGTGACGGCCGACGGTATTACGCAGCGTAAATACAACTTTATTCGCGCAGAACAGCTTTACAAAGCGGATCAAGGGTTGAAGTTGATGGCTGACGAGAAGATCCCGGTTATGCCTGCCTTTGGCCAGGAGCGTCAGCACCCAACAGAGATTCAAGCGTTTATTGATCAAATGGAAAACAACTAATGGTTGATATGTTAGACACAGCGCCAAGTATGCGTCGTCTGCCATTCAGTTTTGCCAACCGCTTTAAACTGGTGCTGGAGACAGAGCATCCTGAGCGTCCACCTATTCTTTACTATGTCGAGCCGCTTAACCCTGCGGCTCTGGTTGAAGTCCGTCGTGTATTAAAGAAAAGCTTCGTACCACAACCTATCGATAAAGAAGCCTTTGATAAAAAGCTGACCGAAGCATATCAACGTGACTCGTCTGAAGCGCGTCAGTTGATGGAAGATATTGGTGCTGATAGCGATGATTTCTTCTCTTTGGCTGAAGAACTGCCGCACGATGAAGACTTATTAGAATCGGAAGACGATGCGCCAATCATCAAATTGATCAACGCCATGTTGGGCGAAGCGATCAAAGAAGGTGCTTCGGATATTCATATTGAGACGTTCGAGAAAACCCTTTCGATTCGTTTCCGTGTCGATGGCGTATTGCGTGAAGTCCTGACTCCAAGCCGTAAGCTAGCGCCTTTGCTAGTTTCTCGTGTGAAGGTTATGGCTAAACTAGATATCGCAGAAAAGCGTGTGCCTCAAGATGGCCGTATTTCGTTGCGTATCGGTGGTCGTGCGGTGGACGTGCGTGTATCTACGATGCCGTCCTCTCATGGGGAGCGCGTGGTAATGCGTCTGTTGGATAAAAACGCGACTCGTCTTGATTTACATAGTTTGGGCATGACCCCTTCAGTGCATGACAACTTCCGTCACTTGATTGGCCGCCCTCACGGTATCATCTTGGTGACGGGCCCGACAGGTTCTGGTAAATCCACCACCTTGTACGCTGGCTTGCAAGAGATCAATAGCAACGAACGCAACATTCTAACGGTTGAAGACCCGATCGAATTTGATATTGATGGCATCGGTCAAACTCAGGTGAACCCAAAGGTCGACATGACGTTTGCGCGCGGCTTGCGTGCCATTCTGCGTCAGGACCCGGATGTGGTGATGGTCGGTGAGATCCGTGACTTAGAAACCGCACAAATTGCAGTGCAAGCGTCCTTAACGGGTCACTTGGTAATGTCGACTCTCCACACCAACACCGCAGTGGGTGCGATTACGCGTCTACGTGATATGGGTATTGAGCCATTCCTTATTTCTTCTTCGTTATTAGGGGTGCTAGCGCAGCGCTTAGTTCGAACGCTTTGTCCAAGCTGTAAAGAGCCGTATGAAGCCGATGCGGAACAGAAAAAACTGTTTGGTATGGAAGCGCATGAACCGTTAGAACTGCACCGAGCAAAAGGCTGTGAAGCGTGTAACCAAAAAGGCTACCGAGGTCGAACAGGTATCCACGAGCTCATTATGGTTGATGAGCAAGTACAAGAGTTGATTCACCGAGAGTCTGGTGAGCAAGAAATTGAGAGAGCCGTTCGCGCCCATACGCCAAGTATTCGCAGCGATGGTTTAAGCAAAGTGCGTCGTGGCATTACGTCACTTGAAGAAGTGATGCGAGTGACGAAGGAAACCTAATGGCGGCATTTGAGTACAAAGCGCTAGATGCAAAAGGCAAGCATAAAAAAGGCACGATAGAAGGGGACAACGCCCGACAAGTGCGCCAGCGACTCAAAGAGCAAGGGATGATCCCGATTGAAGTGGTCGAGACGAAAGCTAAATCGGCTAAGTCTTCAGGTTCAGTCAGCTTTAAGCGCGGCATCTCGACATCTGAGCTGGCACTCATCACACGGCAATTGTCTACGCTAGTCCAATCAGGAATGCCTTTGGAAGAGTGTTTGCGTGCGGTCTCTGAGCAGGCTGAAAAGCCGAGGATTCGTTCTATGTTGGCTGCGGTTCGCTCGAAAGTAACCGAGGGTTATCCGCTCGCCGACAGTTTTGCCGATTACCCACACGTGTTTGATGAACTGTACCGCTCCATGGTTGCGGCGGGCGAAAAATCAGGTCACCTCGATACCGTATTAGAGCGTTTGGCAGACTATGTCGAAAACCGCCAAAAGATGCGATCTAAATTGCTTCAAGCCATGATTTATCCTGTAGTTTTGGTGGTATTCGCGGTTGTCATCGTTTCGTTCTTATTGGCGACAGTGGTTCCTAAAATCATTGAACCCATCATTCAGATGGGCCAAGAGTTACCTCAATCGACGCAATTTTTACTGGCAGCCAGTGAGTTTGTGCAAGATTGGGGGCTGATTATTTTCGTTGTGCTGGTGGTGCTTTTCTATGGCCTCAAACTGGCGTTGCAAAAGCCAGACTTTCGCTTAGCTTGGGACAGAAAAATCTTGAGCTTACCGCTAATAGGTAAGATCTCTCGAGGTTTGAATACCGCACGATTCGCACGAACGCTTTCGATCTGTACTTCCAGTGCGATTCCAATTCTAGAGGGTATGCGCGTTGCGGTAGATGTTATGTCTAACCGTTATGTGAAGCAGCAAGTCTTGCTTGCAGCGGATAACGTCCGAGAGGGCGCTAGTTTGCGTAAGGCGTTGGACCAAACTCGCTTGTTTCCACCAATGATGCTACACATGATCGCCAGTGGTGAGCAAAGTGGTGAATTAGAGAGCATGTTGACGCGGGCAGCCGATAACCAAGATCAAAACTTTGAATCAACAGTCAATATTGCTCTGGGTGTGTTTACTCCTGCGCTGATTGCATTAATGGCTGGATTAGTGTTGTTCATTGTGATGGCGACCTTGATGCCAATGTTAGAAATGAATAACTTGATGAGCGGATAATTTCGAATTAAGACGTGTCTACTAACGGCATGGCTTTAATCTAACTTTCGGAGAAAAAAATGAAGTTTAAGCGTAGTAAACAACAGGGTTTTACACTTTTAGAAGTGATGGTTGTTGTGGTTATCCTGGGTATTTTGGCAAGTTTTGTTGTTCCAAACCTATTGGGTAACAAAGAGAAGGCTGACCAACAAAAAGCGATTACGGACATTGTCGCGCTGGAAAATGCCCTAGATATGTACAAGTTGGATAACAGCGTTTACCCAACAACGGACCAAGGTCTAGAAGCATTGGTTAGCAAGCCATCTAACCCAGAGCCACGCAACTACCGTGATGGTGGTTACATCAAACGTCTTCCTAATGACCCTTGGGGCAACCAGTACCAATACTTAAGCCCAGGTGATAACGGTACAATCGATATCTTCACTCTAGGCGCAGATGGCCAAGAGGGTGGAGAAGGTCCAGCTGCAGATATTGGCAACTGGAACATGCAAGACTTCCAATAATTGAGCCTAAGCCAGCACTAATGAAACAAATGCGAAAACATAACGGTTTTACATTGATAGAAATTCTATTGGTGCTGGTTTTGCTATCTCTTACGGCTGTGGCCGTGATCTCGACATTACCGACTAGCCAAAAAGATCTTTCCAAACAGTATGCTCAAAGCTTTTTTCAGCGTTTACAGCTGCTCAATGAAGAAGCGGTGCTGAGCGGTAAAGATTTTGGCGTTCGAGTGGATGATGCCAAATCGACCTACGCTCTACTGAGTTTAACCTCAGAAGGTTGGCAGCCTCTGAAATTAAAGCAGATTCCGAGCAAAACCAAGCTAGAAGAAGATATTACGCTACAACTCGAGCTCGGAGGTGGTGCTTGGGATAATGATGAGCGCTTATTCAAACCAGGTTCTCTTTTTGATGAAGACATGTTCGCAGAAGAAGAGGACGAAAAGAAAATTGAGCCACCGCAAGTGTTTATATTTTCCAGCGCCGAAGTCACGCCATTTACCCTGTCTTTTTTTCCGCAAAATGGTGATGCCTTTAATGACGGTTGGCGAGTCATTGGCAAAGAAAGTGGACAAATTTTGTTATTAGCTCCGGGCGAAGAAGTGAAAGAGGATGAGAATGCGCAATTTTAAGCAAGCTCGCCCAAATTTGAGTCATCGCCGGACGAGAGGCATGACCTTACTGGAAGTATTGGTCGCACTGGCAATTTTCGCTACCGCTGCCATCAGTGTCATTCGCTCTGTGAGCCAGCATATTAATACAATCAGTTATCTAGAAGAAAAAATGTTTGCAGCCATGGTTGTGGATAATCAGATGGCAAATGTGATGTTGAATACCGGAGAACTCAAAGCGAAAAACGGCACAGAAGAGCTGGCAGGACGCACTTGGTTCTGGAAAGTCACGCCAGTCGCCACGACGCAGCCATTGCTGAAAGCATTTGATGTGAGCGTCTCGGTAGGGAAAAGCGCGAGCCCTGTATTAACGGTACGAAGCTATGTGGCGCAATAATCATCCCCGCGCAAACACGCGCCAAAGGGTAAAAGGTTTTACACTTATTGAAGTGTTGGTATCGATTGCCATCTTTGCCAGTTTAAGTGTCGCAGCGTACCAAGTGGTATCGCAAGTACAGCGTAGCAATGCGCTATCACAAGAACGAACCCAACGCTTAAACGAAATTCAGCGTGCCATGGTTATGATGGATAACGATTTTCGTCAAATGGCGATGCGTCAAACGCGTACTAATGGTGAAGAGCCTTCTAGCCGGCTAATTTTTTGGTCCGATTACCTGTTGGACTCCGATACCAAAGGACTGATGTTTGCCCGTTTAGGTTGGCACAACCCTCAGCAGCAGTTCCCTCGTGGAGAAGTAACCAAGGTTGGCTATCGCTTAAAAGAAGAAACACTGCAGCGAGTATGGTGGCACTATCCTGATACGCCGGTTGGGCAACAAGGCACTGTTACTCCATTGCTAACGCAGGTCGAGTCATTTGATATGCGTTTTTATGATGGTAAGCAATGGAAAAAAGAGTGGGCTGAAGAAAAAGCGCTGCCGAAAGCGGTTTCTGTTGTTCTCACTCTCAAAGACTATGGAGAAATTGCCCGCACTTATCTCACTCCTGATGGCACATTGAGTCAGAAAGAGGAAAGTTCAGGAGACAGCAATAATGGTTAACCGTCAGCGCGGTGTTGCTTTGATTATAGTGTTGATGTTGCTGGCGATTATGGCGACGGTTGCCGCCAGCATGTCGGAACGTTTGTTCTTGCAGTTTCAGCGAGGCGCTAATCAAATCAATTACCAGCAAGCGTACTGGTACAGCCTTGGCGTCGAGGCGCTAGCAAAAGTGGGTATCGAGCAAAGTTATAAAGACACCGACACGATTAATATGAGTCAACCGTGGGCGATAAAAGAGCAAGTCTATCCGTTAGATTATGGTCAAGCGGCGGGACGAATTAGAGACAAGCAAGCGTGCTTTAATCTAAATGTATTGAGTCGTGTGCAACCAACGGGTCAGCAAATTACAAGACCATATTTAGTGAATGTATTGCAGCGCCTATTAGAAGAGTTGGATGTCGAGCCATATCAAGCAGAAATCATTGCAGACTCTACTTGGGAATACATTGATGCTGATGACTCTGTCCGTTCGACTACTGGGGTTGAAGACAGCACATATGAAGCGATGAAACCTTCCTATTTGGCATCAAATGGTTGGATGGCAGATGCTTCCGAGTTACGGGCTGTCTATCAGGTGAGTGGTGAAATTTTCCAAAAATTGGAGCCGTTGGTCTGTGCATTGCCAAGTGATGACTGGCGTTTAAACGTGAATACGATTGATGTTGAGCAAGCTCCGATTTTGGTGGCAATGTTCTCACCAAACTTAAGCAGTAGTGATGCGATTCAGCTAATTGAAAAACGCCCATTTGATGGGTGGGATAGCATTGATGAATTTTTAGCAGAGTCAGAAATGGCTGGCTTAAGTGAAGATGTAAAGAAAAACGCCAAAGGCTATTTGGGTGTAGATAGCGCCTTTTTTGAATTGGATGCACAAGTGTTGGTGGATGAATCACGTGTACGTATCCGAAGCCTTTTGCAAAGTACAAATAGAGAAACGGTGACCGTAGTTCGCCGTCGTTTTGGAGGGATCAGTGAGCGAGTTTCTGACCGTTCGGCTGAGTAGCGAACAACAAAGTACCATTCCTTGGGTGGTGTGGTCGACAGATCAACAGGAAGTGATTGCTAGCGGTGAAATCGCCGGGTGGGAACACTTAGATGAATTGGTCTCATATGCTGGTCAGCGCCAAGTTGTGGCGCTGTTGGCGAGTAATGATGTGGTCCTGACGCAAGTGGATATACCACCTGGTGCAACACGCCAATTCGAGGCGATGTTACCGTACTTAGTGGAAGACGAAGTTGCTCAGGACGTTGATGGCCTGCACTTTAGCGTGTTGGGTAAACAAGCGGATAAAGCGCAGATTTGCGCAGTTGAACGTGCTTGGATTCAGACTGTACTGCAACGTTTCTCAAGCCAAGGTATCGCCATTAAACGCATTTTACCCGATGTGCTTGCGTTACCGGTTCGTGGAGATCACAGCAGTGCTGCAATGATTGGCGAGCAATGGCTAATTCGTCACTCTGCGACAGAGGGCGCGGTTGTCGACGCTTCTTGGTTAGACCTTTACCTCTCTTCTTATCTACAAAATCATGAAGGTTGGAAGCTCGATTGCTTTAGCTCGGTCCCGGAATCTGCGTTACCTGAAATATGGGATCCGCAACCAGAAGAAATGACGATGGCTTTACTGGCGAAGGGGGTGACAGAAAGCAAAGTCAATTTGCTGACTGGGAGCTTCAAGCCGAAATCTTCTTGGGGTAAATACTGGAAGCTCTGGCAAAAAGCCACCATTGCTGCGGGGGTGCTTATCGTCGTTATGGTTGCGCAGCAGTTGCTCGTGGTCCATAAGTACGAAGCACAAGCTCAAGCGTATCGTGAGGAGAGTGAGCGTATTTTCCGCCAGGTGTTCCCAAATAAACGACGCATTCCTACCGTTAGTTACCTCAAACGACAAATGGATGATGAAGAGCGCCGCTTATCTGGTGGAAGTGGTCAGCAGGCAATGTTGTCATGGTTGGCGGCATTACCCGCGACGCTTGGTCAGGTCAGCGACTTGGAGATCACTAGCTTTAAATACGACGGACAACGTGGCGAAGTACGTATTCAGGCTCGTAGTTCAGACTTCCAACCTTTTGAGCAGGCTCGTGTGAAATTGGCAGAGAAGTTTAATGTTGAGCAAGGTCAGTTGAACCGTAGCGATAACGTTGTGGTTGGCAGCTTTGTTTTGAAGCGTTTGTGAGGTGATGATGAAAAATTTAATTTCTCAAGCTCAGGTTTGGTGGAGCAGCATCTCGCAGCGTGAGCAGCGTTTGGTCATGGGATGTGGCGCTATTGCCGTCATCGGTATTATTTATTGGGGTTTATTACAGCCAATGAGCCAACGTGCGGAGCTAGCTCAGTCACGTATTCAAAGCGAAAAACAGTTGCTAGCTTGGGTACAAGATAAAGCGGATGGCATCACTGCACTGCGAAAAAGCAGCGGTGTGAGCTACTCTAGTCAACCGTTGAATCAGTTGGTTTCTTCTTCAGCTCGTCGTTATAAAGTTGAGTTGATTAGAGTACAACCTCGTAATGAGAGCGTTCAAGTGTGGATCAAACCACTCGCGTTTAATCAACTAGTGGATTGGTTACGTTACTTGAAAGAGCAACAGGGTATTGAAGTCGAATTTTTAGATATCGACCGAACAGAGCAAGCGGGCATGATCGATGTAAACCGCCTTCAGTTTAAGCGAGGTTAAGGTGAAGCGAGCAGTACTTTACGTTGTTATCTTTATCGTCTTTTTTTCAGTCAGTCTTTTAATGGGATTACCAGTCTCTTGGGTGTTACAACAAGCACCAACAGTGAGAGGCCTGGACATTCAAGGAGCCAACGGTTCGGTATGGCAAGGTCAAGCTTCTAGTATTCGTTGGCAGCGCCAGAACCTTGGAGAAGTTAATTGGGATTTCCAATGGTCGAGTCTACTGACAGGTAAAGCGGAGTTTGCTGTGCGCTTTGGTCGTGGTAGTGAAATGGACGTTCGTGGGCGCGGTTTTGTCGGCTATAGCTTAAGTGATGGCCCTTATGCCAAAAACTTAGTTGCCTCGATTCCGGCGGTAAAAGTTGTTGAGCAAGCGCGCCTCCCTGTGCCTGTTGGTGTTGATGGGCAGCTTGAGCTGAATATTCGTCATGCGACTTATGCTGCGCCTTGGTGTAAGAACGGTGAAGGCACTTTAGTATGGAATGCCAGTGGTATTCAAAGCCCCGTTGGCAGCTTAGATCTCGGTCCTGTGATTGCCGATATAAACTGTCAGGATAGTGTATTGACGGCAACTGGTGAGCAGAGCAGCGAACAAGTCTCTGCGGCGTTCTCAGCAGAGCTGATGCCTAATCAACGATACTCAACCAAAGCGTGGTTCAAACCTGGTGCAGAGTTCCCATCCAGCATGGGGGAGCAACTGAAATGGTTGGGTAAGCCGAATGCTCAAGGTCAATATGAGTTTAATTACCAAGGGCGCTTCTAACCTATCGTGACAAAATCCAATATCTTAAAAGAGCTGCTATTGTGCAGCTCTTTTTGCTTTTGGATCATCGTAAGCTAAAACCTCTATTCGCTGTACATTCGATCTTGATTGGGAATGAGTGAAAGTTTAAAGCCATGATTTTTAATCGATTTGTTTCTTTTGTTCAGCTTTGCAAGTAATTGGAACATAGTAGGCCAAATACTCCAAGTGCTGTACAGAAGGTCAAAAAGAAAAGGCCACGAAGATATTCGTGGCCTTTCTATTGCTAGAATTTTGTGCTCTAAATTTTACCGATAGGGCGCTTAATCTTTGCGTTGTAAAATCTCATTCCAAGGTAAATCCGCATCACCAAGAACAATAAAGTTCGGGTTTTCTAGTGTTTCCCGCTCGTTATATGACAGCGGTTCTAATTGCGTGCTGAGAATACGTCCGCCAGCTTCTTCAACAATGCATTGTGTTGCAGCGGTGTCCCACTCGCCAGTTGGCCCCAGACGTAAGTAACAATCCACAGCCCCTTCCGCGACGAGGCATGCTTTCAATGCCGCAGAACCGAGCGGTATTAAGTCGTAATTCCAGGCGCTGCTCATACGGTTAGTAATACGATTGATGTCTTGGCGACGACTAATAGCAATTGCGATGCTTTGCTCTGGCTGTTCGTGTTTGTGTGTATGGATTTTGACGCTGTCCGACATGTCGGGAATTTTCCAGGCGCCTTTGCCATTATAAGCGTAGTAAGTCACGCCAGATACAGGACCGTAAACGACGCCCATGGTTGGTCGATTGTTGTCGACCAACGCGATAATAGTGGCAAAGTCACCACTGCGAGCGATGAATTCTTGAGTACCATCAAGAGGGTCGACTAACCAATAACGTTCCCACTGAGCGCGTTGCTCTAAGCTTATGTCTGCGTCTTCTTCTGACAACACGGGAATGTCAGGCGTCAGATCACTCAAGCGTTCAGTGATGAACTTGTGAGCTGCAATATCTGCACTTGTTACGGGAGTTTCGTCACTTTTGGTGTAGGCCTCGTATTGCTTCTTTTCATATATTTCGAGGATCATTTGCCCAGCACTGCGGGCAATCTCGATGACTTGAGGAAGTAGGTGAGATAGATCTTTTGTCATTGGCATAAGTGATAGTCCTTACTCACAGTGTTATTCGGTTCTAATGACCGTTATTGGTTATGCTTGTGAGTGGTGTTTGGTAAGTGTTTCAGTGCCAACATTAGCGCTGTGATGCTTCGTGCTTCACAGAAATCCATGTGAGTTAATAACTCTTCGGCTTGCGCAAGTGGCCAACGCACAATTTCCAGTGGTTCAGGCTCATCGCCTTCTTGCTTCTCTGGATAAAGCGCCTGTCCTAAAAATAGAGTCATTTTGCTCGAAAAGTAAGATGGCGCGAGGATAACTTGTTTCAACGGGGTTAACTGATTACAGCCAAAGCCGATTTCTTCTTTTAACTCACGATCCGCTGCTTGGTGTGGTGTTTCTCCTGGGTCAATCAGCCCTTTTGGGAAACCTAGCTCGTAACGTTCAGTTCCAGCGGCGTATTCACGCACCAGTAATAAATCGCCTTGTTCTGTTACAGGAACCACCATTACAGCATCTCGTCCACTTGGCTTCATACGCTCATAAGTACGATGCTCACCATTGGAAAAACGAAGGTCGAGCGCTTCCACAGCAAACAGTTTGGATTTTGCAACCGTCTGGCATGAGAGTATCTCTGGTGGGGTTCGTTTCGGCATGACGCTGGCTCCTTGGTGTCGTTGGCGTTTACGAGATGCGTAAGATTCTTAATATATGAGAACTCCGCCTGAGTTTCTAGCGGATTTTACGAGTCGAGCTAAGCATCTCAGCATCACCTCAGTATCGATACAAAAATGGGAGACCGAAGCCTCCCATTTTCTGACAGTGTTTACTCTTAGTAGTAAGAGTGATCACCACGGTCATGTTCTGTAGCATCACGAACTGCGGTTAGTTCACCAATGAACTGGTTTAGCAGCTCTTTCTCGATGCCTTCTTTTAGTGTTACGTCAACCATAGAACAGCCATTACAACCGCCACCAAATGCAACAATCGCAACACCGTCTTCAGTGATCTCAACCAAGTTTACGTGACCACCGTGGCCAGCAAGTTGTGGGTTGACTTGAGTTTGGATAACGTACTCAACGCGCTCAACCAGTGGTGCGTCGTCCGCAACTTTACGCATTTTAGCGTTAGGTGCTTTTAGCGTTAGCTGAGAGCCCATTTTATCGGTAACAAAATCGATTTCAGCGTCTTCAAGGAATGGCAGGCTTAGCTCATCCACGTAAGCTGAAAAACCGCTGTAAGAGAGTTCAGTGTCGGTCGATTCTACTGCTTCTGGTGGGCAGTAAGACACGCCACACTCAGCGTTTTGTGTACCTGGGTTCACAACGAAAATACGAATGTTAGTGCCTTCAGGTTGTTGACCTAAAAGGTTAGCGAAATGCGTTTGCGCAGTTTCTGTAATAGTAATATTTGACACGACGAATACCCGAGTAAATTTGTAGGTTACTGCTGCTATTCTACTCTTGTTGACGTATGGGTCTAGTCTTTTTGATGCTAAGGCATGGCGAAGCGATCTAGAGAGAACGAGGAGCAGGTGTTCTGCAGATGCAGTAAATATCGATGCTTTCTACGCCAACTTCAAGTAGTAAATGACATAATTGTCGGACGGTACTGCCTGTGGTGACTACATCATCGACGATGGCAACATGGGAAGAGTGAGGGCGCTTATTGAGAATAAACGCGCCTTTTAAGTTTTGTTCACGGCTTGTTTTGGTATTACCACGCTGTGATTGGGCGAGCTTTACTCGACGAAAGACCTTCGCATCAAAATTAGTCTGCAATTGCTTGGCGAGGTGTCGGGCTAAAACATCACTTTGATTAAAACCCCGGCGCAGGTAACGCTGCCAGTGCAATGGCACACTGGTAATGATTGGAGCTGGCGTGGTGATGCGCTGTGCCAGTTGCTCGGTTAATGCTTTTACATGCCAAGACTCTCCGTGATCTTTAAAGCGTTGTACTTCCCGTGAAAGGGGAAAGTCGTAATCGCCTAACGTGTATAGCCTTTGCCATGGCGGTGGCTCTGAAAGACATTCACCACAAATACTATCCGTACTCATTTCTTCTTTCTGTAATGATAAACCGCAGCGTTGACATCGTTTTACCGGAGTTAGGTATTTTAAACAGTGCTCGCACCAGCGCAGAGTATTTGTGTGGCTTGGTGTTTGAATAGGGAACCGACACAGGCCGCATTGACTGCTCAATACACGATGCATGATGTTTTGCCAGTGATGAGATAACATAGCGTTTATTCATGATGATATTTTACTCAGCCTAACGCTTGGCTGAAGCCGTAGGGAATAAAATAAGTGGGAGAGATTGAGAGCATGAGCACGAAATTACACTGGCAGTCATTTGGTCAGGGACCAGATTTGGTGTTACTTCATGGGTGGGGCATGAATGGTGCGGTATGGCAGCAGACAGTCGAGTCTCTTCAACCTTATTTCCGAGTTCATGTGGTTGACCTTCCGGGGTACGGACATAGCGCCGAATCTCATGCTGAAGATTTAGACCATATTGCTAACTTGGTGGTGCAAGGTGCGCCAAAGAAAGCGATTTGGCTTGGTTGGTCCCTCGGAGGTTTAGTGGCGACGCATGTGGCATTAAATATGCCCGAGCGCGTGGCTAAGTTGATTACGGTTGCCAGCTCACCTAAATTTGCCGCAGAAAAACCGTGGCGTGGCATTCAACCGAATGTACTGAGTGCGTTCACCTCTCAGTTGCTAGAAGATTTCTCACTGACCATTGAGCGCTTTATGGCGTTGCAAGCGATGGGCAGCCCATCAGCGCGTAAAGACGTTAAACAGCTCAAGCAAGCGGTACTATCGCGCCCTCAGCCAAACCCTGAATCGCTGTTGGTTGGGCTAAACATCCTTGCTGATGTGGATCTGCGCGATGCGTTGACGTCTCTTTCTGTTCCAATGTTGCGTCTTTATGGCCGTTTAGATGGGTTGGTGCCAATTAAAGTAGCTAACGATTTAAGTGAACAGTTGCCTCATACCCAGCAGTTTGTTTTTAATCAGTCCTCTCATGCGCCTTTTATCACCGAACATGACGAATTTTGTGTTCAAATCCGAGAGTTTGCTCACGATTGAGCAAGTACGAGCGGAAATACCTCAAGTTGTTTAAAAAGTGGTCGATATAAAGGCTGGTGAGGTTTTATTAGCCAATAAAGCTAAGCCATATTGACGAGTTGGGCGACTCTGAGGAGGGTTCGCAATGATTGTGTCACCGACCAACGTAAGTGTGCCACTGATCGCCCCATCCGTGAATGTGCAGACGGAACAAGCAGCTCGCGACAATAAAGTCCGAGAGCCTGTAACGCCAACGGTCGCATTGGCCAAAACCAATGCAGAGCGAAAAGTAAAAGGTGACGACAAGCGCCGACGTCAGTCTTCTTGGGATCCTTCAGAGCATCCTGATTATGATATGGAAACGGAAGTCGACACGCGTTATCAAGAAGAGCCGGAAGATACACTAGAACGGCTTTTTAGTTTGCTTGCGCTCAAATCGTATAGTGAAGACCAGGGGAAAGGCTACGCGATCCGCTTTCGCTTACCAAAGCGCATTTTGGATGCTGCGATCAATGAAGGATTAATGGAAAAGCGCAGGAAGGTGATCAAGTTTCATTATGGTCATGCAGTCGCTCCCCATACCCCGTCAGAAGTGATAGCAGTATTATGACGACTCAATATCCTACTCAAACAAAAACGCTCCAAGCAGGTTGACTGATTGGAGCGTTTTCTTTTTAGTTATGAAAGCTCGTTAGCGGTGAAGCCTAGGTAAGGTTACTTTTTCGCTTTAGCAAACGCTGCAGCAAACGCACCGCCCATCGCGCTGTTCGATGACGAATCATCACGGCGAGGCTGACGACGCTGCGGTTGGTCATTACGACGTGGCGCTGCTGATGAGCGTTGGCTGCGGTTGTCTTGACCCGGTTCGTCGTTCATACGCATCGATAGACCAATGCGCTTACGCTGCACGTCCACTTCCATCACTTTCACTTTGACGATGTCGCCTGCTTTCACCACTTCACGTGGGTCAGACACATAACGCTCTGTCAGTGCAGAAATATGCACAAGACCATCTTGGTGAACGCCGATATCAACGAAGGCACCGAAGTTGGCTACGTTAGACACCACGCCTTCTAGAATCATGCCCGGTTCCAAGTCAGATACCGAGTTTACACCTTCTGCAAAGGTCGCCGTTTTGAATTCTGGACGTGGGTCACGACCCGGCTTGTCTAACTCTTTGATGATGTCTGTAATGGTTGGAACGCCGAAGTTATCGTCGGTGTAATCGACCGCATGCAGACCTTTAAGGAAGCTTGAATCACCAATCAGTGCTTTGATATCTTTGTTGTTCTTCTCAGAAATCGCTTTGACCACTGGGTACGCTTCTGGGTGAACCGCAGACGCATCAAGTGGGTTCTTACCATCCATAATACGCAGGAAGCCCGCACACTGCTCGAACGCCTTAGGACCTAAACGAGGTACTTTCTTCAAGGTTGTACGTGCTTCGAAGCGGCCGTTCTCATCGCGGAAGTCGACAATGTTCTGCGCGATGGTGCTTGATAAGCCTGCTACGCGCGTCAGTAGCGCCGCAGAAGCAGTGTTCACATCAACACCAACCGCGTTTACACAGTCTTCCACAATCGCATCTAGGCGTTTTGCCAACATAGATTGGCTTACATCGTGCTGGTATTGACCCACACCAATAGATTTCGGATCAATTTTCACGAGTTCAGCCAATGGATCTTGCAAACGACGTGCAATCGACACTGCACCACGCAGTGATACGTCCATATTCGGGAACTCTTTTGCTGCAAGCTCAGACGCTGAGTAAACCGAAGCCCCTGCTTCACTTACGATGATCTTCTGAACTTTCAGGTTGCCACGTTTGATGACGTCTGCGACAAAGCTGTCGGTTTCACGTGAAGCCGTACCGTTACCAATCGCAATCAAATCCACGTTGTACTTACGCACCAACTGCTCAACGATTTGTGCTGACTTGTCGTATTGTTTTTGTGGTGGGTGAGGGTAGATGGTTTCGGTTGCAAGCACTTTACCTGTTGAGTCGACAACCGCGATTTTTGAACCTGTACGCAGACCCGGATCTAGACCAAGTGTTGCACGAGGGCCAGCCGGTGCTGCCATCAACAAGTCTTTGAGGTTAGTGGCGAATACTTCAATCGCTTCGATTTCAGCGCGCTCTTTCATTGCGCCCATTAGCTCGGTTTCCATGTGCATCGATACTTTGATGCGCCATGCCCAGCTGATCACTTGCTTACGCCAGGTATCCGCCGGTGCGCTGCTTAGCGTCACGCCATAATGGTCTGCGATAATCGTTTCGCAGTAAGACTGACGAGCGCCTTCTTCCTGTTCTGGATCAGCATTCATTGCCAATGTCAGGAAGCCTTCGTTACGGCCACGCAACATCGCCAGTGCGCGGTGCGATGGCACTTTGCTTAGGGGCTCGTTGTGGTTGAAGTAATCTTTAAACTTCTCGCCTTCTTGCTCTTTGCCTTCAACGACTCGTGAGACCAGTTCCGCATTGCGATTTAAGTGGTTGCGAATTTTTTCCAGTAAGTTTGCGTCTTCTGCGATGCGCTCCATGATGATCGCGCGAGCGCCATCCAATGCAGCTTTGGTGTCTGCGATGCCTTTGTCTGCATCAAGGTATTTGCTTGCTTCGCTTTCTGGCTCGGTTTGTGGATGATTCCAAAGCTGATCTGCGAGCGGCTCAAGACCAGCCTCAATCGCGATCTGACCTTTCGTACGACGCTTGGGTTTGTAAGGTAGGTATAAGTCTTCAAGACGAGTTTTGCTGTCTGCCTGCGCGATCTCTTGTTCTAGCTCTGGCGTCAGTTTGCCTTGCTCTTGGATTGATTTGAGGATGGTTTGGCGGCGATCATCCATTTCACGAAGGTAAGACAGACGGCTGTCCAAAGTACGCAGCTGGGTATCATCAAGGCCCCCCGTCACCTCTTTGCGGTAACGTGCAATAAAAGGGACAGTGTTGCCATCATCAATTAGGGTGACAGCGGCGTTGACTTGCTCTGGGCGAACATTCAGTTCTTGAGCAATCATGCGACAGATAGCTTGGCTCATCCGTGTTTTCTCTTTTAATTCAGTTTTGGTTGTATAGAACATTGGGGTCGTTCGAAGAATTTGCAATGTTTTAAATTAACGAGGCAAAAATTTACCGGGCGCTGGTGGACATCAGTCAGATTTATGTCAAAACTGTAATTAAATTGAGAACTTATATCCGCAGTTATCGACTAACCTAATTCCACGGTTGTTGATATCACTAAATGTACCTCGGCTTATACGGATAATCATGATGAAAAAAATGTCTTTGGCGTTAGCGCTTACGAGTGCCTTACTTGTCGCCCCGCTTAGTTGGGCGCAGTCTATCTCAGGAACCACACAAGCTCCCGTTTATCAGCTCGATAACAAATTGGTACTAGGGCGTGTGGAGAGCGTCTACTACAGTGACATTCCGGAACTAAAAGCGGTGCCATTTATTGGCAAGATTGATACTGGTGCAGATACGACATCGATGCATGCGGAGAATATCCATGTCAGTAGCTCACACCCAGATTACCAAGATTTGAAAGATAACGAGTTACTTTGGGCGATTGTCGATGACTTAGGTGGTACGAAGGCAAAGTGGGACGCCGACAGCTTTAAGCCATATCAAGTAAAGGTTAGCTTTACGGTTCCTCACCCTTATACAGGGAAGGAAATACAGATTACCGATGATCTGGAAAGAGTGAGCGCGATTCGCAGTCGAACAAGCAAAAAGCCCATCCTACGCCCGACAATAAAAATGCCGATGACAATCGCTGGTCACACCGTTGATACGGAAGTGAACCTGACCAAGCGTACGCAATTCTCTTCTCCTATCTTGATTGGTAAAACCTATCTCGATGATAACGCATGGGTCTTCGCTGGTTACGATTACCTTCAAGAACAGCCACGCGCAAAAATGATTGGCAAAAAAGAGACGGTTGAAGTCGAAGGTGTGCCATATAAGATCAGCATCTCAACTTCTAGCCGTTATACCAACGTCCATGCACTGGACATCAAGGTAGACAAAAAGCATAACGAAGTCTCTTTTATGTTAGAGGGCGAGAATGGCAAGCGTCATCCAATGACATTACCCTTGGTACGAATGCTGAAAACGACCAAAAGCGAGCGCCCTTTAGTCTATTTACCCGTCAAAGTCGGCGAAAATGAAACTCAACGTTGGTTGGTGTATCTGCGTGATCGCAGTAAGTTCAGTTCGCAAATTCGCTTAGGTCGGGACGTCGCGAGTCAGCACTTTGTTATTGATACGGACAGAGAAAATCTACTGGGTGGCGTAGAAAAAACGTTCAAAAGCGCACTCAAATCAAAACCTCTTGTCGTTTCACCAGAAGAACAGGTCACCATTGATGGTTATACCGTCCCTGCTTACCCCACTTTTACTGTGAAAACGCCATTACTGCGTGTAAATGGGTTTGAAGTAACAGAAAAAGGTAAGGATGAATCCGTCACGTTTTATTTAATGAACGATGAGGGGAAAGAAGAAAAAATCACCAAACCAGTGTTGAAAAAGCTCAAGGTTGGCAGCGCGGTTCGCCCTGTTGTCGAAGGAGACTTTCTTCTCGGTAGAAAAGACACATCAATGAAGTTTGCGCTCGATGTGCTTGATGAGGGTGACACTCAACCCTTTTTCGTCTTTGGTCATGACATAGCCAAGGGTGGTGTGTTACTGAACACTCGCGCAGACCATCTACTAGATGCAAGGCCACTTTTCAAAGCTGGCCATATCGAAGTGGCTGAAGTTGAGGGGATGTCTTTCCCTGTGAAGTTAGACACGGGTGCAGATGTAAGCTCAATCAATGCTAAGAACATCAAGCAGTTTAAGAAAGACGGCAAAGACATGGTGAGCTTTACCTATGAGAACGATCTTGGCATGAAACAGGCGTTTACCAAGCCTGTTGTTGATGTCATGCGTATTAAAGCGAAGAAAGGCGAGAAAGCGAACGTACGCCCTGTGGTTGAAATGCATGTTAAGCTTGGCGAATTAGAGAAGAAGATCCGAGTCAACTTACAGGACCGAGGTCGCTTCCATTACAGCATGATTTTAGGTAAAAACTTCCTAAAACATGGCGCGGTTGTTTCGAGTGATACGAATTACATCGTGACGCAAAAACCGGATTACGAAAAGTAACACTCTGGCCGCCTTATCACCTTGATACCCAAAGCCTGAACAACATTGGATCTTTGGGTATATCATCTCCTTAATGCTGCCAAAGAGCAGCATTTTTTAGTTGAGATAGGAGTTAATTTGAAAACTAAGCTGATTACACGAGAAGGTTACAACAAACTCAAACAAGAGCATGATTACCTTTGGAATGAAAAGCGCCCGGAAATCACCAAGATCGTCACTTGGGCGGCGAGCCTGGGCGATCGCTCAGAAAATGCGGATTACACCTTCAATAAACGTTTACTCCGTCAGATCGACCGTCGTGTCCGCTTCCTTCGTAAATTCCTGCCAGAAGTCACGATCGTTGACTATTCTCCGCAACAAGAAGGCAAAGTCTTTTTTGGTGCATGGGTGGAAATAGAAAATGAGGCAGGAGAAGTGAAAAAGTTTCGTATTGTCGGGCCTGAAGAGATTTATGGCGATGCGAAAGACTACATCTCTATCGATTCACCTATGGCGCGAGCGATGTTGAAAAAACAAGTGGATGAAGAGTTCACGGTACGCACCCCAGAAGGTGAAAAAGAGTGGTTCATCAACTCAATTGAATATATTCAACCGGCCTCGGAAGACTGAGGCTTTATCACCGATTCAAGTCTCATGAAGTTCACTAGGAGTGACTTGGGTCTCAACGTCAGAATATTTGGTATAAAGGCATGGTGCCTTTCTCGGAGAAGTAAAATGAACAAAGCAGTCATGTGTAGTGCTGCACTAACAATAGGTTTCTCACTTTCAGTTTTTGCTCAAGATGAAGTGAAAGGCTGTGACGCTAAAGAGTTAGCGGTAGAGCAGCAGCTCGAGTATGCAAAAGCGCAAGGTAATGAACATCGAATTAAAGGCTTGGAGCAAGCACTTTCCGCTATCCAGAATGAATGCTCGGAAGGTGAGCTGCGCCAAGAGCTGCAAACAGAAGTGGAAGAAAAGACTAAAGAAGTTGAGGAGCGAGAGGAAGAATTAGTCGAAGCTCAGCATTCAGGGAAAGCAGACAAAATTGAGAAAAAACGTCACAAGCTGGCTGAGGCACAGCAAGAGCTGCTTGAGGCCAAACGTGAACTGGAATGGAATTATGGTCAATAGTAGGTGCTGAAAATACCTGCTAGAGAGAGAATAAAGCGCTTAAGATAAAAAGAGTAACAATTTGCTTGAGCACGTTAGGAAAAACAGTGATACATTTTCGACAATAGACGCTTCTGAAAGGATGTTTCAATGCAAGAAAATCATAAAATTTTAGTGGTTGATGACGATGCTCGTTTACGTGCTCTATTGGAGCGTTACCTTTCTGAGCAAGGTTTTCAGGTACGAAGTGTCGCCAATGGCGAACAGATGGATCGCCTACTAACGCGCGAAAACTTTCACTTAATGGTGCTGGACCTAATGTTGCCAGGTGAAGACGGTTTGTCAATTTGTCGTCGTCTACGCCACGCGAACAATATGTTGCCAATCTTAATGCTCACCGCGAAAGGTGATGAAGTGGACCGCATCGTAGGTCTTGAGGTAGGGGCGGATGATTATTTGCCAAAACCGTTTAACCCACGCGAATTATTGGCTCGCATCAAGGCCGTATTACGCCGCCAAACTGTAGAGTTGCCGGGTGCACCAAGCACGGAAGAAAAAGTGGTGGAGTTCGGGGAGTTCCGACTCAATCTAGGCACTCGCGAGATGTTCCGCGGTGACGAGGCAATGCCACTCACCTCTGGAGAGTTTGCTGTTCTAAAGGCGCTCGTGATGAATGCACGTGAGCCAATGTCACGAGACAAATTGATGAACATGGCGCGTGGCCGTGAATATTCTGCAATGGAACGTTCTATTGACGTACAAATCTCACGTTTACGTCGCATGTTAGAAGACGATCCGAGCAAGCCGCGCTACATTCAAACCGTATGGGGCCTAGGTTATGTTTTCGTCCCAGACGGCAAAGAGGTGTAACCTCTTCACTCCATAGCCAGCACTTGGCTATAGCAACTTCAGCCTTCATTACCTTCCCTTTGAAGGCTGAAATTTCGCGATTAGGACCACTAGGAACGTTCCATGCGCATCCGAAGTTCACTGACACAATCTATTCTGCTGTTCATCTCTTTGCTTCTCGCGAGCCAAGTTTTCTCTTACTACGCCGTTTTTAACTACGCGTTGATGCCGAGTTTGCAGCAGTTCAATAAAATTCTCGCCCATGAGCTCAATTTGGTGCTTGATGATGAAGGACCTTTAAAGTCTGATGCACCGTTAAGGCGTCAATTATTAGAAAGATTAGGGGTGACGGTTCACAGCCTTGACAGCGATAAGGCGATTGAATTTCATCACGCAATGTCGATTGATTTGATGTCTGAAGAAATGAGCCAAGAGCTAGGTTCGCCCACCGAAGTACGCTTATTGCTTGGCGATGAAAGTTACATTTTGTGGATGCACATCGAAAAGTTGCCGAACTCCATCATTCGTATTCCGTTATCTGAGCTGCAAGAAGAAGATTTTGCACCGCTGTTTCGTAACAGTTTGATTATGGCGCTGCTGATCATTGCTGGTGGTTGGTTGTTTATTCGTTTGCAAAACCGTCCACTTTTGGCTTTAGAGAGAGCCGCGAAAGACGTCGGTCGAGGCGAAATCCCGCCCCCCTTAGCAGAGAAAGGCGCATCGGAGATTCGCTCTGTAACTCGAGCCTTTAATCAAATGTCGAAAGGTATTCAAGAGCTAGAAGAAGACCGAGCCTTATTAATGGCGGGGATTAGCCATGACTTACGAACGCCTCTGACGCGTATTCGCCTAGCGACAGAAATGATGTCTCCTGAGGACAGCTATCTTGCGGAGGGGATCATTAGCGATACGGAAGAATGCAATGAGATCATCAGTCAGTTTATGGATTATCTCAAACCGGTGAACCAAGAATCGTTTGAAGCGGTTGATATCAGTACGATTGCCAGTGACGTCGCCAGTTCTGAAGGTGGTTATGAGGTTGAAATTGAAACAGATCTTAATCTTAACTTGCCGCCAGCCAAAGGAAGCGCGATTGCGATTAAGAGGGCGATCAGTAACTTAGTTGTGAATGCGCTACGTTATGGTAATGGCTGGGTCAAAATCAGCACTGGTGTGACAGCAGATAAGCAGCTAGTGTGGATTTCAGTAGAGGACAACGGACCGGGTATCGAGCATTCTCAAATCGCGAGGTTATTTGAACCCTTTACGCGTGGTGACACCGCTCGCGGTAGTGAAGGCACTGGGCTAGGGTTGGCGATTGTGAAGCGTATAATCAGCCAGCATTCAGGCTCTGTAGTGATGCGTAATCGCAGTGAAGGCGGTTTAATCGCTCAAATCAGCTTTCCTACCAAGTAAGTCGATGGCCCGCACCCTTTCAAACAAAAAGCCCAACCTAAATAGGTTGGGCTTTTCTTATTCTCAATAATCTTAAGACTCTTTCACTTCCTGAGGAAGTTCATCTTCGTCTTCCAGTTTCTCTGGCAGAAGTAGATTTAAAATGATCGCTGTGATGCCACCTGCTGCAACACCAGTTGAGAAAATACTCTTAATAAATTCTGGCATAAATTGCAGGATCTCTGGTTTTTGTGCGATACCAAGTCCCATTGAGAAGGATAAGGCCATGATCAGAATTGCGCGGCGATCGAGCTCAACACGAGAGATAATACGCACACCAGCGGCAGCAATCGTACCAAACATGACAATCGTTGCGCCGCCAAGTACTGGCTCAGGAATCAACTGAACAAAGCTAGCGACGCCAGGAAACAAGCCAAGAATCACTAACATGCCTGAAATAAAGTAACCCACGTAGCGGCTCGCGACTCCTGTTAGCATGATGATGCCGTTATTCTGGCTAAACGTTGAGTTCGGGAAGCTGTTGAAAACGGCTGCGATTGCAGAGTTTAAGCCGTCTGCTAACACACCGCCCTTAATGCGTTTCATGTACACTGGGCCTTTTACTGGCTCACCAGACACTTCAGATGTTGCGGTAATATCACCGATGGCCTCTAGTGCGGTAATAAAGAAAATCAGTACCAGCGGAATGAACAGAGACCAGTCAAACGATAAGCCATATTGCATTGGTACGGGCAGTGCTACGATCTCAGTTGCGCCTAGCTGAGAAGTATCTACCATCCCCATAAAATACGCCATGATGTAGCCCACTAGCATCGCAATCACGATTGAAGCCACACGGATGTATGGGTTTTTCGAGCGGTTTAAAATCACAATTAATCCAAGTACCGTCCCAGCCAGAGCAAGTTTGTCTAAGCTGCCGAAGGTTCCTTCATTTAATGCTGCGTAGCCACCGCCCATTGATACTAAGCCGACTTGAATCAGTGTGAGACCGATAAGAGTGACGACGATGCCTGAAACGAGCGGAGTGATGATTCGGCGGGCATGATCCAATACGCGAGATAGGAAAATTTCTGCAAATGATGCGACTAAAATCGTACCAAAAATGGCAGCCATCATGGTGCTGATGTCTGCTCCACCGGCTTTCAGCGATAGGCCTGCTCCAATAATAGGACCTAAAAAGTTAAAGCTGGTGCCTTGAACAGAGAGCAAACCAGAGCCAATTGGGCCAACGGTGCGAATTTGAATAAACGAAGACACGCCTGACGCAAACAAAGACATGCTGATGATGGTATTCGTTTGGTCTGCTGGTACACCCAAAGACTGACAGATGATCAGTGAGGGAGTGATAACCGCGACGAACATCGCCAATAAGTGCTGAAGTGCGGCAAAAATGGTTTGAGGCAAAGGTGGTCGATCGTTGAGTTGATAGACCAGTTCCGAAGATCGGTTTGAAGTTGTCATTGTTTGTCTCGCTAGTCGCAATATTTCCCTAGTTCTCGCTGAATGGGAGAGCAGGGTGGAGTTGACGTCGTTACCTGTGATTGCTGTTAATCAGAGTCAACTCAGGTTGGTGGAGTGTGATCTAACACACTTAAAAATTTGTGCGCGATTATAGAGAGATTTACTCAAAAAGCAAACGTTTGCTTTGTTTTTGGCGCATTAAAAAACGAGCCATTTGGCTCGCTTTCAATCATTACGCTTTGGAGTAAATATCCCGCTCACCCAACCAGCGATCGATAATCGCTGTTGCGTTAGTCGGGTAATTGTCATGAATATGACGCGCAATACGCTGAACTTCGGGAATCAGGCGTTGATCTCGAACTAAGTCTGCGATTTTGAAATCAGCAAGACCTGTCTGCTTTGTACCCAATAGTTCTCCAGGGCCACGAATTTCTAGGTCTTTCTGCGCAATGACGAAGCCATCGTTACTTTCACGTAGTACTCCGAGACGTTTTTGCGCGGTTTTTGACAGCGGAGAGTGGTACAGCAGCACACAATGGCTAGCAACGGAACCTCGGCCCACGCGACCTCTTAACTGGTGTAATTGTGCCAAACCAAGACGTTCAGGGTTTTCTATGATCATCAAGCTAGAGTTTGGCACATCCACACCAACTTCAATCACTGTCGTTGCGACCAGCAAATGCAGTTTATTGTCTTTGAAATCTTGCATCACCGCTTGTTTCTCTGCCGGCTTCATTCGTCCGTGTACTAGACCAATTTTTACGTCCGGTAGCTTACGTTGAAGCTCTTCAGCGGTATCTGCCGCGGCTTGCGCTTCTAATACTTCCGACTCATCAATCAGAGTACACACCCAATATGCCTGCTTGCCTTCGTTTAAGCAGGCATTTCGGACACGCTCGACGATGTCGTCACGTTTTGTATCTGGAATGGCAACGGTTTGAATCGGCGTTCGACCCGGTGGTAGCTCGTCAATCACGGAAGTTTCCAGATCGGCGTAAGCGGTCATAGCTAAGGTGCGAGGAATAGGCGTCGCCGTCATGATCAACTGATGTGGGTAGGCGCCTTGTTTTGCGCCTTTTTCACGCAATTCTAATCGCTGATGGACACCGAAGCGGTGCTGTTCATCAATGATGACCAAAGCAAGGTGATGAAATTCAACGTGCTCTTGGAATAGCGCGTGAGTACCCACTACCATTTGTGCTTCACCACTGGCAATACGAGCCAGCTCGGCTTCCTTTGCCTTACCTTTGAGTTTACCCGCTAACCAACCGACTTGAATGCCCATGGTTTCAAACCAGTTTGCGAAGTTGATAGCGTGTTGCTCGGCCAATAGTTCGGTTGGCGCCATGAGTGCCACCTGATGGCCATGCTCAATGGCTCTAACAGCGGCCAAAGCGGCAACCAACGTTTTCCCCGAACCAACATCGCCTTGCACTAATCGCATCATTGGGTGCGGTTTTTCTAGATCGGCTTCAATCTCTTGTACTACTCGGGTTTGAGCGTTTGTAGGAGAGAAAGGCAGTTGGGCTAAAAGCTGCGTTTTTAGTTTATTACAAGGACCGAGAGGTAGCGCTGAATCCTTCTGACCTTTGCTACGCACCGCCAGCATCGATAAGTTTTGTGCTAGCAATTCTTCCATAATTAAGCGGATTTGGGCAGGATGTTTGCCTTCGTCAAACTCATCTAAATTAATGGTTGGTGGTGGGCGATGAATGGTGTGCAGCGCTTGCGACATCGTGATTTGATGGTCATACAACCCAGCTGGAAGTAATTCCTGCACTGCGGTTTTATCAAGCAGGGCTAAAGCTTGTTCGGTAAGGTTGCGCAATGTGATTTGGCGTAAACCATCTGTAGTGGGATAAACAGGAGTTAAGCTCTGTTCTACATCGGGCTTTTGCTCGCTAACGTAAAACTTGTAGTCAGGATGAACAATTTCCAAACCCATGCCACCGCGCTTAATTTCACCGTAAGCATGTACTAACTTACCTTGCGTGAAATTGTTCTTCATGGCTGCGGTAAAGTTGAAAAAGCGCAGCGTGATAGTGCCATTACCGTCGCTGATTTTTACCGTTAGCATTTTGCGCTTACCGAAGATGGTGTCGACTGCCATGACCTTACCTTGCACGGCCGCCCAAAGGCCAGCATGCAGTTTGGCAATAGGGTAAATACGAGTACGATCTTCGTAGCGTAACGGAAGGTGAAACAGCAAATCTTGAACGCTATGTAAGCCAACTTTGGCGAGTTTTTCTGCGACTTTCGCGCCAACTCCAGAAAGGGAGGTTAATGGGACGGCAGATAACATTTGGGCGGACATAGAGGGCTCAAGAAAATGGTTAACATAGCAGTATGTTAACCATGGAGCTGTGTTTTTGTACAGGAAAAAATAGTCATGCTTTAGTTAGTGTCATGATTTGACTGATAACCTATCATTCCGAGGAGCTTTAGCGACATCAGGATTCTATTTCCAACAAGTATGTCGCTGAAGTTAACACAATCAGCATCTGTATATTTGAGAATTAGATCCTGAACCACGCTCCTTCGCCGCCGTTCAGGATGACGAAAGTCTGTTACTTGCTTTGCATCTCTTGCCACCACGCGTCATCGGCGATGATTTGACCTTCTTCATCGAGTGGTGGGTAAACGAGCCCTTTTCGTTTCGCGACCTTTGCCAGCACTGGGTGACCACGTTCAAAGAGAATACGGTTGATTGTCTCTTTAGGCAGAGCGCTTTCTTCTCGGTCGTACATGCCTGCGGCTTCACGTTGACGTTGCGCTTCATACAAAATTACGGCACTGGCAACCGATACGTTTAGTGACTGCACCATGCCCACCATTGGGATAATAATGTCTTGATCGGCAAGCTGTTTGGCTTGCTCCGAAGCGCCAACTTTTTCACTGCCTAAAATGATTGCCGTTGGTCTGGTGTAGTCGATCTCGCGAAAATCGACGGCGGTGTCCGAAAGATTGGTCACCAAAACCTGCATACCTTGCGCTTTGAGTTCGGTAATCGCAGTTTCAATCGAATCGTGAGTATCCACTTCAACCCAGTTACGCGCGCCAGCTGAGGTATGGCTCAGCGTACGCATTTTGTCTGGCCAAATTGCGTGAACTTTGTGTAAGCCTGTCGCGTCAGCGGTGCGGATCACAGCAGAGACGTTGTTTGGCTTATGTACTTCTTCGAGACAAAGTGTCAGATCAGTTTGGCGAGTTTTTAGGACTTGGTGAATACGGTTGTAACGTTCTAGGTTCATATTTATTGAGGTATAAAAAATCGCCACCTAACAGAGTAGGTGGCGATAGAGGTTAGTTCTTTCTGCGTCTGACTCGGGTTGCTTGAGGCATTGCCTTAATCTTACGCATGATACCAGCAAGGTGGACACGATCTTTCGTCGTCAACAGCACAGTCACAGTGTATAGACGACCATCACGTTCTTCCGTTGAAAGGCCATGAATGTTTGATCCTGTTTTCGAGATCACGTTGGTCAGTTCTGCAAGAGCACCTTGGTTGTTAAGCATGTCGACTTTAAGTTCAGCAATGAACTCTTTATCGTAGTCTTCAGACCAAGCGACAGCCATATAACGGTCTGGCTCTTTCTGATAACCACGAACGTTCGGACATGTTTCTCGGTGAACAAC
This sequence comes from Vibrio sp. 1402, assembly GCF_033340275.1. NCBI lineage: Bacteria > Pseudomonadati > Pseudomonadota > Gammaproteobacteria > Vibrionales > Vibrionaceae > Vibrio > Vibrio sp. 1402. Next base: position 126,617 of record NZ_JAWOWE010000003.1, read on the forward strand.
CAAACCACGACCAGGCGATACGTGAGCAATAATGTGATCATCTGGGATAGGATGACAACAATTTGCAAACGTCAGCAATAAGCCTTCTGCGCCACGAATCGGAAGCTTCTTCTTCGAGTCCGTTGGGATTGAACTTGTTGTCGTGAGCTCTTCGGTGTCACCAAGGAGACGACGTGCGATCACAATGCTCATCAACTCACCCAATCCAATAGCAGCCAATAAATCATCGATGCTTTCTAGGCGAAGATCATTCAAGACTTCTTGGATATTTTCTGGATAAATTGAATCAATCGAGTGACGGCCAAGTGCGTGATTAAGTAGGCGACGACCTAAAGTAATCGACTCTTCACGACGCATCGTTTTCAGTACTTGTCGAATCTTAGTGCGGGCACGAGAAGTCACGACATAGTTTAGCCATGCCGCATTCGGACGCGCACCAGGGGCACTGATAATTTCCACCGTCTGACCGTTTTTCAATGCCTTACTCAATGGGTAAGGGTTACGGTCAACACGAGCACCAACACAAGAGTTGCCTACATCGGTATGTACGGCATAGGCAAAGTCGACAGCCGTTGCGCCTAAAGGCAATTCAACGATACGACCTTTTGGTGTGAAGACGTAAATCTCATCTGGGAAAAGATCGGATTTTACGTTTTCAATGAATTCGAATGAGTTACCCGCGCTTTGTTGTAGCTCTAACAGGCTTTGCATCCAACGCTGAGCTTTCACTTGCGCAGTGGTACCAGACTTGTCGCCTTTGTCTTTGTAAGACCAGTGTGCCGCGACACCTTTGTCCGCCATTTGATCCATATCTTCAGTACGGATCTGAACTTCAACAGGTACGCCGTGTGGGCCAACCATGGAAGTGTGTAGCGATTGATAGCCGTTCGCCTTTGGTACCGCGATGTAATCTTTCATGCGACCAGGACGTGGCTTATACAAGCTGTGTACTTGGCCTAAAACGCGATAACAAGTATCAGCGGTATCAACAACGACTCGGAACGCATAGATATCCATGATGGTGTGAAAGCGCTGTTCTTTGGTTTTCATCTTGTTGTAGATAGAGAACAGGTTTTTCTCACGACCAACGACGCGAGCATTCAAGCCAAAATCTTGCAGACGGCCTTCTATTTCGCTGTGAATGCGTTGGATCATCTCTTTACGATTACCACGTGCGGCTTTAACCACTTCTTTCAGTACGCGGTAGCGGTTGGGATATAGCGCCTCAAAGCCCAACTCTTCGAGTTCGGTTTTGATATTGTGAATACCAAGACGATGAGCGAGGGGCGCGTAAATTTCTAACGTTTCACGAGCAATACGACGCTTTTTATCTGGTCGAAGCGCGCCAAGCGTACGCATGTTGTGCGTGCGGTCAGCCAGTTTGATCAGAATGACGCGGATATCTTGCACCATGGCCAGAACCATCTTACGAAAGTTCTCAGCCTGAGCCTCTTTCCTATCGCGGAATTTGAGTTTGTCCAGTTTAGATACACCATCAACCAATTCTGCGACAGTGTTGCCGAATTTCTCTTCGAGATCTTCTTTAGTTACATCACAGTCTTCAATGACGTCATGCAGCAAAGCAGCTTGGAGGGTTTCGATATCAAGGCGCATTTCGGCCAAGATACGAGCCACAGCGACAGGGTGGATGATGTATGGTTCACCGCTAGAGCGGGTTTGCCCTTCATGGGCATCTCTCGCTACCACATAAGATTGACGCAGAGCCTCAATCTGAGGCTCTGTTAGGTATTCTTGGGCAACGTCTTTGAGGCTATCGAATAGATACAAATTATAGGCCCGGGAGGTTGTTGAATTCTAAAGTCAGAATTAACGGTTGTGAGCGATGCTGCTTACTGCCGCTAGCTCTGCCGCTTCTTGCTCTTGCTGTTCTTGACGTTCACGAGCGTCTAGAACTTCTTTAGTAATTAAACCTTCTTCGATTTCGCGTAGAGCGATAACCGTTGGCTTATCGTTCTCTTCTGGCACTAGTGCATCTTTACCGCCAGTTTGCATTTGACGAGCGCGGCGAGCCGCAATCAGTACTAGGTCGAAACGGTTGCCAACTTTTTCAACAGCGTCTTGAACAGTTACGCGTGCCATGAGGACTCCAAATAGTTAACTAAAATTTTAGAATGACGAGAAAGTATACAACCTAACTACTTTATTTACTAGCAATTAGACAAGCCACCGTTTGTGGACTTTCTCAGGTAGTTTATTGTGTTTTTCGCACTGGGCAAAAAACGGGAAATTCTTTATGTTTTACAGCGTGACTTTTTTGAAGTTACTCTGCTAACAACGCGTCAAGCATACCTTTATATTTAGCAGCTTGCTTTTCTTCCTTCAATCTTTCAGCACGCAAGATAGCTTTAAAATCCATCAAAGCGGTATCAAAATCGTCGTTTACGATCACGTAGTCGTACTCGTTGTAATGAGAGATTTCCGACTTGGCTTCAGCCATACGCTTTGCGATCACTTCATCGCTATCTTGACCACGAGTGTTCAAGCGACGCTCTAACTCACCGTTTGATGGTGGCAGGATGAAGATGCTTTTGGCTTCTGGCATTTGTTCACGGATTTGGCGTGCGCCTTGCCAGTCGATATCTAGAAAAACGTCGATACCTTTATTTAGTGTTTCTTCAATCCATACACGAGATGTGCCGTAATAATTACCAAACACTTCTGCGTATTCTAGGAAGTCACCTTTAGCGATCAGGGCTTCAAACTCATCTTTCGCTACAAAATGGTAGTGGACACCATTTTCTTCACCAGGTCGCATGTTGCGCGTGGTGTGAGACACAGACACTTTCATTGCGTAGGTTGGGTTGCGTTCCAACATCGCTGAGATCAAGCTAGATTTACCTGCGCCGCTAGGTGCAGATACGATATAGAGAGTACCTTTGCCCATTGTACTGTTCCACTTTTGATTGGATTGATTGAGTGCCGAAGGAAAGTTCGACATTCTTATAACGATAGCACTGGCATTGAGAAATCAACCACCAAAGGGGTGGATATTGGTGATAATCCCGCCAGAAAAATGGAGGCGAAGAGTATCATGATCTCTATTTTGTTACCAGTTGATCTTTCTGTCTGTGATCGTCTCAGATGAAATAGTTACTTACGCCAGAGTGTTCCTAAACAGCGAAGAAGGAGCGTGATACAGGACTTACCATCCGCGCACTCTGTTATTAAAACCATTTCTACAACCGTTTAGTGTGCTGATTTTAGGTTTAGAGTCCCGATTTGGCTTGCGTGAGTGACTCTGGTTAAAAATAGGGGTTAATAAAGATAAAACGGAAAAAAGGGGAAGCTTTCACTTCCCCAGACGTGCGACTGACTCACACTTAATCTTCGAATTATCCTTGAGACTCTAGGAAATTTATCCAAGGGCTAACGGTTGACCTGAATTTTGGCGATTGAGCAGCGCCTTTCATCGCCTGCAAGGCCTTTTGTGGTTGCTTAAGCTCGAAATAGGCCATCCCGCGAATGTATTCAAGTTCTGCCTTTTGCTCTTTAGAGGCACTGGATGCCGCGCTTTCTACAAAACGAGTTGCTTCAGAATACTGCTTGTCTTGTATCATTAAGCGAGCAATCTGAATTTGCGTTTTAGCAGAAGGAGCGAGGTTATATGACTTTTTATAAGCGAGAATTGATTTATCTAGCTCTTTAGCTTGCTGCCAGAAACTGGCTAGGCGGTCATAGTTTTCCTTCGTCTTTTCAATGTTTCCAGCTGCCATTTCCTTGTCAAGAGTTTTGGCTGCTTTATATGGAATACCTTGATAAGCCAAGAAGTTTACAAAGCGTAAATATTCCTTCTCTCCTTCTAGTTTCCCCATTTTGTAAACCATTTCTAGGGTGGCTAGAGAGTTGCGTTCTTGACCTAGCTCCATGTAGACACCAGAAAGTTGCATCCAGTAACGCTTTTTCTGAGGGTACTTTGAAGTCAGAGTTTTGAGTACACTGGCAACGCTTTTCAGCTGGCCTAACTCGTAGTGAGATGCAACGAGAATTAAGTACCAAGACTCACTTGGGCTCTTGCTCATCGCGATGGCTTTTTTGGTTGGCGGGATTGCATTTTTGTAATCTTCCAACTGAACATAAGCGCTCGCTAACGTGATATAAGCATGAGCTTGAGGCTTCTCTTTGGTTGTTTCTGCAACCTTGAACCATTCCTTCATCGTTTTTACAGACAACGTATACTTTTCTTCAGCTAGGTAAAGCTGAGCCAAGCTGTAGCGAACTTGTTGAGCAACAGGAACGGGAAGTGCGTCGAGCTGTAATGCTTCGGCAAAGTATTTTGCTGCTTGCACATAATTGTCTTGTAGCGAATACAAAAAGCCAGTCTGCTGAAGTAAAACTGCTCGGTCGTATTTTTTCGAACTTGTGCTTTCTAAAGCGCTTGCTAGTTTTTCTTTCGCTGCTGAATATTTTTCAGTTGCGATCAACTCTTGCACTTTGTTAACGGTTCGAAATGTCCGATCTGATAACTGAGGAGCTTCTTTTGCCATCGTAGGAGCGGCCATTGCCACTCCTACGAAGAGAATTAAAGAAGCCACTTTGCTTTTCCATAAACTTTTCATCGTGACTCCTTAATTGGTTGAGAACTCTATTTCTTGCGATAGGCGCGAGCTAACAGGTTTCCCGTCAACCAATTTTGGTTTAAATGTCCATTTAGAGACTGTTTTTCTTGCCGCTCGACCGAGGCCTAAGCGTCGTGGTTGCTCTTTAAGAACTTTGATGTCCTCTACGGCACCACGTGCGTTGACAGTAAACTCTAATAAGACGACCCCTTTTTCTATTCCTGCTTTCGCAGCTTTCCTAGGCATTTGAGGTTGGAATGTCGCTAGAGGTGTTGGACCTCCGCTACCCGCGAGTTGCGCACCTCCACCCTGGCTATAATGTCCAAGCACCGAACCACCTGTAACATTTACGGGTAGGTCAAGCTTTGGCATATCCATTGGGGTCTGCTCCATCACCGGTTTTACTGTCGCTGTCACTTTCATTTCTGGCGGCGGCGGCGGACGCTTAGGCGGTGGTGGCTTTGGAAGTTCGCGTTTTTTCTCCTGTATTTTTTCGTCTGGTTTAATGCGAATAAACTCGACCATACGCAGGTCATCATTCGACACTAACTCGTGGCGCTCTTTGTTTACTAGCTTGTCCATCCCCCAGAACAACCCGAGGGAGACAATGAGCGCCAGTGCAATTGAGGCCAGATACCGCATAAGCTTAATCCTTATTGGTTGCGGCAATGGAGATGCTTTCTACACCTGCCATTTTGATCTGGTCCATAACCTTCACGACTACGCCAGCATTTGCTTCTGTGTCGGCTTGGATAACAACTGCGCCATCAGGGCTTTCTGCACGAAGACGTTCAATATTCGCGCGAACCGCGTCCACTTCGATGCGGCGTTTATCAACCCAAACATCACCCGCCGCACCAACTGCGACCATGATGTTACCTTTTTTCACGGTTTGCGCAGAGCTTGCCGTCGGGCGGTTTACTTCTAGACCAGCTTCTTTTACGAACGATGTTGTTACGATAAAGAAGATCAACATGATGAATACGATGTCGAGCATCGGTGTCATATCGATAGCGGTTTCATCACTGCTATCACTGCTATAGCGTCTTTTCATGACCTATACCTCTAATTCCATTTACTCAGGCAATATGCTTTAGCTTATCTTCCAGCTTTTGCGTTGTGACTTTGGCTAAATGATCAAGACGTGAACTAAAGAACAGTCCTGATAGAGAAGCCACCATCCCGGCTAACGTTGGGATTGTTGCCTTTGAGATCCCCGAGGCCATTGCTCGAGGGCTTCCTGTTCCTGTTACCGCTAAGATGTCGAATACTTGGATCATGCCAACAACGGTGCCGAGCAAACCCAGTAAGGGACAAAGCGCAATCAACACTTTCACGATTGGCAGGCCCTTTTTATTCTCAATGTCCTGACGAGAAACAATTTCTTGTCGGATCATCTTAGCGTTCCAGCTCTGGTGCTCTGATCGCCCCTGCCATGAGCCAACGGCTTTTTTCATGGCTTTTGGAGCGACGGCAGCAAAATAGAACCAACGTTCTAACAATACTGCCCAAAGCATAAAGCTGAGGATGAAGATGGCGACGAGTACATCGCCACCCATTCCCAAGAAGCGCCTAATTGATTCAAGTTCTCCAACTAACCACCACATAACGCCTCCTTAGCTTTCGGCTTTATGTAGTTTTTCCTGATAGCGAGCGATGAAGCCTGCACTCTGTTCTTCAAGAGTTTGAACCAAACGACGACCTTTACTGTGTACGATGGTGTACAGGAACAGTAGAGGAATTGCGACAACCAGACCAAGCATCGTAGTAACAAGTGCTTCAGAGATACCGCCAGCCATTAGCTTAGGATCACCTGTACCAAATAGTGTGATTGCTTGGAACGTACCGATCATACCCATAACCGTACCCAGTAGACCTAGAAGTGGTGCTACAGAAGCGAACAGTTTGATTGAGCTGATAAAGCGTTCAATGCTCGGTGCGTTACGTAGGATGATTTCGTCCAGTTTCGCTTCCAGATCTTCAAGGTTGTCACCTTTGTGCTCTTGGTAAGCTTGGATAACTTCACCCAGAGGGTTACCAGGAATCACGGTTTCTGATTTCGCTTGCTTACGCATTTTACCGCCAATCACTTGAAGGCGTAGGAAGCAAACTAGAGCAATGATAGCGCCAACTGCACCCATACCAAGGATGACGTAACCTACAATGCCACCTTGATCAATACGTTCTTGAACGGTAGGGCTTTGTACAAGTAGAGACAGAATTACACCACGGGATGGGTCAATAAACAGTGGCTCATAGCTGTTTGACGCTGACTCAAAGCCTGCAACATGACGCGTAATATTGGTGCGAGGCTGTCGAGAGAGTTCTTCGAACTTACCTGTTTGAGGTACATAAGTAACGTACTTACCATCGGCAATCGCGTTAAATTCACCGACAAGAGTAACATCGCGAACCGCTTCTTTACCTTCGCCATAAACAACCGTGGCTTGGGTTGTTGCTGTCTCGCCTGAGGCAACCACTTGTTGAAGAATGGTATGCCAGAATGCTTCTAGCTCTTGTGTTGATGGCAGTTCTTTGCTTTCAGCCAGTTTCGTTAGTAGCGCGTCACGCTCTGGGAACTGAACTGCGTTTTGAGAGGCTGCAAATAAGCCTTTAAACTCGCCCGCATATTGGCGGACCACACCAAACATTTCGCCCAAAGTACCAGAGCGAACACGTAAGGTTTCTGTTAGTTCAGTCAGCTGCTTATCGTTTTCATCAAATGTCGCTTTAAGTTGATCGCCCAGTGCTTGCTGTGAAGCTAGCTCTTCACGAGCCTGTTGCAATAATGCCGCTTGCTTATCTCGGTTGTTCTTGAACTCAGCTTCACGGGCTTTATTCTCTTTTGACTCAACGATGCTTTCTGATTTTACGTTTTTGAGTAGTTCAGATAGGTTTTTAGGCGTTTCTGCTTGTACGCCTGAAGCCATAAATAAGCTCGCTAGTAGACCAGCGGCTAGAGTTTTGAATCCTTTCATCTCTTATTCCTCCCCAGCATATACAGGCAATTTGATTAGCGCTGGTGGCGCTTGCTTCTTCGCGATACGAAGGCCTTGCTGTACCGCTATGCGGTAGCTTTCCGGTAATGTTTCCCATTGACGTGTTTGTTGGTTCCACATACCTGTCTCACCACCGTCTGGAGATTGGAATAAAAGCGCCGTGCGACCAATACGTAGGAAATCGTAAGTCACGGTTTCCCCATTTCTATCTAGGCTAGCTTTGTAAGATTCAATTGAGCGAGAGAAGCCTTCTTCAATTTGGTAGGCTTCCATCACTTTACGGAATTTCTCAGAAGTCGTTACGTCGGCGCGATCCATGAGACGACGCAGTTCTTGGACACGTTTATTACGTTCTTTTTTCTGGAAAGGCAGATCGAGAGTCACAAACTCATCGAGTGCATCGATCATTTTAAGTGTTAGTGGCACTACTTCTGTTGCCGTTTGATCGATCTGAGCAATTTGGTTATTTAATGAGTCCAATTCACCTTGCTGTGATTGAACCATACGATTAATTTGCTCGTTGTAGACTTTCATGCTGTCGATTTGACGTAGTAAGCCTTTGTATTCTGCCAACATGCCTTCAGTACTTTCGGCATAATTGTCGATTTTTTGTTGCGAAGCTTCTGAAGATTGATTTGCTTTTGCTTGTGTGGAAACGACAGCACCAGAGTTGGCCGCTATAGAGCTACTACTGATAGTAAGCAATGCTGCAGCTATGGCACTGAGACCAAATTCCTTGAATTTCATGGTTGCATCCTTGTCAGTGTTTTAGTCAGTCGAAAAGGGCGCGGAAAACCCGCGCCAAATATTTTTTAGAAGTCGTATGATGCCTCGACGTATAGCTGACGTCCGATTGGATCGTCATACCCAGTTGCATAGAATGGAGAGGTATCGCTTAGAGGATCTGCAGGCGGTACTTTGTCAAACATGTTGATAGCACCAAGAGTTACACGACCACTCTCGTTGAATTGGTAAGAAGCCGTTAGGTTCCACGTTGTCATACTAGCGATTTCTGCTTTGTAACCCGCTTTTTTAGCAGAATCACAGTCATCAAAGTAGTAACGGTTTGCGTAGCTTGAACACATACGGTCGCGGTATTTACCAAATAGGTTGATAGCGACATCTTCATATGCCCAGCCAAGATTTAACGTTGCGGTGTATTCAGGCATGAAATCTCTTTCATCCGTTACAGGCTCGCTGTCGTTTTCTTGATATTCAGCAATCAAGATCTTCGTTACAGCAACACGCGTGTTAAATGAACCGAACTCATTAGTGTCGTATGCGTATTTGATCGCTAGGTCAATACCAGAACGCTCTTCATACGACTGGTTCACTGGACCATAGGATACCGACTTGATGGTGCCATCTGGGTTACGAACGACTTCAGTACCTGGGTATTTACCTGGATCGTTAATTACGTCTTGGTAAGTTGGTGCTGTTACGACGTCTTCCATCTTGATGTGGTACCAGTCAACAGTTACACCAAGATCATCCACAGGCTCCCACGCTAGGCCCAAGTTAATGTTTGTACTTGTTTCTTCTTTCAGCTCAGAGTTAGGGCCATTAAGCGTATCGAAGTACTGAGTATCACACTCTGGGTACTTGTCTTTATCTTGTGGGCCGCTACCACCAGCGTTGGCACAAAGCACAGGGTCAAAACCAGAACCAAAGCCTCGAGTTTGATCACCAAATAGTCGCTTCAAGTCTGGAGCTCGGAAGCCTAGACCGTAGCTACCACGTAGCAATAGGGTGTCAGTAGGACGGTATGCTAGGGCTACTTTAGGAGTGAATGCGCCGCCAGTTGCCGAGTCGTCGAAGTAGTGGTCGTAACGACCAGCGACAGTCATTTCTAAATCTTCAATGATAGGAATAAGAGCTTCAACACCAAGACCAATCTGATCGCGGTCACCGCCGCCTGATGTTCCACCTAGACCAGAGAAACCACCAGCTGCTGTTGTCGCATCAATCGTCTCATTGTAGTCAGTACGGTTCCATTCACCATAAACAGCAAAGCCAGACATACCTGCAGGAAGTTCAACCAAATCACCAGCCAGTGAGCCGTTAACAGAGTAAAGCTTTGAGTAAGCTTCTTTGCTTGAAGTGCCGCTGTATTTGTCTACAACGTCTTGAGAGATAGGCCCTAGAAGATCGACATCACCATTTTGTACAGCTTGGTCGAGAGTTAGGAAGATTGCTGGGTTGCTTGTTTCAACGCTTTGCTCAGAGTAACCAGCGGATAGGTCCCAATCATACGTATCAGCAAGCAGGCCGTTCAAGCCTAAGGTTAAGCCAAAAGAATCGGCTTCAGTGTTACTTTCGCGTGGTCCAAATTCGACCATACGGCGAGTGTATTCGCCTTCGCCGCGGAAGTGAGTGGCATCAACTTCAACGCTGTAAGGGTTAGGTTCGAATTCAGATTCTGTAGACTTGTAGCCAAAACGGGCTTCTGCCATGGCAGTGACATTGTCGTTAATGTCCATTTCACCACGTAAAAGTAGGTCTACTTGTTTGTTTTCTGGTTTTAATGTTCGGTATGCAGAGCGGTTAACACCACACTTTCCATCCGCTCGTTCAATCGCGGCATCACCAACGACTTCTTTACAGGAAGAACCAGCATCAGCTGGTGTTAGAAGTGTTCCGTTGGCGCCTTCAAAGTTTGCACCGTAGCTAGAGTAGCCACTTAGCTGAGAACGGCTAGAACCGTCATCGCCAGCCCAATCATCTCGGTCAGATTGCTTTAGCATTTCGTTGCCCGCAAATTGGCCAACGAAGAGAATACGTTTGTCGTCAAAGTTTTTGCCAGCTACAACGTCTAAACGACCATTTTGGTAACCACCATCCGTCGCGTCACCCGCGCGTACTTTTACAGAAACGCCATCAAAGTCTTTCTTTAAAATGAAGTTTACGACACCACCGATTGCGTCGGAGCCGTAGATAGCAGAACCTGAGTCGGTCATTACTTCAACACGCTCAATAGCGGCGACAGGGATTTGGCCGATATCTTGGAAGTTAGATGTACCATCTTGTGCTAGCGGGTATTGAGGAAGACGACGGCCATCAATAAGAATCAATGTGCGTGACGCGCCAAGGCCACGTAAGTTGACTGACTGCGCTGCTGGTGTAAACGAGAAAGAGTCTGTTTGAGCCATTACACCACCTGTGTTTTGGGTCAAACTGTTCAATACGTCTTGCGCGCTGTTAAAGCCTTTAGACTCAATGTCTTTACTATTAATAACAGTAACTGGTGAAGGACCTTCCATATCCGTCGTGGAGATACGCGAACCAGTAACTTTCATCTTTTGAAGTTTTTCAACTTGCTGCTCTTCTGCCAGTGCTGTTGCTGGGGCTGCAACTGCTGCTGTCCCCAAAGCAAGGCTTATCGCAACAGATAAAGCGGTTGTGTTTTTATACATCCTTGTTGCTCCGATTATTATTATTTCCTATGTCTGGCCGCATAGCGGCCAAATGTGACGTTAATATTTCGTTAACGTTCGGCCAATGTATAACCGAGATGAAAAAAGGAAGTCAAACCAGTGGTAAACGGGGATGCTTAAATGTAAAAAAGATGTAAATAACCAGGCTTTATTTAAAAGGCGGAATAAAAAACCGAATAAGGTTTATGAATCGAGATTAAATTTCAATAAAACACCGTATTTTGTGTTTCTTATAAACTTTAATGACTTATCTTGCCTATGGTTTTTTAGTGGGTAATTGAATCTGGAAAAAGATATTTTTCCAGTGAATTGTTCTGAGATGAGTTTTATATCGAATCCATACTTTGTTAGCTCGAACTTATTAGGTGGTATCAAAATATGATACCCATTGCTGTTAAAGGGCTCACTCGTATTTTTAGGTCAAATATAACCTTGGATTATGTGTCTATTTATGTGTGTAGGGTGCATTTTTATGTAGGGTTTTGGCTCTAAACAGCCTAGATTGATATTCTGTATGAATTATTTTTGTGGTTTTTTATAATTTTTTACAAAAACATTTCTGTTTTTCGACATCGAAGGAAGTTTGTCATGTTTTGGTTTCAAACACTTGAAGCTGATGTGGATTCAAGATAAATATGACGCTGAAATTATTGCAGTAGTAGAAAAGTCTAGCTCTTGAGGCGCAGGGAGTGTGCTTCAACAGTTTTAGTTACTACGAGATAAATATGCACCATTTTGGGCGGAAAATATCCTCTTTCACTCCGTTTGAACTGGACAGTAGACAAGGAGCAAGTTGTATATGCTGTCGTACTTTTTACGCCGTTTGGCGTTGGTTATCCCAACGTTTCTCGGGATAACTATTCTCATCTTTGCTATCACTCGTTTCGTGCCTGGCGGACCTGTTGAACGCATGTTGTCACAAATGCAGTCTCAGGGAGATGGCGCCGCATCAATGACGTCTGCGGGTGGTAATACGGCCCTTTCTGACGATCAAATCGCGGAGCTGAATGCGTTTTATGGCCTGGATAAACCTGTAACGGAAGCGTACGTCGAGTGGTTAAGTCGTTTGGTAATGCTAGATCTTGGCGAGTCGACGCGTTACTACGAGCCTGTCTCGGACATGATCGCAGAGCGTTTGCCAGTGTCGTTGTTTTATGGCGGCATGACCTTCTTTATTAGTTATTTTATCTCGATTCCTCTTGGTTACTATAAGGCACTCAAGCACGGTTCTGTGTTTGATTCCGCTTCTTCAGTACTCATTTTCGTAGGCTACGCGCTACCAGGTTATGTGGTGGGTGTATTGCTGATCACGTTATTTAGTTATCACTTGGAATGGTTTCCGATGGGAGGCTTTGTCGGCGATGACTTCGACGATTACGAAACCTTCTTTGAACGCGCTAAAGACATTATGTGGCATGCGGTGTTGCCTTTGATCTGTTACCTCATTGGTGATTTTGCCACGCTGACGATGACAATGAAAAATAACCTGATGGAAAACCTTTCCTCAGATTACATCCGCACCGCAATTGCGAAAGGATTACCTTTCAAAAAAGCAGTTCGTAAGCACGCGTTGCGTAACAGCTTAATTCCAATCGCGAGTCACTTTGGTAACTCTTTGTTGTTCTTCATGACCGGTGCCTTCCTGATTGAAGTTATCTTCAATATTGATGGCATTGGCTTATTAGGTTACGAATCAATCATGGAGCGTGATTACCCTGTTGTTATGGGTATTGTCGCCATTAATGCGTTGTTACTGCTCATTGGTAACATCATTTCAGATATTTGTGTTGCTTTAGTCGACCCACGTGTGAAGTTTGGAGCGTAACATGATTAAAGTTAGTCCATTAACTCAAAAGAAAATTCGTCACTTTAAAGAGATCAAACGAGGCTATTGGTCGTTTGTTGCTCTTTCTATCATGTTGATCCTTTCTTTATTCGCCGAACTTTTGATCAACAGTAAAGCGCTAGTCGTCAAGTACGATGGTAGCTACTATTTTCCTGTTGTCAGTGACGTACGTTTAGGTAGCGAATTCGGCCAAGAGTCATCCAGTGAAGCCGATTATCGTGTACTGCAAAAAGCGTTTGAGGCTGAAGGGGGCGACAACTTTGTTATTTTGCCGCTTGTGCCGTGGAACCCATATGAACAAGATTTTAGTGGTGATTTCCCGCCAACAGCACCTAGTGCCGAAAATAAGCATTATTTAGGTACAGATGTGATAGGTCGCGATATTTTGGCGCGACTCGTCTACGGATTCAGAACGGCGATGGGATTTGCGTTGCTTACGATGGCCATTTCCTACGCGATCGGTACTGCAGTCGGTTGTGCTATGGGTTTTTGGGGCGGTAAATTTGACTTGTTTGTACAGCGACTTATCGAAATCTGGTCAATGGTCCCGTTTTTGTACGTCATTATGATTCTTGTCTCAATCGTTCAGCCGACGTTTGCTCTCTTTGTCGCTATTAACGTGCTTTTCACTTGGATGGGTATGACATGGTACATGCGGACCATGACCTATAAAGAAGCGGCACGAGAATATGTAATGGCGGCTCGTGCTTTAGGGGCATCGACTGGACGTATCTTGTTTAATCACATCTTGCCAAATACGATGGTGATGATTGTAACCCTAGCGCCTTTCACTATTGCAGCTAACATCACAGCACTGACTGCTCTCGATTACCTAGGCTTAGGCTTGATGCCACCAACGCCAAGTTGGGGTGAACTACTGCAACAAGGTAAGTCAAACTTAGATTCGCCATGGATTGTTGCGTCAGTAGTGACTTCTATTGTTCTGGTTCTGGTAATGGTGACCTTTATTGGTGAAGCCATTCGAGCGGCTTTCGACCCGAAAAAATTCACACGCTATGTTTAAGCGAGCATTGTGAGCAAAACATAAAAAAGGGAAGTTTTATGAAGAAATTATTTTTAGCGTCCACGCTGAGCGCCCTGAGTTTTGGTGCAATGTCAGCAACGCTTCCGACCGACTTAAACTGGCAAACAAACTGGGATGAGCCTCAATATGGTTCGCCAGAAGCGAAACGTGGAGGGACTTATCGCACCTTTATGTCAAGTTTCCCGCAGACGTTACGTAGTGTTGGTCCAGACGCTAATGCAGGGCTACGTTCTTTTATCTTAGATGAAACACCAGGCTTGGTGGTCCGCCACCCAGATACTTTAGAGTTCATCCCTGAGCTTGCTAACGAGTGGGCGTTAGCAGGTGACAACAAAACGGTCTATTTCAAACTCAACCCTGAAGCCAAATGGTCGGACGGCAAACCTGTGACTGCCGACGATTTCGTGTTCATGCTGAAGTTTTATCGTTCCAAAGACATCTTGGAACCTTGGTACAACGATTACTACAACAAAACGATTGCGGATGTTATCAAGTACGACACTCATACGTTTGCTGTTAAGGCGGCGAAAGAGTTTAATCCGGAAGAATTGCTGTTACGAATGGGGGCTCTGCGCCCACGTCCCGCACATTTTTATGCTAACCCTTCAAAAGATGAAAATGGTGACGGTATACATGACAACTTTGTCCGCTACTACAATTTTAAAAGTGAACCAACGACCAGTGCATACTACCTAGATGACATTAAAAAAGGTAAAAGTGTGACCTTCAAACATGTCGGTGAAGACTGGTGGGGTTACAGCAATAAGTATTATCAACATCGCTATAATGTCGACAAAATCCGCATCACAGTGATTCGCGACAGTGATATCGCGATGAAGCACTTTGAGAAAGGGAAGCTGGACGCATTTGGTCTTGTTTTACCAAGCTTGTGGCATGATAAATCGAATACGGAACCTTACCAAAAGGGATACATTCAAAAGTTCTGGGGTTACAACCAATTCCCAGTTGGGGCTGGTGGTGTATGGATGAACACCGCGATGCCTTTGCTGGATGATTTAAACATTCGCAAGGGCATTACTTACGCGATTGACTTTGATGGCATGATAGAGAATGTCATGCGTGGCGACTACTCCCGTAAACCGAACCCGACCGGTTATGGTCATGGTAAATACACCCTACCAGATGCTAAGGCACCGAAGTTTGATCCCGCAAAAGCGGCCGAGGCATTCGAAGCCGCAGGCTTTAACAAAATTGGTTCTGATGGTATTCGTGTCAATGATAAAGGTGAGCGCTTAAGCTTCGAGCTGACCTACGGAACACCTGTTCATACTCCTCGTATTGCCTTTTTGCGTGAGCAAGCCAAGCTAGCAGGGCTGGATATTGAGCTCAAGTTAGTTGATGGCTCATCCATGTTCAAATACGTACGTGAGAAAAAGCACGATTTGGCTTTCTTAGATATGGGTACGTCTGAGATCCCAACGTATTGGGAGTACTTCCATTCAGTCAATGCGAACAAGCCGCAAACTAACTCTTTCACAAACTACAGCACGCCAGAACTGGATGAAAAGATCATCGAGTATCGTTTTGGCATGGATATGGATAAAAAGATCCAGCTAGGTCATGAGATTCAGCGTGACATCATTGATGCTCACGTTATCGTCCCAGGCTACATGGTTCCTTACGTCCGCTATGGTCACTGGCGCTGGTTAAAGTTTCCAGATAAGCCAATGAATCGCATGACAGAGGCGCTGTTCAGTGGTTCAATCATAGGCGATGGCACTTACTGGATTGATAGTGATATCAAAAAAGAAACGAAACAAGCGATGAAATCAGGCAAAGCTTTTGAACCTGTTGTTGTCGTAGATGACACTTATAAGCTGTAAGGATTGGTTATGGAAAACGATGTAATCCTAAGTGTTAAAGATCTCGAAGTTGAATTTACCACCGATGATGGGCCAGTGAAGGTTCTGCATGGTGTGAACTTTGATGTGAGAGCTGGACGTACACTCGGCCTGGTGGGAGAGTCAGGTAGTGGCAAGAGCGTAACTTCAATGTCGATCATGGGGCTATTACCTAAGCCATATGGCAACATCATTAAAGGTGAAGTGAATTATCGCGGCACCAACCTAGTTGATTTGCCTGCGGAAGAGATGTACGCCATGCGTGGCGATCGTATTTCGATCATCTTCCAAGACCCGATGACGGCGCTCAACCCAGTGCACACCATTGGTCGTCAAATATGTGAAGTGCTTGAGCTCCATCGACCTGAGCTCGACAAAAAGGAGCGGGAGGCGTACTCGATTGAGATGCTGGCAAAAGTAAAAATTCCAATGCCAGAGAAGCGATTGAATGAGTATCCCCATAACCTATCTGGTGGTATGCGCCAGCGTGTCATGATCGCGATGGCATTGGCCTGTAAGCCGGATATTCTGATTTGTGATGAACCGACTACAGCGTTGGATGTTACGGTTCAGGCGTCTATCCTTGAACTGATGAACGAGCTTCAGGAAGAAACAGGCATGGCAATGATCTTCATCACTCACGACCTCGGGGTTGTGGCAGAAGTGTGTGATGATGTTGCCGTGATGTATGGTGGGCGTATTGTCGAAAAAGCAGAAATTTTTGAGTTGTTTGATAACCCGCAGCACCCATACACAGAGCGTTTGATGGGGTTGATGCCGAGCTTAGATAATGAGCCAAAGCAGATGATCGATATCAAGCCTATTGATGCCAGTATGTTTGCCAGTTAACTGAGCAAAGTGAACCAGTCATAAAAGAGGATGTTATGGCAAAAGAAGTATTAAGAATTGAAAATCTTAAGCAGCACTTTGTTTCTGGTAAAGGGCTGTTCAAGAAAGGCTACACCATCAAAGCGGTAGACGGGGTTTCACTGTCTGTTTCTGAAGGTGAAACACTGGGGCTAGTTGGTGAGTCAGGTTGTGGTAAAAGCACCCTTGGTCGCACGATCTTAAAGTTATACGAGCCAACGGAAGGTAAGATTTTCTTTGAAGGTAAAGACATCACTAAATTGTCTGTTAAAGAGATGCGCTCGCTGCGTAAAGACATGCAAATCGTCTTTCAAGACCCAATGGAGTCACTCAATCAGCGTCATACCATCGGTATGATTCTGGAAGAACCGTTTGTTATTCATAAAATTGGCACGCCAACAGAGCGTAAACAATGGGTAAAAGAGCTTTTAATCAAAGTGGGATTACCAGAAACGGCAGTAAACCGTTATCCACATGAATTTTCAGGCGGACAACGGCAGCGTATCGGTATTGCTCGCGCGATTGCATTGAAGCCTAAACTACTGATTTGTGATGAATCGGTATCTGCGTTAGATGTGTCGGTACAGGCGCAAATCTTGAACCTATTGCTACAACTGCAACAAGAAATGAATTTGGCGATCATATTTATCTCTCACGATCTCTCGGTGGTGAAACATGTCTCTGACAAAGTTGCCGTGATGTATTTTGGTAAAGTGGTAGAAGCAGGCAGCGCTAAAGAAATTTATGCAAACCCGCAAAACGAATACACCAAAAAACTCCTATCTGCGATTCCGATCACTCACCCTAAATATCGGAAGAAAAAGCGCTTAGCTGAAAAAAAGCAGCAAGTGGCGTAAGTGATGCCACAGGTCCTATAACACAAAAGCGCTCCGCCAAATAAGCGGAGCATTTTTATAAGCAAATGCCAGGACTTGGAGTCGATTCGCACTGATGTTTATTCTGATTGATTGAAGATCGTTGCATGCTAAACTCAAGGCCTATTTTCTTTGTTTGGATAATGGACCATGCCGTCGAATTTACCGAAATCCTTTAGTCGACCTTTCCTGAAAATCTTCCATATTTTGGAGGCGGTGTTATTAGTCTCTATTACCTTGGCGACGTTGTACGCCATGATGCAAGAGTTTGTGCACGTATTTGTAGAGAAGCGTGTCTTACTCACAGATATTCTTTTGATGTTTATCTATCTGGAAGTGCTCGCCATGGTGCAGCAGTTCGTGATGAACGGTAAAATTCCGGTACGCTATCCTATCTACATCGCGATGATGGCGATCGCCCGCTATATCACTCTCGGAATGAAAGAGCTGGATGCAGTTTTGGTTGTGTGGTTATCTCTGGCTGCGTTTATTTTGGCTGCGGCTACTTTGCTGATCAGAATTGGACATCATTATTGGCCCTACGTTGATAACAGTACCTTGGAAAAAGACGAATAAAAGAAAGCCCCGTATTAGCGGGGCTTTTTTGTTTCAATACTCGATGACTTTTAGATCATTCAATGTTTTGGATCTGAATGTTGATTTATTTATTAAAATTCATTTAGATCAATAATTTATTTAATTTAAGTCATTATTTTGTATTTTTTAACCACCACATTACCCACCGATTGGTACTTTATAGATATAACTTTTGAGTGAGTCGTTTTTACTTTGTTTGTTTTTATACATATCTTTGTCTGCTCTCTCTATTAGTTGCTTTGCATCTAAATGTTCTGGCTCTCTTGCCTTATGGTACACGTAAGATCCAACTGAAACAGAAAGGTAGAAATGCTGTCCATCAATACGTATTGGCTCCTGAAGCTTAGTTCTTTTTTGTAAGCAGTTACACCAACTCGTGGTTTTTTGGTGGTCGTAGTTTGGGAGGATGGCAATGAATTCATCTCCTCCAAACCTAGCTATCGTCTGCTTTGGTAGTTGCATTTTTTTCAAGATATTACCTAGTCTTTCAATCATTCTATCTCCGACAACGTGACCAGCAGAGTCGTTAATTTTCTTCAACTGATCTAAATCGATAAATACCAGTGAGAAAGTTCCAATATCATTGTCTTGAATTAGAGACTCTATGTGTGTAATGCCTTGAGCACGAGAAGATAAACCAGTCAAAAAATCAACACTTAAACGCTTCTCTAAGAGTAAAACTCTATTTGTAAGTTTTTGATTTTCAATCTCTAAGTCTGAAATTTTTTTTAGTATGTTTTTAAGTCCAATATTATTAGGGAGGGACATGTTTTGTTCATCAATAAGAGAAATGCTACGGGCATGAGTGTTGCCTTTACTTTTTGACATATCGTTACCTTCAATATCTTGATTGATATTAGGTTACTTTGTTATGCGGCAAGTTATGTCGTAGTAGGTGGTTAAATGAATCTATTGCTGGAAACATTTTGGCTGCGACATGATGTGTCGCATTCAATCGTAGACAGTAGCATTAGTAGTGGAGTTTTATTGTTGATTTTATTAATTTATATTTCACTCATCTATGTAAGTTATCTAAGTGTAAGCAAAATTAATAATCTTTATTGGTAGCCTATTGGTGATCAAAAGTAACTTTTATAGTCGATCATTAAGAGTATTCAGTTATGAGTGCAATGATCTCAGAAGCATGGCTTTTAAAGGTTATCTGTTTTAGTCGTATTGATAGATTGTTTAACTACAAAATAAACAACGTTGAATTAACAGTTGGTAAGGAGTCATTATGGGATTTTTCGATTCATTGGTTAGTGCAGGAAAATCGGCAGTTAAGGCAGTGAATGATGCTGCTTTAACTCAAACCTTAGAACAATGGGAAAAGGTAAATCGAGCACCAAGTGAGCGCGTCAGAGATTACTATGATAGAAATAATCAGCAAGACAAAAATTCGCCTTTAAAAAGGGCTCTTGCTATTGCTGCATTACAAGACGGTAATCTATTTGCAAAAGATCAGGCAGCAAAAAAAGCCCTGCTTAATCTTAGAGAAAAAATAGCTTTTGAAAATGACCGAAAAGCACAAAGCTTGATTAGAGCTATAGATAATTTAGAGCGATAATATTATTACTTTTCGCTACCCTCTCATGAGCACAAGGTTATGGGAGGGATAACGACATCAACTTAGCCCCCTCCTCCGATGTTTCGATCTCATTCTCCTATAACGTGCTGACTTTGTAGCTGACGGTCGCTAACTTACCTCTGAGATCAGTATACCGAAGTAAAATTCGTTATTTTTTGAACTTTTTCTGGTTGATATTTGTGCGACACAACTTGTCGCTGGAATCAAATATAATTTGTGTGCATTAAGTCACATGATGGATTAGTTTCACATGTATAGTATCGATGTTCTCATTTATGGAACGAATGTCACGATAGATTTAAACAACGGAATAACTTGGCTTTGTCGAAAAGAAAAAGTACACAAGACTCATTAGTTCTTGTGCTTGAAATACTGAAACGAATCCCTAAGCACAGAAAGATAACGGCTCTAGAAATACGAGAGCAATTAGAAGTAATAGGAATTTCGAGAGATATAAGAACAATACAACGCAATCTAGAGATGTTGAGTGAACACTTTCCCATAGATAGGGATACTCGCTCTAAGCCTTATGGGTACAGTTTTGATAGAAATAGTCACGCACTAGGAGTGAGCTCACTTAATGCTCATGAATCTTTACTCTTGGCTTTAGCAGAGAAGCACCTAAAGTTACTGCTACCAAAAGATGTAATGCAGTCACTAAGACCTCACTTTACAGAGGCTAGGTATAACCTCGAGTTTGACCCTAAAAACCATAAAGATCGTGTTTGGAAAGATAAAATCAAAGTAGTGCGAGAGTCTCAACCTCTTCTAGCGCCAAAAATTGATAACAAAGTTTTAGAAAACATAAGTAAGGCATTGTATGAAGATCGTTTATTGACCGTAACCTATCACAATGCCAATAAGCAAGTTAGAACATCTACAGTTATGCCGCTCGGCCTTGCACAGCAAGGAGTTCGACTTTATCTAGTGTGCCGGTTTGACGGTTTCAACAATGAAAGAAGCTTAGCCGTCCATCGTATAAATGATGCGATAGTTTCGTCATTTAACTTCAAGAGACCGGAGAGCTTTTCGTTGGCCAAATACGATTCTGACGGAAGATTTGGTTTTGGCGAGGGAGAGTTGTGTCGAGTTCAGTTTGATATAGATAAACAGGCTGGATACCACCTTGTTGAGACACCACTATCGGAAGACCAGATCATAGAAGAGTTGGGAAGCGCCTATAGAGTGTCAGCCACAGTCATTGATTCATTCTTACTTGATAAGTGGCTTAAGAGCTTTGGAACAGACGTCTGTAACATCTATAAAAAGAAAGGAAATAGCAATGTTTATTCAGAACCTTAATGATGAACAACAATCCGCATTATATTACTTCTCTAAGGAGTTAATTGCAGCTGATGGATACGTTGATGAGCGAGAAACTCTACTTTTGGAGGGAATCACTGCTCAATGTAACAACAGTGCAAATTTAGATAAAACGTTTGATATTAAAAAGCTTTCTGCGATCTTTTCAGAAAAGGCGCAGAAAATGGCGTTTCTAATTGAATTAATTGGTGTTGCTTACGCGGATCAGGTAATTGAAGAAAGTGAAGACAATTTCATAAAAAGTGTGGCAGAAAGCCTAAATGTGGACTTGTCAATCATTGAAGAGTTAAAGGATTGGGTTCAGCGCCAGATGGCTCTTGTGCTCGAAGCAGAAAAATTTTTGGAGAAATAAACATGCCATTACCATTTATTTTAGCAGGTGCTGCTGTTGCAGCAGCAAGTTATGGAGCTAAAAAAGGCTACGACGGGTATCAAGATAAGTCTGAAGCAAACGATATTATTGAGTCTGCAAAGAGAAAGTACGATGAAGAGAGAACTATCTTTGACAAACAGAATGAACAGACAAATAAAAGTTTAACCAGCCTCGGTGAGTTTCAACTACAAGTTGGTAACGATTTTAAAGAGTTCAGAACAATTGCAGAAAAGCTTTTAGTTAAATTGAATCAATCCAACTCTAAGGAGCTAGAAATTGACTTCCCTCAGCATAAGCTTGATGAGATAGATGGTCTCGCGTTATCTACAACAGCTTACATGAGTAAGGTCGCTGGAGCTGGAGCTGCTGGTGCTGCCGCTGCATATGCTGTATACGGTGGCGTTATGGCTATGGCTGCCGCTTCAACAGGAACACCGATTGCCGCTCTATCTGGCGCTGCTGCATATAACGCAACTATGGCCGCTATTGGCGGAGGTTCCCTTGCTGCTGGTGGCTTTGGTATGGCTGGAGGTGCGATGGTTCTTGGTGGTGTTGTTGCTGCTCCTATTATGGCGATTGCTGGGTGGGCTTTTGCCTCTCATGCGGAGGAAGCATTAAGCGATGCAAGAAAAACTCGAGCAGAAGTTAACGAAGCTGTAGGTAAGATGGAGAAGGGGCGCAAACAACTAGCCAAAACTAAGCTATATGCCGATAGAATTTACAAAGAGATAGAACGCCTGTATTCAGTATTTAAAGAATACTTTGATAGCCTAAAAGCTTTTGAGAAATTGCTATCGAACAAATCTGACATTTCCAAGTTCGAAGATGACGTTATTCGTCTAATTCAAAATGGCTACCAAATTGCCGCTATTCTCACTGATATCATTACAACACCGCTGTTTAAACCTAAAAAAGACGCACAGGGTAATGTGGTATTAAATGATGAAAACATTGTTCAAATTGAAACTGATAGCGATGGAATGCAAGTGATCAATGAGCCTGGAATAAAAGCTACGCTTGCAAAGTCGAGTAATACTCACAAGTAAGTATTGTTCTCGAAGAGATATAAAGGGAGGTTTTTCTCCCTTTTCAATGGAGCTGTATGGTATGTCAGAAACCAATTCACAACATTTTGCGCTAGTCGATGAGCTAAATAAGACGGTTACTAAAAGTCTAGTAACGACGTTCGGTTTGGATTTTTTACTTTTTGAAGACAAAAAAGGTGGCGATGTTGCAACCGTTCACAATGTTCGCCAGCACCAAAAAGGTGATGCTGAAATCTATGTCTCAAAGAGTGTTCAAGCAGAATATGCGAATAAAGGGGATTACAAACCAGTTAAACATCATGCTGACGGAAGTATCGTAACTGATAGAAAGAACAAACCCAAAAGAGAAGATCGCTACCACTCTCATCAGAATTATAAGGCGAAGGGAAAGGAAGACAAAAAGCTGCAACATGATGGTAATTTACCAGACGAATATCGTAACCAGTTTATGTCTCAGGATGAAAAACGCCAACTAGACCACATCATTTCATCGCATGAAGTCCATAATGATGCGGGAAGAGTGCTTGCAGGGCTAGACGGCGTAGAACTTGCCAATCAGAACTCAAACTTTCAATCGACACATAATTACATCAACAACCTCAAGTCAGATCATTCTATGGATGATTTCTTAGGAACCGTTGTACCAAGGACAATTGAGAACAAGCGTAGCAATATTGAAAGAGATAAACTGCGTTTAGCTTCTATGCCCTCGGAAACTAAACAGCAAAAGCATGAAAAACGTAAACTAGCAGATAAAATCACTAAGCAAAGTGAGCAGGTTGCTGTTCTTGAGAGTCTTGATGAAGACAAAATGCGTGAGGCGGATAAGAGAGCAAGACAGCAGTACGATAAGCAGATCAATTTCACTTATTATACTAGCAGTAAGTTTTTTAAGAGTACTGCGATGGCGTCTAGTAAAGCTGGTTTCGCAATGGGGGTTCGACAGGCATTAGGGCTTGTTTTTGCTGAAGTTTGGTTTGAAATAAAAGATGCAATTCCTCAGATCTTTAAAGATAAAGAAGAAAACTTCACACTTGATAAGTTCCTAAATAAGCTAAAGGTTACCGCACTAAAAATTTGGGATAGGGTCAAAACTAGATTCAAAGATATTCTTGAAGAGTTTAAAAACGGGGCTTTAGCGGGTGCCCTGTCTAGCTTAAGTTCGACCATAATGAACATCTTTTTCACCACTCAAAAGTTGATTGGAAAACTCCTCCGTGAAACTTGGTCAAGTCTAGTTTCGGCTGCTAAAGTCTTGTTCTTTAATCCACAGAGACTTAGCCCTGGAGCTTTGGTGCGAGAAGTTACACGTATTTTATCTACTGGTGTTGCGGTTGCAATGGGAGTGATGCTTAACCAACAGTTAGCCTCGCTGATGACATTTCCTCTCGGTATTGAACTAGCCTCGTTTGTTAGCGCGGTGGTTACGGGCATAATGACTATTGGTATCACATACTTTTTAGATCACAGTAAATTAATGCGAAAAGTATGGGATTACCTAGATCAGTTTAAGTCAGTAGAAAAGAGAACCTTGGAATACTTCCAGACGGTAAATGCTGAACTTGATCGATACTTGATTGAGCTTTCCAAAGTTGAGTTTAATCTTTCACCTGATGAACTAGCTGGACTTGTCGACAACTTAGAATCTGTTAGCTGTGAATACGAAAGAAGTATGATGTTGTCGAAAGAAGTAAGTCGAAGAGAGATAGAGTTACCTTTTGAAGACAACAACCTAGATAGTACTCGAGCTTGGTTGATGAGTTTATGAACCAAGTTACCCTAAATCCTTTCCCTTGCTATTCATGCGGTAAATGTTGTGCGAATGTTGATTTATCCGCAGAGACCAAGAACTTGGACCGAGGTGACGGCATTTGCCGTCATCTCAATGTGGAAAACAAACAATGCCGTATCTATGATACGAGACCGGATATTTGTCGAGTAGAACTACAGTATAGAAGGCATTACGCTTCTACTTATACTTGGCAGGCGTTTGTTGATATAAATTTATCAATATGTGAGAGTTTGCCCGATAAGTTGGCATAAAATTAAGGTGCTCTGAAGATCATATTGGTATTTTCTCACGTAAGACTTAATTTAAGTTGTTCATATCGCTCATCGATAAGTTTCTTCATCACATCGCTAATGTTCGAATCATTCTTTTAATCAATATTTACACTTTCTAAACAGTTAACTGAAACACTATGGCCCCATATAGGTCAAATCAGTGGATTTTGATTTTACGCACACTGTTAACCGCCATTAGGTGGAGGTTAACAGTGGTTTTCAATGGAGAGGTCTGGTGTGAATTTTTGGTTTAAAGTGAGAAATAATCGTATTGAAGCGAGTGGAGTTTATTCGATATTCTGGATCTGCTCACGCATCTGTTCAATTAGAACTTTCAGTTCAACGCCCGATGCGGTGATGTCGGTGCTGATGGATTTCGACGCTAGCGTGTTCGATTCACGGTTGAACTCTTGCATCATGAAGTCCAGACGACGACCGACTGCGCCACCTTTTTTCAGAATGTTTGTGGTTTCTTTTACGTGAGAATCAAGACGGTCTAGCTCTTCTGCTACGTCTGATTTCTGTGCCAGAAGGATAAGCTCTTGCTCAACGCGAGATGGGTCTAGCTCTACTTTCGCATCTTCAAATTTAGAGAACAGACGCTCACGTTGCCACTCTAGTATTTCTGGCATGCGTGCGCGCACTTTCACAACTTCTGATGTGATCGCTTCTAGGCGTTGCTCAATCAGCGCCTTCATGTTCTCGCCTTCACGAGCGCGCGCTTCAATAAATTCATCCATTGCGCCATCAAACGCTTCTAGTAGCACTTTATTTACCGCATCCATGTCTTGCTCTGGCGTTTCCATTACCCCCGGCCATTGCATGACTTGAAATGGATTGATTCGGCTCAGTTCACCAGTCATGTGCATGACTTGTTCAGCGGCTTTAATTACCTGGCTAGCAAGCGCTTCATTGATGCTAAGCTCACCTTTTGCGGCAGGGTTTGCTTCAAAACGCAGATTACATTCTACTTTGCCTCGCGCTAAGCGCTTACGAAAGCGCTCACGTAAAACGGGCTCTAATCCGCGAAATTGTTCTGGCATGCGGAAGTATGTTTCTAAATAACGCTGGTTCACGCTGCGGATTTCCCATACCGCAGAACCCCAATCGCCTTTTACTTCTTTGCGTGCATACGCTGTCATACTGTAAATCATCGAATTTTCCTGTCTTCATTTTTTGAAAATTACTTCAAGAGTGTATCACGCTGCGTCGATAGGTGCGCGGCATGTATGGATTGTTTATGTTGTGCCAGATGCGTAACCTATGAATCCGGAATCGATTCCGTTATAATCTTCGCCCAACCAAATCGTCTTCTCCTCATATTTAAGGTAGATGCCCATGCGTCCAAACGATCGCAAGGCGGATCAAGTTCGCCCTATCAAAATTACTCGTAACTACACAGCTTACGCTGAAGGGTCAGTGTTAGTTGAGTTCGGTAACACCAAAGTGTTGTGTAATGCGACCGTCGAAGAATCTGTGCCACGTTGGCTAAAAGGTCAAGGTAAAGGCTGGGTTACAGCTGAATACGGCATGCTACCTCGAGCAACACATTCTCGTACTCGTCGTGAAGCGGCAAGTGGAAAGCAAGGCGGCCGTACGATGGAAATTCAGCGTCTTATCGCGCGAAGCCTACGTGCAGTTGTCGATCTAAAAGCCATGGGTGAGTTCATGATCACCGTTGACTGTGACGTTATCCAAGCTGACGGTGGTACGCGTACTGCATCCATCAGCGGCGCAAGTGTTGCAATGGCCGATGCATTCCAACACCTAGTAGATAGCGGCAAGCTAAAAGCGAATCCAATGAAAGGCCACGTAGCGGCAGTTTCTGTCGGCTTGCTAGGCGATGAAGTATTGTGTGATCTTGAATACGTTGAAGATTCAGCGGCAGACACAGACATGAACGTCGTAATGACCGAAGAAGGCAAGATGATTGAAATTCAGGGCACCGCAGAAGGTGAACCGTTCAGTCACGAACAGCTGATGGCATTGCTCGAGTCGGCGAAAGTCGGCATTACGGAAATTGTCGCAGCGCAGAAGGCGGCGTTAGCCAATTGATTTAGATAGCTCCCATTATGGGGGCTATTTTTTTATCTCGACAATAGAGAAATGAATGATTGTCGAGAAGAGACACAAGAAACCAAGGACATAGAGAGAAAATAATGAAAGCATACCAGCGTGAATTTATTGAGTTTGCACTTGAGAAAGAAGTTCTTAAGTTTGGTGAGTTTACTTTGAAATCTGGCCGTAAAAGCCCGTACTTCTTTAACGCTGGTCTTTTCAATACTGGTCGTGACCTAGCGCGTCTTGGTCGTTTTTACGCAGCCGCGCTCGCTGATTCAGGCATTGAGTTTGATGTGCTGTTTGGCCCGGCGTACAAAGGTATCCCAATCGCGACGACAACAGCAGTCGCGCTGGCGGATCATCATGACGTCGACACGCCTTACTGCTTCAACCGTAAAGAAGCGAAAGATCACGGCGAAGGCGGTAACCTTGTAGGCTCTGCGCTTAAAGGCCGTATCATGCTAGTAGATGACGTAATCACAGCAGGTACTGCGATTCGTGAATCGATGGAAATCATTCAAGCAAATGGCGCAGACCTTGCTGGTGTGTTGGTTGCGATTGACCGCCAAGAAAAAGGCAAAGGTGAGTTGTCTGCGATCCAAGAAGTGGAGCGTGACTTTGGTTGTGCAATCATCTCAATCGTTAGCCTGACTGACCTTGTGACTTTCCTTGAAGAGAAAGGCACAGACAAAGAGCATCTAGAAGCAGTCAAAGCATACCGCGCAGAATACGGCATTTAATTGGTTACTTTTTCTGAAAAAGTAAAAAGGGCAGATGGATATTCATCTGCCCTTTTTTGTTTTTGGATTTATCGCCGTGACCACTTACTTATAGCGAATGCCTTTCTCGACATGCTCATCTTGCATGGTTTTATAGCGTTTATGGAGCCACATCCATTGCTCTGGAGCGCGTAGAATGACTTCTTCCACATACTTGTTCATATAAGCGGCAGCGGCGACTTCGTCTTTTTGTGGATAATCGGCTTCAATGCACTTATCGGCGATGATGTCGTATTTTCCTTCGTCATTGCGAAACCCTGAGCCTGGGATGATCGCACATTTTGAGGTATACGCCAGAATGCTCGTGCCTGTTGTCGTACACGCATCGTCTACGGCAAAGAAGGGCACAAATACTGATTTTTTGCGACCGTAATCGTGATCCGGTAAATAGAACAGACGCTCACCGCTGCGTAAAACACGAATCATCTTTTTTACATCTTTACGATCAATCAGTTTATTGCCGTTATGTGTCCGTCCCCAATACTGGATAAAGTTATAAGCAGGATTATTATGCGGACGAAACGCGCCGTACCCGGCCACGCCTAACACGGCGAAAGCACGCGCAGTGATCTCTAGATTAAGAGCATGGACACAACAAAGTAGGACGCCTTTACCTTCTTTGGCTTTTTCACGCAGTGCGCCGAGATCTTTCTCGACGATCAGGTTTTTAAAGCGCCAAGTCGGCCAGAACCAAGTGATTCCGGTTTCTATCAGTGCCATACCGGTATTTTTGAAGTTCTCTTCAACAATATGTTGAATCTCTTCAGGTGTTTTGTCTGGAAAGGCCAATTCTAAGTTACGCTGAGCAACGTGGACACGCTTTTTACCGTAGCGCATGCCAAGTTTACCGAGTGAACGACCTAATGAAAGCAGCAGCCGATAAGGAAGAATATTGACGAGGATGGCCAACAGGCCAAAACCAAGCCATACGCCCCAGTTACGAGGGTGAAGAAGTGAAAGAGAAAACTCGGGCTGCGTGTATTTGTCTTTACTCATAGTCTTTTACTTTATTTGTGCACTCAAAAGCGCCCAGTACTCGTCAAAGTTTGCAGTCGGCTGGTATTTAAAGTCGCTACGCACAAAGCGGTTTAGGCTCCCCTCAACTTGTCCCAGAATTTGCGCGGCTAGGATGCGCTCTTCGACAGGGAAAGACTTCCCTTCACGAATCTTACGTTCACGCAGGATTTGGCGCAATTGTGTTTCTATACGCTCAAAGAGTTGATTGATGCGTTCACGTAGACGTTCATTTTCAAACATTAGAGCATGACCCGACAAAATGCGTGTCAGACCTGGGTTACGTTCAGAGAACGCCAAAATAAGGTGCATCACCATACGAATACGCTCTAGTGTATCTTTTTCGTCGTCTAGAATACGGTTGATACGTGTCATCAAGGCTTCTTCAATGAACTCAATCAACCCTTCGAACATGCGCGCTTTACTTGGGAAATGACGATACAGCGCGGCTTCTGAAACGCCGACTTGCTTGGCCAGTTTTGCCGTAGTAATGCGTGAAGCGCCATCTGTTGATTCAAGCATTTCTGCCAATGCTTGTAAGATCTCTTCACGACGGTTGGATTTTTTACTGCCGGCCATTAGTTACTTCCTTTCAAAATACAAAGTTGAGCGGAGGGGATTATAAGACGCTATTTCGCCTCAAACTAGACCACTAAGGGTGGAATGGGAGATTTAACACCCTTAGTTGTCATTTTTGTACCAAATTTATGCCAGCTTTTGTAAAAAATTGGCAGGGTTTTCAAACGTTAGTTACATCAATTGATGCATTTTTTCGAGAATTTTAAAGCTCAATGCTTCTTTTGATTCTAAAGCGAGCGCAAGTTCACCTTCAGGCCAGTAAAGGGTAATTGCGTTGTCGTTGCTGTTAAATCCTTGCCCTGCAACCGAAACGTCGTTTGCACAGATCATATCGAGGTTTTTCTTTGTTAACTTGCCTCGAGCATAGGTCTCTACATCATTGGTTTCAGCCGCAAAACCGACGGTAAACGGACGCTTCTCCGTCATTGCTGCCACAGATGCAACAATATCAGTATTTTTAACCATATTAATGACCATTTCGTCGTTGTCTTCTGTCTTTTTCAACTTTTGAGACGCGATCGTTTGTGGGCGGTAGTCGGCAACGGCAGCGCAGCTAATAAAGGCATCATGCTGGTTTGCATGTGTCATAACGGCTTCGTGCATCTCTTGTGCACTGGAAACATTTATGCGCTCAACACCTACGGGCGTATTTAAACTGACAGGACCGCTCACGAGGGTGACTTTTGCTCCCATCTGCGCTGCGGCGCTCGCCAATGCATAGCCCATTTTCCCGGAGCTATGGTTTGTAATGTAACGCACTGGATCAATCGCTTCGCGAGTTGGTCCGGCGGTAATGAGTATCGACTTACCTTCTAGCAATTTTGGTTGAAAGAACTGTTCACATAGCTGTACTAGCTGCATTGGTTCCAGCATTCGACCTGGTCCTACATCACCACAGGCTTGCTCTCCTGCCGCAGGGCCCCAGATGTGCATACCACGACGCGCTAACGTAGCGATGTTCTCTTGGGTTGCGATATTGCGATACATCTGTTGATTCATCGCAGGAGAAACAGCAACAGGGGAATCCGTCGCGAGCACGAGCGTAGTAAGTAAATCGTTCCCCATGCCTGCGGACATGCGCGCGATTAAGTCCGCGGTCGCGGGCGCTAATAGCACTAAATCTGCCCATTTGGCCAATTCAATATGGCCCATAGAGGCTTCCGCTGCTGGGTCTAGTAAACTGTCCGAGACAGGACGGCCCGAAACGGCTTGCATGGTTAAAGGGGTAATGAACTCTTTTGCGGCTTTCGTCATTACAACTTGAACTTGCGCTCCTCTCTCTATGAGGCGACGGGTTAGCTCCGCACATTTATACGCGGCAATACCGCCACTGATGCCGAGTAGAATTTTCTTTCCTGCTAGTGTTTGCATGTGAGATCTCCAATTTGATGACCGGATTTTAACACAATTCAAAGTCTGACCGCCCGAGCATATATAACGAGAAGATAATTCACATCAAACTCCAGAGTATTAATCTGACCGAGGAAGGGAAAATTCTCGCCTACCTCACAGACAAGTTGCGCGGAGTTTGCAAGTCTGAAAAGAAAAAGAGGTAGTGGAAACCATGGTGTTGAAAAGTCGAAACAAATTGCTGCTGATAACCCTAATTCCGCTGCTGTTGATCACTACGTTGATCTCAGTGGTGTATTACATCAACAGCAGTAAAAGTTTGGAAGCGGAGTTAGCAAGAGACAGGCAAGAGCTCATCGAAACGAAAAAGAAAGAGTTACAAGCCTATATGATGATGGGCGTGACGGCGATAAAACCGTTATACGACGCGGATGTAAATGGAAGTAATAAAGAGGCAGCAAAAGAAATTCTGAAAGCCATGCGCTTTGAAAGCGATGGTTACTTTTTTGCCTACGACTCTCAAGGTGTGAATACGTTGCACGCCATCAAACCTGCATTAGAGGGTAAAAACCTTTACGACTTAAAAGATGAAAATGGGGTCGCAGTTATTGCGGGCTTGATTGACGCTTCTCAAAAAGGGGATGGGTTCCTCTATTTCTCGTGGCACAAACCGACCATTGACGCACAAGCGCCTAAGTTGGGCTATGCAGAATATCTATCGAAATGGGACTGGGTTTTAGGTACTGGCGTTTATATTGATGACATCGACCAGCAAGTTGCGATGCACAGAGAGTTAAAGACTCAAGAGCTAAAAGAGCATACGTTATCTGCCGTGTTGATTTCCGCTATTGGATTGATCATTACCAGTGTTCTCACCAGTATCGTGGTGTCTAAAGGTATTCAGCCATTACAACATGTCGCGGCTTCATTAAAAGATGTTGCCGCAGGCGGCGGTGACTTAACGGCTCGTTTAAAAGTCGAAAGTCAGGATGAAGTCGGTGAAGTGGCGGCCGCGTTTAATGATTTTATGGATAAGCTGCACCCACTGATGCAGGACATTCATCGCTCTGCGACGACAGTACAGACCGTTTCCCAAAGCCTGAACACTCAGACCAGCCAAGCGAGCGGTCAAATGCAGGATCACTGTTTAGAGACGGACAAAGTCGTGACGGCAGTGACGCAAATGAGCATGACTGCCAAAGAAGTAGCCAGCAATACTAATGCGACCGCGCAGGCAATTGACGATGCCAACAGTCAAGTCACCGCTGCTCAGCATGAGGTCGAGCAAGCAATAGAAGGCATTACCGAACTCGTGACGGAGATAGACAGCACGTCAGATGCAATTTCTGAGTTGAGTTTACAGACTGAAAAAATAACCAAAGTGCTGGATGTGATTGGCGAGATAGCCGAGCAAACGAATTTGTTGGCCCTAAATGCGGCGATTGAAGCGGCTAGAGCCGGTGAGCAAGGTCGAGGGTTTGCCGTCGTTGCGGATGAAGTGCGCTCGTTAGCCAGTCGTACACAAAATAGTACTCATGAAATTGGTGACATGCTTAAGCAGCTACAAAATGGTGTATCAAGAGCGGTCATTACGATGTCGGTGAGCCAAAAAAGAGGTGTCAAAACGGCGGAAGAATCGGCGCTCATTCAGCAATCTCTTTCTGGTGTTCATAATTCTATCGGTACGATTCGAGATATGGGGATTCAAACCGCGTCTGCCGCCGAAGAACAAAGTGCGGTTGCAGAAGACATCAACCAAAACTTAGTGGCTATTCAACAGATCGTGAACAAAATTAATGAGACGTTGCAGCATGCCGAGTCAATCAGCACGCAGCTATCACAGTCTGGAACGGAAATTCACGGCTTGGTTGGCAACTTTAAACTCTGATGAACTGTTAAGTTGCATGGAAAGCACTGATGGTACGAAGAAAGCGAAAGTCATACTCGACTTTCGCTTTTTGTTTTGTGGAATAGGGACACTTTCCATATAAAGAGACATCAGATGATACTGAAAGCTTTGCCAAATGAGTCCATGCCCAGAGAGAAGCTACTGCAACGAGGGCCGCAAGCTTTGACCGATGCTGAGCTACTGGC
Source organism: Vibrio sp. 1402 (assembly GCF_033340275.1). Taxonomy (NCBI): domain Bacteria; kingdom Pseudomonadati; phylum Pseudomonadota; class Gammaproteobacteria; order Vibrionales; family Vibrionaceae; genus Vibrio; species Vibrio sp. 1402. Next base: position 158,990 of record NZ_JAWOWE010000003.1, read on the forward strand.
CATCTTCTTGCGCACAGGCACCCGCGGAATGAACGTGATTGAGCTTGCAGATTTCCTTATTCAAGACTTTGGTTCGCTAAGACAACTATTTTCAGCATCAGAAGAAGAGTTTTGTCGTCACAAAGGATTGGGGCAAGCCAAGTATGTTCAATTGCAAGCGGTACTAGAAATGACACAACGTTACTTGGCGGAGACGCTAAAGCGTGGTGATGCCTTAACCAGTCCCGACCAAACTAAGTTATATCTGTCTTCTATTTTAAGGGATCGGCAAAGAGAGGCTTTTTATATTCTTTTTCTCGATAACCAGCACCGAGTGATAAAAGATGAAATTTTATTTGAAGGAACGTTGGATGCAGCGTCGGTGTATCCGAGAGAAGTCGTCAAGCGTGCTCTGCATCATAACGCGGCGGCTTTGATTTTGGCGCACAATCATCCTTCAGGCGTCGCTGAGCCGAGCCAAGCTGACAGAAGGATTACAAGGCGTCTCATCGACGCATTAGCATTGGTGGATATTCGTATTTTGGACCATTTCGTCATCGGAGATGGGGAAAGTGTCTCTTTTGCTGAAAGAGGCTGGATATAACTGTGCGTTTTTTAGGTTGTTAGTTGCTAAAAATCTGCTATCATCCACGCCACTAAATTTTTAACTGAATTCAGCTTGGACTGCTAAAAAAATCTGCTGTCTAAAAAAAGATCACGAAAACCTGTAAAAAGGATCTGTTCGGGTCTTGAGCAATGCATATCAAGTTAGTATAATGCGCGACCTTTGATAGCCTTGTATGGATTTTCCATAGCGGTTCTTAACCTCTAACTTCTTTTCGAGAGATAGAGAGGTTCGGCCACCAAGGTTGATATCGAGCTGAAACGATTTTGGAGAAGACATTCATGTCACGAGTATGCCAAGTAACTGGTAAGCGTCCAGTAACGGGTAACAACCGTTCACACGCACGAAATGCTACTAAGCGTCGTTTTCTGCCGAACCTACAAACTCATCGTTTCTGGGTAGAGAGCGAAAAACGTTTTGTTAAACTACGTCTATCTGCTAAAGGTATGCGCATCATCGACAAGAAAGGTATTGATACTGTTCTTGCAGACATGCGTGCACGTGGCGAAAACGTTTAAGAGGAAATAAGCAATGGCAAAGAAAGGCGTTCGTGAGAAAATCCGTCTAGTATCTTCTGCAGGTACAGGCCACTTCTACACAACTGATAAGAACAAGCGTAACATGCCAGGCAAATTTGAGATCAAAAAGTTTGATCCAGTAGTTCGCCAGCACGTTATGTACAAAGAAGCAAAAATCAAATAATTGGTTTCAGTCTCTTTGATGAATTGAAAAACCCAACTTTCGAGTTGGGTTTTTTATTACCTGAATAAAAGTGCTGAAGATAAAGTGTTCAGTACGTCATCGGATTATAAAGTACTGCTGAAGTTATTTTACTGGTCCGACTCTATACTCGAATTTTTGATTGATCGCTCTCTGCCGCTTAGTTACCACTTCCCTACACACTTGCACACCGTTGTTCTAGTCAAGCTCAATACTCTTTGGTAGTTTACTCATAACGATAAGAGAGTAGAGATGGTTATGCGTGTGAGTCCGGCTCGTCGCCGCCGATGGAACAATATTCTTATTCTGGGCATTATCGCGTTTATAGTGATCTTAAATGCGCCGATGTGGATCAAAACTTACCTATTAACAGACCAAGCAGACTCTTACCCAAATGTACTTCGCTCCGACTATACGGTGGAGTCTTTGTACTATAGTGGCTGGGAGTTTGAACTGCATGATGGACGATGGCAATCCAACATCAAAGTTGATGCACCGATCAGTGAACTTGTATCACGCTGGCAATCATTGGAAGGGACCGAGCTCACCTCAGAACAGTACGATCATTTAAAACCTAACCTGACGGTACCTGAAACGGTAGAAGTTTGGTATCAGGATCTCGAAGAGCCGCAGCGGGTGACTTTCTTTCGTTTACCTGATTTTTGGCTATTTAAAACCTGGCAAGACAAATGGGTCGCTATCTCCGTCGATGAAAACTACCTTATGCCAGAGTAGAGCCTTTTTGCGCCTATACCCCTAATAAGCTTCCCTATTTATCGTTTTTCTTTTCGATTATGCTAGCAGCGAGAACTATTAGCCGGTGAATTGGAGAATCTAATGCCTGAGTTGCCAGAAGTTGAAGTGAGCCGTATGGGGATTAGCCCCCACATGGTTGGACAAACGATCCAGTCGTTTACTTTTCGAACGCCTAAATTGCGCTGGGATATTCCTACAGAGCTTAAAAAATTGGAAGGGCAGGTGATCCGTGCGATTAGCCGTCGTGCGAAATACTTACTGATCGAGACAAACACAGGTACAGCCATTGTTCACTTGGGCATGTCTGGGTCTTTACGTGTCCTAGATGCTGACTTTCCGCCAGCAAAGCACGATCATGTGGATCTGAAACTAAGCAGTGGAAAAATACTGCGTTATAACGATCCGCGTCGTTTTGGGGCATGGCTGTGGTGTGCTCCTGGCGAGTCACATGCTGTGCTAGCAAACATGGGGCCTGAGCCTTTAACTGAAGAGTTCAATGCGGAATATGTAGCGGAGAAAGCTAAAAATAAGCGTGTCGCCGTCAAGCAGTTCATCATGGACAACAAAGTCGTGGTTGGTGTTGGGAACATCTACGCGAATGAGTCGTTGTTTAAATCTCGAATTCACCCTTCAAGGCCCGCAGGTAAGTTGACTTCTCAAGAGTGGAGGTTACTTGTTGAAAATATCAAAATGACACTTGAGATTGCCATTACGCAAGGTGGGACTACTCTGAAAGATTTTGCGCAAGCCGATGGAAAGCCGGGTTACTTTGCACAAGAGTTATTGGTTTACGGAAAAGCAGGAGAGCCATGCCCAGAGTGCGGCGAACGACTTCAAGAGCTAAAGATTGGCCAACGTAATACCTTCTTTTGTAGTGAGTGTCAGAAGTAAGTCGAGCTATTATCGAGCTTAAGTTGTTGTAATCTTGCGTTCGAGCCTCAATAATTCAATCAGTTTCGAATAACTTAGTAAATTATATGAAAGTCATTTATCCGGGCACTTTTGATCCAGTGACTAATGGTCACCTCAATCTAATTGAACGTACTCACGAAATGTTTGATGAGGTTGTGATTGGCGTAGCCGCAAGCCCATCGAAGAACACTATGTTTTCATTGGAAGAGCGCGTTGCACTGATGCAGGACGTTGTAGCGCATTTACCTGGTGTGACGGTAAAGGGGTTCTCCGGGTTATTAGTGGATTTCGCGAGAAATGAGAAAGCTAAGGTTCTTATTCGTGGTTTACGAACAACGGTAGACTTTGAATACGAGTTTGGACTGACCAACATGTACCGAAAGCTATTACCAGGAATCGAGAGCGTATTTTTAACTCCTGAAGAAGAGTTTGCGTTTTTATCGTCGACTATCGTGAGAGAAGTAGCGATTCATGGCGGAAGTATCGAACAATTCGTTCCCAAGCCAGTAGCCATCGCGATTGGGGAAAAACTCAATGAAAGACAGTAAGTTCCCTTATTATTTCTCAAACGCTCTCTCGATACTTATCCCTCGCTTTGTATATCGAGCACAAGCCAAGCGTTTACTTTCGAATCTGACCGAGGCAGAGCTGCAACGCTGTCTTGAGCGGGTGAACTATTACAATAAGTGTGAAACGCCGTTTTCAGTCGATAGCCGAGAACAAAGTTACTCGACCATCGATACATTCAAAAAAACGAAAGGCTGGACGTATTTTTTCGATCTTCGCCAAGTTGTACGCTATTTCCCTTCCAGTTTTGCGTTTAACTACATCAACGGCGATGTTACACACATCCCCAATGTACCGAGCTTTATAAAAAGCCGCCCTATTTTTGGTAACAACCAAAATTCAGTGGTGTTGAAACTTAATCAAGTTCGTCATTTTAAATTTATTGACGATCCTGTTCGCTATCAAGATAAAAAGGACATGGTAGCGTGGCGCGGCGTGGGTTTTCAGCCGCATCGTAAAAAGGTGATTCATGCGTTTTACAACCATCCGCAATGCAATATTGGCCAGACCCGCCCGGTAGAAGGGAAACCATGGGAAAAGGGCTTTATGAGTATTGAAGAGCAACTGCAGTATAAGTTTTTGCTCTGTATAGAAGGCAATGATGTGGCCACCAACCTTAAGTGGGCTATGTCGTCTAACTCCTTGGTTATTATGTCAAAGCCAAAATATGAGACTTGGTTTATGGAAGGTAAGTTAGAGGCAGGCGTCCACTATGTTGAAGTGAAGGATGACTATTCGGATTTGCCCGAAAAGATGGATTATTACCTAGCGAATGAGCAAGAAGCATTAGCGATCATTGAAAATGCGCACCAGTGGGTTGAGCAGTTCAAAGATAAACGTAAAGAGCGTTTGATCTCATTGATGGTTGCCGATAAGTACTTCGCTTTATCTCAGCAACAATAAAAAAGGGGCGAAACGCCCCTTTTTTATAATCTTAAGCTTCTAGAAATTGATCAACACCATTCTCACAGCGTTTAAGCTTGTTTTTAATGGTGTTTTCTAAAATCTCGTCATTTTGTCCGAGTGACGCGCGAGAGTTTTCTACGTGGTACAAGTGGTAGCCTACACCTGCGAATTTTAGGTAAAGACGTGACTTACCCGCATTCAACATGCGATGAACAAACTCGCTGTCTTCGCGTCCCCATCCAACAAAATCTTGGTTGAAGCCATTCACCTCGATGACATCTTGTCGCCAAAACGCCATGTTGCAACCGCGAGTGGCTTTATCGTTATTGCGCTCGTAAGAGAACCATTTCGATAGCAAAGCGTTGGTGATGCAGTTTTTACGATTGCGAATGCCTTTGCTGAAGATAGAAGGCACTAAGCCGTTTTCCATGATGGCCTTGCTGCAGCTTTCATCCGTTAACACACGTCCGCCCTGCACAAACCAATTTGGTTTTGCGACTTGCTTATGTGATTCAATAAACGTTTGGGACAGCACCATGTCGCCATCAATCATGATGAGGTAGTCACCTGATGCTTTGGCGATCGCGCGGTTGCGGCTCATTGAAAGTTGAAAGCCATTATCTTCGTGCCAGCTATGAATAAGTGGTACTGGAAAGCCGTCACGCAGTTGGTCAACCATTGCTTTGGTGTCTTCTCGAGAGCCATCATCTGCAACAATTACTTCGTCAGGCAAAACGGTTTGACGTTTCACGCTTTCTAACACCGCTTTTAATGCTTCTTTCCAGTTGTAAGTGGTGATAATTAAAGTCGTTTTCATGATTTTTTTGCCTGTTCACGTAAGTAGAGATCGATATATTTTACAAAAGTAGAGTGCATGCTTAGCCAAGCTAGAATGAAGCCATGCTTGCCATCAAGGAAGCCTCGTTTGAGAACATACATCTTCAAAAAGCTAGCAAGAGCGTGAACGATAGCGGTCGTTAAACCCGCTTTCTTTTTACCTTCACGTTCATCCGTCCAGGCCTTGAGGTAGCCAGTGGTTTTATTGATGTAATGATGAAGGTGCTCGTAAGTGTAGTGATGCAGTCGACCATCCAGTTTTTCAGTTTGATAGTTTTTCTCATCAACTTTTTCATGAACGAGCGAATCATTATATTGTGTATATTCGGTGCGATATAAGCGCACAATCCAGTCTGGAGACCAACCAGAATGGTAGATGAACTTACCAAACGCTGAGCTTAGTCGATTAAGTTTGTATAAAACGTTCGGCTTATTGGCTGATACCGCGTGTAAGATACTTTCTTTTAGCTCTGGAGTGACTTGTTCGTCCGCATCAAGCCACAAAACGTAGTCTGCCGTAACGTATTGCTGCGCCAGTTGGCGCTGTTTACCGAATCCTGGCCAATCTAGGTTGGTGTAAAACTTATCTGTGTATTGTCGGGCGATTTCTTCAGTGCGATCAGTGCTGCCCGAGTCTAGAAGGACAATCTCATCGACCCAATCTTTTACTGTGTCTAGACAAGCTTGTAAGTGCTTCTCTTCATTTTTTACAATTAAGGCAACGGCTAAGGTTGGTTTGGACAAGGTCATTTCCTTCTTAACAAATCAAGACAGTAAGTTTACTGGTATTGAGGATACAAATCTTCTAAGACTTGATCGAACATGCTCATTACTTGAGTGCTGGTAATGCGGTTCATTGCCGTTTCATCTTTAGCGCGAGTTCGCCAGCTTAACTCGTGACTGTTTTTACCTGTTTCCGCAAAGATCGTTTCTTCATACACTGAGACAACGTATTTTAGATAACGGTAAGGTCCCACTCGCAGCGGATTATGGTGTGCATAGAGCCCGATGATTGGTGTTTTCATTGCATTCGCCATGTGTGCTGGTCCGGTATCGGGGGCGATGACCATTTCAACCTTATCTATTAACGCAAGCATTTGCAGAATTGAACTTTGTCCAACTAAATTTAGACACGGTTCTTCCAAGCGAGATTGAATGGCCTCTGCCAGATCCAATTCTACCTGAGCAGGGCTGCCTGCCAGAATCACGTTCCAGCCTTTTGCTCTGGCGTGATGAATCACATCCACATAACCTTCCGCGTTCCAGTTTTTATAAGCTTTGCTCGCACCAGGCACAATCAGCAGGTTAGGTTTACTACGAGAAATATGAGACTCTGCCCAAGCTTGATCGTGGTCTGAATAAGAAAGTACCCAGTCTAGTCCTGCCTTTGGTACCCCAATTTGATGGGCAAAGGCCATTAAGCCATCTGCGACATGCAGAGATTGCGGGGAAGGCACTTTGACATTGGTAAATAGTGTTTGAAAGTCCTGGCTTCTATCAGAAGAGAAACCAAGTTTGTATTTTGCTTTAATGCCCAACGTTGCGACACTCGCTCGAATCGCGTACTGCATATGCAATAGCGCATCAAACTCTCTGCCTTTCAGCTGTCGCCAAAGTGATTTGTAGCCATCAAGTCCCGCTTTTTTATCAAAAACAATCACTTCTACACCATCGATGGCGGCTAATAACTGGGCTTCAAGTTTACCCGTTATCCAAGTAATCTGGGTCGAAGGCCAGTGTTTCTGAATAGCTTGAATGCTGGCGATAGTATTGCAAACGTCTCCGATAGCGGACAAACGCAAGACGCATAGTGACGATGGGGCAGAAGTGAACATAATTATTGTCTGATTCGATGAATAGAGGCAGGTAAATTATGCAGACATCCCCAATAAATGTAAAATACACGGCTCGAATATAGCTAAGTACTGATAAGTGTTCTGCAATGTCAAAGACAACACCACATCAATCGCAAGAATCTGGCAAGCCGGGTAACACCGGGCTAAAGCGTATCGTTAAAGCGACGGGTTATTCGATCCAAGGATTAAAAGCGGCTTTTAAGCATGAAGCTGCAATTCGACAAGAGTTGGCTCTTTTGAGTATTGCTGTGATTTTGGCTTGGCTAGTGGATGTCGGCATGGTTGAGCGTATCTTAATGATCGGGGTCGTGGTATTAGTCTTGATTGTAGAGCTTGTAAACTCAGCGATTGAGGCGGTAGTGGATCGTATCGGTATTGAACGGCATGAACTCAGTGGTCGAGCTAAAGATATAGGCTCTGCTGCCGTTATGGTTGCTTTGGCGTTTGCTGCATTTACTTGGTTGTATATATTAGCCAGCCGGTATTTAGGCTAGAGGGTGAGCGTATGACTCAACAGTATAAAAACAACAACCAAGTGATCTGGTTTGATGACGAGACCATTACAGACCCTAGCCAACCGATATTTGATGCGGAATACTGGCAGTCCTCCGACAAGGTGGTTGGCAGTGCGACGGGGCGAGGCACGACATGGTTTATCCAACTAGAGAACATGCAAGCGGCACTACGTCATTACCGTCGTGGCGGTTTGTTTGGGAAGTTAATTAACGATCATTATTGGTTCTCTGGCTGGGATAACACCCGTTGTGCGCAAGAGTTTCAGCTTTTGTTGGCGCTAATTGAGGCTGGGGTGCACGTTCCTCGTCCTATTGCAGCAAGAGCCGTAAAGTCAGGACTCTTCTATCAAGCTGATTTATTAAGTGAGCGAATCCCAAACGCCAGAGATCTGGTTAGTATCTTGCAAGAACAGTCTTTATCGGTAGAAATGTATCAGAAAATAGGGCAAGAAATTGCCAAGATGCATCAGGTTGGCGTTAACCATACTGATTTGAATATCCACAATATCTTGATCGACGACAAAGATAAGGTATGGATTATCGATTTTGATAAGTGTCGTTTTGAAACTTCTGGTGACTGGAAGCATCAAAATCTAAATAGACTTCTGCGTTCATTTAATAAAGAGCGTTTAAAGCGACAGATTATTTGGCAAGAATCCGATTTTGAACATTTTCAGGACGGTTATGCTTCTCAATCTTAATTGAGTTTTTTATCATTTTATATTGATTGCTCTAAGTAAGCCTTCTTGAGTCTAACGATGCTCGAGTGAGTCTATAAACTACAATAATCATAAAGTATTCATGTGTATCTGATGGCACAAAAATTAACGTAGGTAACATTTGTAATGAAAATATTAGTAACCGGTGGAGCAGGCTTCATTGGGTCAGCTGTTGTCCGACATATCATTCGTGACACCCAAGATACCGTTATCAATTTAGATAAACTGACCTACGCAGGGAATCTAGAATCACTGGTTGATGTCTCAGAGAGTGAACGTTACTATTTTGAGCAAGTAGATATCTGTGACCGAGCTGAACTAGATCGCGTGTTTTCAGAGCATCAACCCGATAGGGTGATGCATTTGGCCGCCGAGTCTCATGTCGATCGCTCTATTGATGGTCCTGCTGCTTTTATTGAGACTAACGTGATGGGCACTTACCATTTGCTTGAAGCGGCTCGTCAATATTGGTCGGGCTTAGATGAAGCGCGCCAATCGGCATTCCGTTTTCATCATATTTCTACGGATGAAGTGTATGGCGATCTAGAGGGAACGGATGATTTGTTCACCGAAACCACCTCATACGCGCCGAGCAGCCCATATTCTGCATCTAAAGCTTCGAGCGATCACCTGGTTCGCGCTTGGCAACGCACTTATGGTTTACCAACACTTATCACGAATTGCTCCAACAACTATGGCCCGTACCACTTCCCAGAGAAGTTGATCCCTCTGATGATTTTAAATGCCCTCGATGGCAAGCCGTTGCCTGTGTATGGCGATGGTATGCAAATCCGAGATTGGCTGTTTGTGGAAGATCATGCTCGCGCGCTTTACAAAGTGGTCAACGAAGGTGAAGTCGGTGAAACCTACAACATCGGTGGTCATAACGAAAAAGCTAACATCGAAGTAGTGAAAACCATTTGTGCATTACTTGAAGAGTTGCGACCAGACAAACCTGCCGGGATAGAGTCTTATGAATCTTTGATCACTTATGTCAAAGATCGCCCTGGTCATGATGTGCGTTACGCAATTGATGCCACCAAGATTGCTCAAGAGCTTGGCTGGACGCCAGAAGAAACGTTTGAAAGCGGTATTCGCAAAACCGTGGAATGGTACCTCAATAATCCGCAATGGTGGCAACGCGTGCTTGATGGTTCATACAGTTTAGAGCGATTAGGAGCGGGCGAATAATGAAAGGCATTATTTTAGCAGGTGGCTCGGGCACTCGCCTTTACCCTATTACACGCGGTGTCTCTAAGCAGTTACTGCCGGTTTATGACAAACCAATGATTTACTACCCGTTGTCGGTACTCATGCTAGCTGGTATTCGTGAAATCTTGATCATCACCACGCCAGAAGACCAGGAAGGATTTCAGCGCCTATTGGGTGATGGCTCAGAGTTTGGCATTGAGTTGCAATACGCGATTCAACCAAGCCCAGACGGCTTAGCTCAAGCGTTCATCATTGGCGAAGAATTCATTGGCGATGATTCAGTATGTTTAGTGCTGGGTGACAACATCTTTTATGGGCAAGGGTTCACTCCTATTCTTCAGCAAGCTGCGATGAAGAGCCGTGGTGCGACGGTATTCGGTTATCAGGTTAAAGATCCAGAGCGATTTGGCGTTGTAGAATTTGATGCCAATATGCAGGCGATTTCGATTGAAGAAAAACCAGTAAAGCCTAAATCCAATTATGCTGTCACTGGGCTGTATTTTTATGATAACCGAGTCGTCGAATTGGCAAAAAAAGTCAAACCTTCATCTCGTGGTGAGTTAGAGATTTCGACGCTAAACCAAATGTACCTTGAGCAAGGTGACCTGAATGTTCAATTACTAGGGCGCGGCTTTGCTTGGTTAGATACTGGAACACATGAAAGCCTGCATGAAGCCTCTTCGTTTGTTCAAACCATTGAAAATGTTCAAGGTCTTAAAGTTGCCTGTTTAGAAGAGATTGCGTGGCGCAATGGGTGGTTAACAAGAGACCAGATACTATCCATTGCAAAACCGATGCAAAAAAATGATTACGGACGTTACCTTTCCGAGTTAGTCACCGAACAAAAATAGCACTACTCGTTAGTTGCAATGAGATATTAAATGATGAGCAATGAAATTGTTCCTGTAACAAAACCATATCTACCGTCAAAAGATAAGTATAAACAATATGTTGATCGTGTGTACGAGAGCGGTTGGTTGACCAATAGTGGTCCTCTCGTTAAGGATTTAGAATCTCGACTAGCTGAGTATCTTGGTGTTAAGCATGTTATATTGGTTGCAAATGGCTCATTGGCACTTCAAGTTGCTTACAAAGTACTTAATCTAGCTGGAGAGGTGGTCACAACACCTTTCTCTTTCGCCGCGACCACAAGCACGCTTAATTGGGAAAATTTAACCCCTGTTTTTTGTGATATTGAAAGTGATACCTTTAATATCAATCCTGATTTAATTGAAGATCTTATTACAGAAAAAACGTCTGCAATAGTACCGGTGCACGTGTTTGGTAACCCATGTAAAGTAAATGAGATTCAAGCTATAGCAAACAAGCACGGTCTAAAAGTTATCTATGATGCCGCTCATGCTTTTGGTGTGGACCTAAATAAAAAAAGTGTATTAACGTACGGTGATATAAGTACATTAAGTTTCCATGCCACAAAGTTATTCCACACGATAGAGGGTGGGGCTGTGATTACACAATGTGATGAGCTAGCAGCTAAAGTACGCTCTATGATTAACTTTGGAATAACAGGACCGGATTCAATAGAAGGCGTTGGAACCAATGCCAAGATGAATGAGTTTGAAGCCGCTATGGGTCACTGCGTTCTAGATGATATAGAAAGTATCATGACCAAGCGAAGAGGTTTATGGAAAAGTTATCAAACTCACCTTTCTGATGTTTTCCAAATGCAATATTGGTCGGATAGCTCAAAACCTAATGGTGCGTACGTACCAATCGTGTTTGACTCGGAGCAGTCATTACTTAGAGCTAAGGCTAACTTGGAAGCGAATAACATTTTTCCAAGAAGGTACTTTTATCCAAGTTTAGATCTTGTTGATAGTTATGGTCATGAAGGAACTCCATGTGAAGTTAGTCGCTCGATTAGTAAAAGGATCTTATGCTTGCCTATATATTTTGATTTGTGTGAATCAATGGTAAACAAGATAAAACAAATACTTAAAAAATCATGATTGGTTGCAAAAAGAGAGTATAAGATGAGAAACAGCATCCTGAAATATCTACAAGCATCGTCGATGAAACATCCAGAAAATATTTGTGTTTCGGATTCGAACCACTCTTTGACTTATGCAGAAAGTACAGCAAAGTCATATGCTATCTCATTGCAACTAAGACAGCAGGGAAGTTTAAACAAGCCGATTGTTGTATTTGCGAAAAAATCTGTAAATGCACTCTCCATGATCTTTTCTGCGACAATGGCTGGAGGGATTTACTGTCCCGTAGACATTAACTCACCTAAAGAACGACTATTAAAGATCTTATCTAACCTTCAAGATTGTCTTGTTCTTTATGATGAAACGTCTCGAAATTTATTAAATTCATTAGAATTAGATAGTCCAATTTCAACTATTAATATCGATGAAATACCAACATCTAAGCTACCTATGCAAGATATTTGGGCTGATATCGAAAAGTTTAATCAAACCGTTATTGATAAAGATCCATGTTATATAATTTTTACTTCAGGCTCTACAGGCACACCAAAAGGTGTCACTATTTGCCATTCTAGTGTTATTGATTATATTGATTGGGCTAATTCAACCTATCAAGTGAGCAAGGCTGATATTATTGGTAGTCAAGCACCACTATTCTTTGATAATTCGACTTTAGACATCTATTTGGCGTTGTCTAATGCGGCAGAATTGCATGTTATTCCTGAAAGCGTGTTTATTTTTCCTCAGAAAACACTTGAATACCTGAAAGAAAAAGCAATAACAACGATCTTCTGGGTTCCTTCATTGCTTGTAAATATTGCGAACCTTAAGTTACTTGATCAGTTTCAATTGCCATGCTTGAAGAATGTATTGTTTGCTGGGGAAGTAATGCCAGCGAAGACGATTAAGTACTGGTTAGATAAGCATCCTAATGCTCATTACTCTAACTTGTACGGACCAACAGAAATTACCGTTGATTGCACCTACTATGATGTGCCGTCAGACTGGGATGGGGATAGCTTACCTATAGGGGTTCCTTGTCATAACTCAGGAATTCTAATCCTAGATGAAAACGACCAGCGTAATGATGAAGGTGAATTGTGCGTTCGAGGCTCTAGCTTAGCGCTTGGGTATTGGGCTAACTCAGAAAAAACAGAAGAGGTATTTTGTCAAAACCCACTTCAAGATAAATACATTGATATGATCTATCGTACCGGAGACTTGGTTAGACTTGTTGATGGTTTAATTTATTATATTGGTAGAAAAGACTTCCAGATTAAGCACAATGGCTATCGTATAGAACTTGGTGAAATTGAGTCTCAGATCATGGAGCTAGATGCTGTCGAACAGTGTGTTGTTGGTTATTTATCAGAAGATAAAGTGCTTTATTCTTTTGTTCAATGCAGTAGTTCGATGAGTGAAGTTGAGCTTAAAGTTGCACTGACGAAACGTTTACCAAAGTACATGATTCCAAGCAAGATTGGCTTTGTACAAGAAATGCTTTTTACGCCAAATGGTAAGTTAAATAGAAAAGCTTTTTCAGAGAAAGCACTACAAGAATTTGTAAAGGTTAAATAGTAGTATGTGTGAAAAAATTATAGCAATCTTAACCACAATGAAACCAGAACATGAGTTTGCTAAAGATACTGAACTTTTTGAATCAGGTCTGTTGGACTCTTTTGATTTGTTAGTCCTAGTAAGTGAGATCGAAGCTCAGCTAGCTATTTCAATTCCTGGTGAAGGTTTGGTTCCTGAGAATTTTGTTTCGCCGCATGTTATTGGTGAGTATCTTAAAACGATTCAAGGTTAATTTATGAAAAGTGATATTGGCAATATCTCGCTGAAAGGGATAGTCGCAGCCGTTCCAAAGCATATTTCTTACTTTGATGATGAGATAAAAAACTACTCACACACAGAGCAGAGTTCTAAAAAGCTGAAGAAGCTGATGGGATACAATCAACATCATGTTGTTTCAAAAGAAACGGCGCTCACTGATATGATTTTTCCTTTGCTTGAGGACCTGTCAACCACTCTTGGGTGCGACTATCAGGATGTGGATGGAATTTTGGTGGTAACTCAAACTCCTGATTACCCAATTCCGTCAACGGCTTCGATAGTACATGGCGCTTTTGACTTTAAAACCGATTGTTATTGCATGGACATCAACGATGGTTGCAATGGCTATATTCGAGGTTTGTTTGAAGCTTCGAGCCTAGTTCGTAATAGTGATGCGCAAAAAGTGTTGCTAATTGCTGGTGATGTTTTAAGCCGTAAGGTTTCTTTAAAAGATCGTAACTCATACCCTCTTATTGGGGATGCAGTTACTATCACTTTAATAGAAAGAAGAGCGGAAAATGTGAAGGCCCCTCTTGAGATCAAACATGATGGTAAAGGAGCAAAAGCTTTAATGATCCCATCAGGTGGTATGGTAAACCCTTGTACCTCTGATACTGCCGCTCTTGCTGAGGACGAAGAAGGAAATTGGCGTTGTTCTGAGCATTTGGTCATGCAAGGTAGAGATGTTTTTACGTTTACTCAAACAACGGTAATCAATTTTATTAAAGAGTTTATTGAAACGAACACAAAACCAGAAGAGATTGACTACTTTTTCTTTCATCAAGCAAATAAGTTTATCTTGGATCGTTTCCGTTCAGCACTGAAGGTAACGGAAGAGCAGTTACCTTCAGAGGTAGTGACTATTTATGGTAACTCTTCGTCCGCAACTGTCCCAATGTCGATTTTATCATCTTGGATGAAGAATTCGGGCTTTGAGGGTAAAAAAGCACTATTATCAGGCTTTGGTATAGGTCTGAGTTGGGGGGCGACCTTGATTGATGTCAATGAACTTACACTATGTAAACTAATTAAGTTGGATGTATAAATGACTGTTTTTTTGGAAGAGCTAGCTGAGATCCTAGAGTTGGAAGTAGAAGAGCTAACTCCTGATTTTGAATATCAAGAAACGGAAGAGTGGGACTCTTTAGCCCAATTATCTCTTATCACTTTATTCGCAGATGAATATCAAGTAGAAATTGGACACGGTGATTTAATCGAACGAAAAACTGTGGGTCAATTGCTCGAGCTACTTCCTCAGTAATTTCGATGAAAAGAAAAGTTCTTATCACAGGAGCGACTTCAGACATTGGCTTGAGTATTGCTCACAAACATGTTCAAAAGGGAAACTTTGTGATCCTTCTTGGACGTAATGAAGAGAGCCTTAAAACCGCTGAGGAATCTTTAGGAAAAGATTCCTCAGCCGCTTATGTTTGGGATTTGAAGTCTCCTTCATCATTAAAACCGCTGCTGAAAAAGATCGTTACTGAGCAAGGTAAAGTTACAGATCTTATCTGTGCTGCGGGCTACCATAAAATCTTGCCGTTGAAGTTAGTATCGGATGAAGAGCTTCTTTTGACTATGCAAACGAACGTAAATAGTCACTTGATCCTTTGCCAGCTTTTTTCGAACGCTTTATATTCAGATAAGTCTCAGGATAGAAGTATTACACTGATTTCTAGCATTGCCCATTTCGTTGGTGAGCCAGGATTAGTTGCTTATTCTGCAGCAAAAGGGGCTTTGATTTCTGCAAGTAAATCAATGGCTAGAGAATTAGCTCCGCGTAAAATCAGAGTAAATACCGTTTCGCCTGGATGGGTTGAGACCAAGCACACAAAAGATGTAGCGGTTGATTTGGGCGAAGCAGCACTTGAAAAGTTACATAACCTATATCCTTTAGGTTTAGGCAAACCTGAAGATGTTGCAGAGGCCTGTTATTTTTTGAGTAGCAGAGCGTCTCGCTGGGTGACTGGTTTAGATCTTGTGATTGATGGAGGGCGCAGTGTCTAAATTAAAGTTTGAAACCGTAATCGTGATCGGTTTTGGTAAGATAGCTCAAGACGTTGCTTCCAAGCTTCTTCAATATGATGTGACGCTGAAATTGTTACAGACAGAGATGCAACCTTTTTCTACTCTTGAGTCATTTGCTCAAAAACACGACGTCGCATATCAATTTAAGCATACGAAAGAAGATATCGAGTCTTCGTTACTCAGGTGGCTGTCTGGTAATACATTAATCATCAGTGCGAATAATAACTACCTTTTTAAAGGGAAGTTACTGACTTTAAAGAATGTAACTATTATCAATTTTCATAATGCACTTTTACCAAATTTACGAGGAAGAAACGCACCTAGTTGGGCTATTTTTCATCAATTAGAAAAAACCGGTGTCACTTGGCATTATGTTGATGAAGGTGTAGACACTGGTGAGGCTATTGCTTTTTCCGACGTATTAGTTGATAAGCATGACAAAGCATATCAGGTCGCTCATAAATGTATGCATGCCGGATTAGAAGCCTTTTCAAACGTAATTGATGAATTGTTGCAAACAGGCAGTACTCCTTGCTTGACTAAACAACCATTGAGATACGACTATCTGTACCTGTCCAAAGATATTCCCGGAAATGGCTGGCTAGATATAAAACAATCAACGCTTGAGAACTATCGCATATTGAGAGCATTAGATTATGGACCATTTAAAGTTTTTCCTAAGGCTCTAATTGATAATGATGGTGATAGATACTCTGTACGTGCTTATCAGTTTATTGATGAACCAAGCGATAAATCTGTAAATAGTAGCGAAAATAGCATCGTGATAAATGATGAGTTTGGCTTGTTAAAAATACACGTTGAAAAAATCGAGATTGAGCAGGGGTAAATAATGTCTAATCCAATTATTATATTTGGAGCTAGTGGTCTAGCTGCGGAAGTGTACAGCTGGATACAAGATGTAAATGATATTCGTGAACGTTTCTTGTGTTTTTGTGTGACTGACGAATATTTTGTATCAGGAACAACATTTTATGGCCACGAAGTAAAATCAATCTCCATGCTAGATGATCTTGAACAGTTTGATTTTATTTTGGCATTTGGAGGGGAAGGTTATGCTCGCGCTAGTATTGCCGAAATGCTAAAAGATAAAGGCGGTAATGCTATCTCATTTATTCACCCTAGTGTTGTGTTGAGCCCATTCTCTTTAATAGGTGAAGGTGTAATTATTAACCCAAACTGCAGCATCTCTCCTGGTGCAGCTATTGGTGACTTTTCGCTCATCAACTGTAATTGTGCTATTGGACATGATGTCAAAATTGGTCGCTATACCTCTTTACTAGGAAGCAATACCATCAATGGTCATGTAGAAATTGGTGAGAGAGTATTGATTGGCTCCGGAGCAACTATCCACCCTAAAGTTAAAGTAGCAGATGATGCGACAGTTGGCATGGGAGCTGTCGTATTTACCAAAGTGAGGTCAAATACCACCGTTCTAGGTAATCCTGCTAAAAAGATATAACTCTTCTTAATTAAAGAAATAGAAGACAGAGGAATAAAATGTCCACCAAAGTCTCGGTTATTTGTACTTGCTATAATCACGAAAAATATATTGAGCAGACACTTTTATCTATACTTAATCAGACAGTAGACTTTGAATACGAGTTGCTTATACATGATGATTGTTCTCCTGACAATAGTCGAAAAATTATCGATAGAGTTTTTAATGAGTATTCTGGGAAATGCCAAATAAAGAGAATTTATCCAGAGGAGAATATATACTCTAAAGGGTCATCAGCTGTACTTTTTAACATGTTGCCTCATGTTGATGGGGAGTTCATCGCTTTTTGTGAAGGTGATGACTATTGGGTTGATGACAACAAGCTTCAAAAACAGCTTGAAGCTTTGGCAAACCATAAGGATATTAATGCTTGTTTTCATCCTTCTTTGACTTTGCTAAAAGACCAGTTGGTTGACAAGAAATACGGATACCAAGGCGATTTAGAAAAGAAAATACCTTATCAGTATGTCATTAAGAAGGGCGGAGACACTATGCCTATGGCATCGATGTTTATTAGAAAAGGGCCGTTTTTTGACCTAATTTATCAACATGAAGACTTTTTCAAGCTTTATGGCGAGCACTCTGTGTTGCAGATTATCAATAGTATCGAGCAAGGCGCCTGGTACCTCCCTGAAAAAATGTCGGTTTATCGTAGCATGCATGAGGGCTCTTGGAGTCTCCAGCAAGCAAAAGACCCAACGGCAGAAGACCGAGAGTTTGAGCAATATAAAATCCGTATTCTTGGTTTGAACAAGATCTATCGCTATAAGTATTGGATATGCTTTTTAGGTATATATCTGAAAAAATCGAAAAAACATTACCTAAAGAAAATAAAGCGTTGGTTTAAAACTAAAGCTTAAAATAAAGCCGAGTTAATACTCGGCTTTTTTAGATAGAAGAGGTGGCTGTGGTGGTACGTTGTAAGGAGCCTGAGTTTGCTAACATAAAATGAGCAAGCTCTGACGTGATGCGCTCATGAGCTGCGACGTCTTTAATTAGAGCCACGATAGCTCTTGCCAGTTCATCCTCATTTTTCACAATTTTGATGAGGTTGTTCTGCTTCATTTCATGTACGATTTCTTTGAAGTTAAAGAAGCTTGGACCATTGATAATAGGGACGCCCAAAGCAGCAGGCTCCAATACATTGTGCCCACCAACCTTATCTCCAATTAGGCTTCCACCCATAAAGCAGATGTCCGCTGCGCCAATCAACGTTAGCATCTCACCCATTGTATCGCCGAGATATACTTGAGTATTCGTCTCTACTGCATGCGTTGAAGTACGACGCACAGTTTTAAATCCTTGCTGTTGGCAAAGCGTGAATACATCATCAAATCGTTCTGGATGGCGAGGAACCAAAACGAGTAAAGCATTTGGATGAGATTTTAAAACTTGTCTATGTGCATCTAATACCTGTTCGTCCTCGCCTTTGTGGGTGCTAGCTGCAATCCAAATCGGACGATCGTTTCCAAGTTGGGCTCGAAGCTGCTGTCCTTGCTGTTTCACTTGCTCTGATATTTGAATATCGAACTTAATCGAGCCAGTAACGGATAGTTTCTTTTTCTCAACGCCTAAGCGTTCGAAGCGCTCTGCATCTGAATCCGTTTGGCAGAGTACTTGAGTTAGGCATGGATGAAGCTGGTTAAAAAGCCGCTGTATTTTGGCGTAGTTCTGACACGATTTTTCAGATAGGCGCGCATTCACGACAGTTATAGGGATACCCGCTTTGTGAACATTGTGAAGCGTGTTTGGCCACAGCTCAGTCTCAATGATCAACATCTGTTTTGGCTGCACTGCTTTAAGAAAACCTTTGATAGCGAACCCAAAGTCAATTGGCATATAGCGGTGTTCAATTAAATCACCCAACTTAGCAATCTGTTCAGCTCCCGTACTTGTTGTTGTTGTAACTAGAATAGATTGTTCGGGGTTTTGTTCCTTAAGGGCTTTAATTAAAGGTGTTGCTGCTATGCTTTCACCAACAGATACGGCATGTATCCAAATAGGTTTGTCGTTGCTTTTTAGCTTGGGAGTGATACCAAAGTGCTCTTTCCAGCGAGAGCCGAACTTAGGCTTATTTGGTTTGCTCTTGTACAAACCAAATAAAAGCAGCGGTGACGCTAGAGCGAGTAGTAAGGTATAAACAATACGAACTAACATGAGCTTATCGTAATGGCGTCAAGTTTTTGGATGCTATCTAGCACTTGCTTAGGCGAAAGTTCTGTCAAGCACTTAAGGTGTTTGTATTGACATTCACGCTGGAAACAAGGGCGACAATCAATATCGGTATGAACAATCTCCACTTTTTCTGCGAGTGGGGGGGTGTACTTCGGTGAAGTTGAGCCATACACGGCAACAACATTACAACCAACCGCAGCTGCCACATGCATTAAGCCTGAGTCATTTGCGACAACAGTCTTACATGCAGCAAGTAAGTCGACTGCTTCAATTAAGCTGGTTTGGCCTGCCAGAACATGAATGTGCTCATGGAATTGCGTCGGAACAAGTGCGCGAATATTGTTACAAGTCTCTAAGTCTTTTTGAGAACCAAACAACCAGATTTGATGCCCAGATCGAGCCATTTGTGTCGCAACTTCAGCGTAGTGTGTTTCGGGCCATTTTTTTGCGGGACCAAACTCTGCTCCTGGGCACAGTCCGATAATTGGTTGGTCTTGGGCTAAGTTGAACTTTTTGATCGTGGCTTGTTGCTCTGCCGCGTTGATTGCAAGGCGAGGGCGAGGTAAGGTTTCAAGCCCGCCAAGAGAGTTAGAGTCCACCATTTCTGCTTTTGGATAAGCTAACGCTACATAGCGCTCTACCATGTACTGAAAAGACTTCATGTTAGGGCGTAAGTCGTTCAATAAACCATAGCGCATTTCTCCCTTCCAGCCAGTACGAAGAGGAATGTTGGCAAACCATGGGATCAGTGCTGATTTCGCTGATTTAGGCAAGATATAGGCGTGGTCATATTGCTTTTCACGTAATGATTTGCCAATTTCCCTGCGGCCTAATAAGTTAAACTCACCATGACCGATAGGCATTTCAATCGCTTGATGGATTTCTGGCATACGCTCAAGAATCGGTTTACACCATCCTGGAGCGATAACGTCAATTTGGCTATCTGGATGGCGTTGCTTTAATACGATATATAACGATTGCGACATTACCATATCGCCGACCCATGCAGGGCCAATGACTAAAATCTTCATGCTTTGTTTTTCCAGTATAGGAATTTCAAAATTGACTCATAAGTTCTAAAAAGTTCAGCGTATATTTTATTCGCAAGAGTCATTTTGGATTTATCTTTTCTTTTACCACCAATCGTCGAAGCAATCTCTGCTCTAGTAAAGAGATCTGGAGACACGCTGTAAACTTGAACACCATGTCTCCATGGTTTTTCCATGTAGTCATCGACTGGTTCAATAAACTCTTGAGCATGCATAACAAACTTTGAGGCTGCTTTAGGTGTGACGATATAAGCGGTGGTACCACAAGTGCCTGCTGAGTATCCCCCTAGCATATGATTATCATCAATAGGTACGATTGGGGTGAATACACGCTTCTGAGTGGCAGACAACTTGATGTAGTCATAATTAGAAGTCAATGGAAGGGTATGTTCGAGTACTTGCTTCAGCCCTTCGACGGGGTCGACGTTGTCTTCTAAGATGACGATCGGTTCATCAAGCTCAACACAGCGAACCCACAACTCGTAATGGCTTGCAAAACAGGCGACTTCACTGGTTTTTAATTGATACCCTTTGCGGCGTAGAGTAATGGTAGGACGACTTTTTTCTGAATGAAGAAAACGGTCAACAGAGCCATCTATTGCATCAAAAAATTCAAACGTAATGCCTTGTTGTTTTAACTTTTCTTCAATACGTTCTCGGCGATCTAGCGATCGAGCCAAGCTTACGACAAATACTTTCACTGCACTTTCCAGTCGCTGTTATATCTTGGTTTAAACAAATTGTAATAGTTATTGCCGTCTTCTTGAGAGTGCAGCAACTGTAGTACCCACATATATTGTTCGGGTTTATCACCGACAAAATATTCAATGGCTTCATTACAGGTACGAGCGTCTTGCTCTTCGCCTTTATCCAGCTCAAACGCTGGTAAAATCTCAATGTCAAACGTACCATCTTCAGTGTTCATCGACGCAAATAGAGGCAGTACTTTTGAGCGTGATAGTTTCGCAATTTTGCCTAAACCAGGTAGCGTTGCTTTACGTGTTGCAAAAAAATCTACAAACACACTATGCTCTGGGCCGTGATCTTGGTCGGGTAGATAATACCCTACATAGCCATCTCGAATAGACTTCAGAAAAGGCTTAATGCCACCTGAGCGTTCATAAACACGGCCACCGTATTGGACTCTTTGCTTGTGCATTAGCCAGTCAGCAACATCATTCTTTTGTTTCTTCGCCATTGCAGAAACTGGCATTCCCATTGACGCGAGCAAGATAGCAGGCACATCAATTGCCCAAGAGTGGGGAACCATTAAAATTACATTTTCGTTGTTATCAATGTGCTGTCGTAAAATGTCTAGGCCGCGAATTTGGCAACGGTTCTGAAGCCATTTTGGTGAGCGTAAACTTAGTAACCCGAAGCGAAAAAAGAACATGGCTGCTGTGTAGAGTGTTTTTTCTATCAAAGCTTCACGTTCTTGGAATGATTTTTCCGGAAAACACAGCTCAAAGTTAACCCTCGCTCGATGAGCTGGACCTTTGTGGGATTTAGACAGTTTTTTGGCTATGGTTTTCGCCAACCACTTTTGTAAACCCAGTGGCATTAATGATAAAGGTAAAAATAAGATAACACCTAACCACGTGCCCCAGTACTTAGGCGACAGAAAGTGGCGCTTAAACTCAGGGTTATATGCTTTAGGGTCGAAGTCATCACGTTTTATGGTCATGGCGTGTCTAGTTACCTATTCGTGTACGGGCGAAGTGGTTTAAATGAGAAAAAAGATAGTTAGGAATGATACAGGCTATTGCATTTGAGTAAAGGTGGCAGGTTATGGTTCTACCACCTTGTGGTGCTTAACTGTTTTGGATAGTCAAGTATTCGGCAACGCCTTCTGCAACTGTCTTGAATTCAACATCACAGCCTGCGGTGCGCAGTTTGGTCAGATCCGCTTGTGTGAATTCTTGGTAAGCGCCTTTTAGGTGCTCAGGGAATGGGATGGTTTCAATTTGGCCTTTGCCATGATGCTTGATAACTGCTTTTGCTACCTCTTCAAAAGATTCAGCACGGCCAGTACCACAGTTAAAAATGCCTGATACGCCGTTTTCTAAGAACCACAGGTTTACTTTACAGACATCACCAACGTAAACGAAGTCGCGTTTGAATGATTCGCTGCCCGCGAACAATTTAGGATTTTCACCTGCGTTAAGTTGGTTGTTTAGGTGGAACGCAACTGATGCCATGCTACCTTTATGGTCTTCACGTGGGCCATATACGTTGAAGTAGCGAAAGCCGGTGATTTGAGAAAGGGTCTCTCCATGTTCTTCAGCGTCTTGCCATAGGCGACGAACGTAGTTATCAAACTGCTGTTTCGAGTAACCGTATACATTCAGTGCACCTTCGTATTCGCGTTCTTCAACGAAAGTATCTGTATCGCCGTAAGTGGCTGCTGAAGAAGCGTATAGGAATGGAATCTCGCGATCTAAACAGTAATGAAGCAGCTCTTTAGAGTACTCGTAGTTGTTTAGCATCATGTACTTACCATCCCACTCAGTCGTTGCAGAGCAAGCACCTTCGTGGAAAATTGCCTCAATCGGACCAAAATCATCGCCCGCCATAATTTGGGTCAGAAAGTCGTCACGATCCATGTAATCTGTGATGTCCAGATCAACTAAGTTCTTAAACTTTTTGCCATTTTTTAGGTTGTCGACAACCAGGATATCGTTAATACCAGCTTCGTTTAGTGCTTTAACAATGTTGCTGCCGATCATGCCAGCGCCACCAGTTACGATGATCATAGAACTTCCACCATAGATTAAAATTTTCTCAGGAATTCTAGCAAGAAACAGAAATTAGCGCTATTGGAAGGAAAAGGAAAGGTATAGAGCACTTGAGAGAGGAATAAACAAAAGGGAGCCGAAGCCCCCTCAAGTAGGCTGTTATTTAGCGTTTGACGTATTTGGGCGTTGATACCAAGGATTACGCTCATCCGTCAGCTCAATCAAGCTGTACTTACGACCTAGCTTCTGACCGCCATCGCGAGTCAATGGTTGCCAGCTAAAGAACGCACGGTTGTTGCTTGGTTTCACTGTCATGATGTCGAATGGAATCGAAATGTAGAAGCCTTTAGTAAAGCTACCTTCACCGAATTCGTCAGCCGACAAATCACTGATTGATGCGAATGCACCTGCAATGACACCACTCTTGAACTGTTTAGATACATTCACTTGTGTACCGATATCACCCGCTAGGAACTGACCAACATCAACTTGAATCATCAAATCTTGTAGGAAATCCCATTGAGGGTAGTAATAACCCGACACAAAACCAGTAAAGCCTTTATCTACAACTTGGAACGGACGTCCATATTCTGGCACATTTTGCCATTTCTCATCGTAAACACCGAAGTAACTTTGTGGATCACGTTGAGAAATTAAGTTGACGTCAGCGCCAATCGCCCAGTTAGCTCCTTGTGGTCGGTAAAGAAACTCGGTGCCGACTCCGGCAAACATGCTCTCCAGATAGCCCGCGTAGAATTGCTGAACCATGGTATCTGAATACTCTTGGAACCAAGTCAATTGTAAGTTTGACATGGTTACAGCATGTTCATTTTGATAAGCACGGAACATGGTACGTACCCGAGGAATCGAAGTGCCATCCGGTGGGGTTACGTAGTTAAACTTGTCGTAGTTGTTGTACCAATCCCAGTATAGCGAGCCACCAATTTCTAGGTTATCTGTCAGCCAGTAAGAGGCGCTGCCACTTAGACCAACACTGAACAGGTAGAACTCTTCTGGGTTGCCTAAGGTCTGAGCCAGTTTTGGTGAAAAGCCCCAATCAAAGCGCTCAAAACCATCGTAAGCAGGTTTACCTTGCGGTTTATCGCTCGAGGTCGATGTTGCATCTTCGATATTTGGATTGATGTAGTTAACTTCTGCAAAGTCACGGTATTTCTCTTTGGAGATAACCGTTTGATCGCCGATCAGACCACGACTGCGTTCATTGATAGTAAAGGTATCAATGTTGTCTGGCATTTCGTTATAAAGGACTGCCGCCGCTTTTTCATGAGCTTCATTGCGATCACGATACTTTTTCTGCTCGCCGACAACCGAAATGGTATTATCTTCAACATAGAGTTGGGTATTTTGGTAGCCAGCAATTTTATCCAGCTCCTCGGTAACACGTTCCCAATCTACATCAGACAGTTGCTCTGGTTGCTTGTCTTCAACTTCTGGTGTTGGTGTATCACGCCAGAAAGACGGCATATCATTGAAGTTTGTGTAAAGGCTTACGCCTGCAACTAACGTATCGCCTCGCTCGTAGCTCAAGCGCAAATCTGCCATATGTCCTAAGCGATACAAAACACCAAAGTTCCATGGCGTATGAGGTGTCATGTCTACACCACCACGTACCACAGGGAAATCTTCACTGTAATCGTTGCTGTCGTATTCAAGCTTAAATCGCAGTGGTGCGTGCAAAGTTTGATACTCGACACCACCAAAGAGTGCAGCAGGACCTTTGAAGAAACGGTCTGCGTTTGTTGTCCCGCCAGTGGAAACGCTATCGCTTGGTCTTTGGCAAAAACTATCGGATAGCTTACATGCAGGGTTACTGATGTTGTCGCGCGTGCCTAAGTAACCCCAGCCCATACCTAAAGTGAAATCAAAGGTACCAAGGTTTGGGTTAGAGTAACGTTTTGTCGCAGCAACAAACTCACCATCAAAAAGACCGGTGCCTGCAAAGTCACGCACACCCACAGAAAGCTCTGGCAAGTACTCTGACTCTCGCAAAAGTCGAACTTTAAAATCGATGCCTTTATCAGTGTATTCGTTGTCGCCAGAAAAATTGGGGTCTTCGCTGTAAAGAATATCTTTTGCAGTAGTATAACGAATAGTAGTTTCTAACCATGGCATCACTTGCAAAGTAACATTGTAAAATGTGTATTCATTACTGTTGTTAATAGCAAAGTTAAACTCGCCTTCAGGCGCCATACGACCAGTTGGCATCTGCATTAAGCCGACACCACCAAAGTCCATTTGTGATGGTTGCAATGGCGGCACTTCGAAAGGAATATCTTGAGCCCACACCAACGCTGGACCCATTAAAGAAAGGGATAAACTAGTTCTGATCAGGTTCATGTTTAGTTCTTCGATGAGGTTGGTTTACGCTGTGCAAGCAGAGCGACAATGTCTTTATCCATTTGTGATGTTTCGAACTCATCAAATGGGATGTATACCAAAGTAAGTGGTGGCAAGTAATATTGAGTGGTTAACCAACTGCCATGGTGAGGATGAACGATTTTGCCATCCGGATAAATTAGGATTGGCGGATAGGCAAGCTCATCAATATCGCTTGAACGTAGATTATCGATCTGTTCATGCAGAGCGATACCCGCTTGGTTTTCTACCGCGTAGACTTTTTCCAAGTTACCCACGTACAACACTTTTTCTTCACGTTTTGGTGCACTTAACGCAAGTTGACCTTGTAAAAGAGGGTTATCAAATTTATCCAGACGGATGTGATCAACATCAATGGCCGACAGTACGCGAGGTGCAAACTGGCTGTGTTGGATAAACTTGTAAAATGGGTGCGCAACTAAATTATGTTGAATCATTTGGTTTAACACAGAATTCTTTAAGGCAGTACTTTCTTGCACTGCGGTTTCGGTGTTATCAAATAGAGTCACAGCTAAAGGGTATTGCAGGGCGACTTGTTGTTTTTGCGCATGCTTAAGTACGCTCTCTAAACGTGCCGCGTGTTGGAATTGCAATGCTTTGCCCGTTCCGACAAGTTCTATATTGAGCGGTGGTGAGGTGTGATTTTGAGCTTGAACGGTAGTCGGTGTCGCCAGAATCGTTGCCGTTAAACTTAGGCTTAATAAAGATAGCAGTCGCTTATTCATGATTTGCTGTACCCTTTCAGAATCGTCAATTCAACAGGCACCATGTTTGGACCTAAGTGTTGACGTGTTTTCACTACTTCACCTTTACCGTTTACCCAGTATTGGTTCTCTACACTTTTTTCTAAGCTGGTAAACGTTACAACCTCGGTATAAACATCAGTAGAGGTAGATGAAATAGGGGTTATGACGGTTTCTTTACCTTGACGAGAACGTTGGACTTTAGCCGGGAACCCATAACGGTATTTGTCAGCCCAATCGTAAGAAAGAGAATATTGTGCAGAGGGCGCTGAGTAGGCAGGAACGTTGCCATAAATACCCGCTAGATTGGTTGTTTGTAAACCAATGGTTTTAACAATATGTCCGTTCTCTGTTACTACCATTGCTTTGTCTGCACTGACCCACTTTAGTTGGGTATTACCGGTTAATGGATTTGGCTCGGCGAAGGCTAACACTACAAAAACCTGTTTTTGGTTGCCTATTTTCAGGTAAGCACTGGCATAAGGAACTGCTTCAATTTCTTCTGGTGTTAGTTCAACATCGATGTAGTTACCATAGGCTTCTTGGACGGTAGCGGATACGTCATTGAATTTTTGTGTACAGCCAAAGATTGAGCTCAGTAATGGTAGGACAATAAGTAAGCGCATCCATTTTTGCGATAGAAGAGTGTTCATCATTCCCTCATTACAAATAAAATCGCCCTGAATAGATCAGGGCGATTGTTTCAATATCTACAAAACTAAAAAATTATTTAGTTACTGAAGTAGAGGTAGAAGTAGAAGTAGACGTTGAATCGCTGTCTGACGCTGCAACTGCTACTACAGTTACTGCTGCTGCTGCACCTACTGCTACTGCAGTTGTACCAGTTGCAGATGCTGCTGCTGTACCAGTAGTACCAGCTTCAGTCGCTGCAAATGCAGTTGATGCGCTTAAAGCCATAAGAATAGCTAGAGCTGTGTTCTTCATTATTAATCCTTGTATTTCAGATTTTAAAACATCGATGTTTGGTCTGTTTAGAACATACCACTAGTCATTTTAGTTAAAAAACAATCAGCATGTAAATAGTTTCCTATGTGAATTTACCTAACGTTAAAGAAGAATTGTTGCAAAACTGAGAATTGAGAATTGAGAATTGAGAACTGCTTAGGTTTGATAGTTGTACTGAATCAAAATGCGTCTTCGACTGTGTTATTTCCGGTCACCTCTGAATTTACGCAAACGTTCACATTTTCTATTCAATGCATCCGTAGTGGTGTTCTGTTTTAAGCGGCTGACAGCCTGTGTTTTTCTCATTTGTGAGAATTTACGAACCATAAACGGAAATCTGAGACGTCTTTGCCCCCTTGCCGTTTTGCGCTAATACATGCATAATTTGCCAGCTTTTGTGTTGCGTTTATAAAAGATTGTTTTTTGAACGGTTAGTCGCAAAAGTGAGGCTTAAAAAGAATATTTATATCAATAAACCGAATGAATCGGGAATCAGCGAACAGTGGCTAACGCGTAATGCCGCCGGGCGGTAGCGTGTAAACGCACAAGCGAAATTGAAAAAAGTTAACAGACATTCACTGCGCGCGTCGTTCATAATGTGCAGCGGTCAGTCGACACCCAAGGAACACTTACGTGATTAATAAACGACCATGGCTAGGGGCGTTGAGTGCAATCAGCTTAGGCTTGTGCTCATTTTCTGCCTCAGCAGATTTTTATGCTGGTGCGTTAGTAAGTTACTCTAACGCTGAATTTCATCATTCCTCTTCTCCAGTAACCGAGGGAAACCCTTTCCTTCTTCAAGCGCAAGCTGGTTACTTCTTCAATGATTACCTCGCTTTTGAAGCACGTTACGGAACTTCTGTACAACGAGATAGCGGACTGGCAGTAGATAGTCTTGCGAGTGGTTTTATTAAGTTGAATATGCCTGTCTCCGAGCGTGTAGCACTTTACGGACTTGCCGGTTATTCTAGTGTCCAGATCGACCAACAAAATGTAGGCCCTAATAAAGATCAAGGTTTTAGCTTTGGCTTGGGTATGCATTATGCTTTGGACAAGCAGAATGCAGTTGTCTTTGAGTTTGTTAATAGCACATCTGAGGACCAGGCACGCTTGAACGCACTTACTCTTGGCTTTCAACACCGATTTTAATTAAAGACCTAGCGCCTAGTTTTGTGGCTAGGATTTTTAACTCCTGACTTTAAATAGCGAATTATCATGCTCAAAGGATATTTCTCGATAGGTGCTTGCATTCTAGCAAGCCTATTTGCGCCGCTTACTAATGCGCAGACTCCAACCCCAGAACAAATTCAAATGTTTCAGAACTTGCCAGCAGACCAGCAACAAGCATTGGCGAGTAAGTATGGTATCTCTATTCCTTCCGGCACTTCTTCTCAGCCAAGTAGTTATCAGAACCCTCAAGTGATTGAGCAACGCCCGGCTGCTAGTAGTGCTATTGAGGCAAAAGCTAACGACTCAGAAGACTCAGAAAAAGGTGAACAAGGTTTAAAGCGTTTTGGTCTAGATTTATTTGCAGGTTCACCGACGACGTTTGCACCAATCAGTGATGTACCTGTGCCTGCTGACTACACGGTAGGAGCTGGTGATGAAATCGTTATCCAACTGTTTGGTAAAGAGAACACAACGCATCGTCTTCGTGTTAATCGTGCAGGCATCATCAACTTCCCTTCCCTTGGTCCTGTTCAAGTGGCCGGCATGACATTCTCTGATGTGCGTGATTCTCTAAACCAGCGAGTAAAAGAGCAAATGATCGGGGTTCGCAGTGACATTTCGTTAGGCGAAATGCGTACCATGCAAGTTTTTGTTATGGGTGATGCATACAAACCAGGTGCTTACACAGTTAGTGCACTAACCACAATCTCTCAAGCGATTTACTACAGTGGTGGCTTTAATGAGAGTGGTGCCCTGCGTAACGTGCAACTTAAACGTAATGGTCAGGTAATTCGTAAACTGGATATGTACGACCTGTTACTTAAAGGTGATGCGCGTAATGATATCCGCTTATTACCAGGTGATGTGGTCTTTATCGGCGCATTGGGTAACACGATTTCGATTGATGGTGAAGTAAACCGCCCCGCAATCTATGAAATCAAACCAGGTGAAACCTATAAGCAAGCGATTCAAATGGCTGGCGGTTTTACTGCTAATGCTTACATTGACCAAATTGAAGTCAAACGTTACGCAGCGAAAGGTGCTCGCGATGTATTAACACTGAACTTTAGCCAGTCACATGACCAGCAAACTAAAGTCAAAGATGGTGACGCCGTTAATGTACTGAAGAAGAGTGAAGAATTGACTCGTTACGTACAAATTGAAGGTGATGTTCGTCATCCCGGCTTTATTGAGTGGAAGAACGGTCTGCGAATCGCAGATTTATTCCAATCCGTTGATACCTCATTTAATTCTACTGCAGATGTAAACTATGCCGTTGTTGTTCGTGAGGTTAACCCACAACGTGACATCGAGGTTTATCAAGTAAATCTTGCTAACGCGATTCTTTCGCCGAGCAGCAAAGATAACCTAAAGCTAAACTCACGTGACCGAGTGCTGGTATTTAACCGTTTCAACAATGAAGATTTAGATACCCTTGCAGATCAAGATACGGTTACGAAAGCGAAAACGCTTGAGCAAGCACAATTTAAAGCCGAGCTGGATCAACAAAAAGAGCAAGAAGTTATGAGCTCTTCTGTTGCAATATCTTCAGCGACAGACAATATGTCGAAGGGGCAATCTTCAACTGAAGCATCAGAACAGCCGAAAATCATATTCCGTGGTAAAGAAATTACTAAAGAAGATTTTGAAGCATTAAAACAAAATACGCGCCGCACGTTACTTGCTCCTGTTTTGCTACAGCTTCAACAGCAATCGCGTTTGGGTTTGGCTCCGCAGATTGCAGAAGTCTTCGGTGAGGTAAAACACCCTGGGCGTTATCCAATCACCCCACGTATGACGATTTCTACCTTGATTGAAGCTGCTGGTGGTCTAACTTATAACGCATTCACCATTAACGCCGAGTTAGCTCGTACAGTAATAAACAGTAGAGATGAGCGCGCTTCTATTAATGTTGAGCGTATTGATTTACGCCAAGCTATCAAGGGTAGTTCCGCTGACGATGTCGTTATTGCTGGTCGTGATCGCCTAAACATTCTTGAGAAGCCAAATGTCAAACTGCAAAGCACAGTAACGTTGCAAGGCGAAGTTCGTTTCCCTGGTACTTATACTGTCCGTCAAGGAGAGACCTTAGGCGAGTTACTTGAACGTGCTGGTGGTCTAACCGAATTTGCACATCCGCAAGGGGCTATCTTTACTCGTGAGGCTTTACGCCTTAAAGAGCAAAAGCTATTAAACCAATATGCCGCAGATATGCGAGCAGAAACCGCGAAGAAAACCTTCCGTGCTGATAGTAACATGGGCTCAGTGATCTCTGACCCAGATAAAACATTGAAATTCGTCGAAGAAGCAAGCCGTAGCAAAGCCCTTGGTCGAATGGTGGTGCAGCTTAATCGCATCCTAAAAGACGAGCGCTCTGCCGACTTTATGTTAGAAGACGGTGATTTCCTATTTGTACCGACCTTCCGAAATACAGTTTCGATTATGGGTGAAGTTCAAGTTCCTATCACATATCTATTAGATAACAAACTAGATGTGGGCGATTACCTGAACAAAGCAGGCGGTGCGAAAAAACAAGCAGACGAAGACCGTATCTTCGTTGTACGCGCAGACGGGTCGGTTTACAAACCAACATCAGGCTACTGGTTCGGTAACAATCATGAAGAGCTAAAAGCTGGCGATACTATTGTTGTACCAATTGATACCGACTACCGCGATGCATTAAGTACTTGGACTGCTGCCACGCAGATCCTTTACCAAACAGGTGTAGCGATCAACGCGTTGAAGTAAGAAACGACAAGGTTATTCCGATCAGCTTGCACAAGATTAGAAATACAATAATAGTAAGAGCCTATGTAACGATCGAAGTTACATAAGCTCAATTTTATTGATCAAAACGGCAAATACTACTCTTAACACCAATAGTGGTATTGTTAAGCCGTAGACCGTCATTCCAGCGAGCCGAAGCGAGACTAGGAATCTTGTCACAGCGTGGTTGTGTTTTGAAAGTCGGAGAATAATCTATCAAATTTCACCAATCTCTGAGTCCAATATAACGAACCTCAGAGCTTAGGATTAAAAACCAATGGAACCACAAAAAGAACCCAATCCAAATTATCTTCCATACCCACCTCAACCCCAATCCACAGATGATGAAATCGATCTGCGTGAGCTTTTCAAAGCATTATGGAAAGGAAAGTGGATCGTTATTGCGACTACATTTGTCTTCGCAGTTAGCGCAGTGCTTTACGCCCTAAGTCTACCAAACATCTACAAAGCCGACGCTTTATTAGCGCCGGCAGAAAGTTCAAATGGAGGAGGTCTATCAAAAATGGCAGGCCAACTTGGCGGATTAGCAGCACTAGCTGGCGTTAACCTTGGTACAAGTGAATCTTCTCAAACGGATTTAGCTGTGCAAGTAATGAAATCGCGTCAATTTATTGAAGTGTTCATCAAAAAGCATAATTTACTCGTTCCGTTGATGGCAGCAACAGATTGGGATTTAACAAATAACAAGCTCATCTTAGATGAAGAGCTTTATAATCCAAACACAGGTGAGTGGTTGCGTGAACCCAATGGTCTACGTAGTTCAACACCATCTGCGCAAGAAGCTTTCGAAGTATTCAATAAAGAAGTGCTCAATATTAGCCAAGATAAAGAGAGTGGTTTATACACCGTTTCAGTAAAATACTACTCCCCATACGTAGCTCAGCAATGGGTGAATTGGTTGATTGAAGATATCAACAACGTGATGCGTGAGCGCACTATTGCCGAAACTTCACAAAACTTAGCTTATTTGAACACCCAGCTACAGAAAACTGCTGTTACTGACATGCAGAGTACATTCTATAAGCTTATCGAAGAACAGACCAAAAGTTTAATGCTGGCCGAGGTACAGGAAGAGTTTATTTTTAAAGTGGTCGATCCCGCTGTTGTCCCCGAATTAAAAGATGGACCGAAACGAGCATTGATTTGCGTGCTAGGCACGGTGCTAGGTGGTATGTTGGGTCTTGTAATAGTACTCATAAAGTTTGCGTTTCAAAAAGAAGAAGATGCGGATAATCAAGAACCGATTAACTAGTTTTTGGCAAATAACAAGGGTTAGCTGACATTGAATACAGAGTAACTGAAGAAATTTATTTTTGTTAAGTTACTTTATGGAGTCTAGCTATTATTCCAATTGTTTATTTTCTTTTTAAGGTGATATATTCAATATTTTGTGATTTATATCAATGGTTTTTTTGAAATAATTATTCGTCGTGATAACTATTTCAATGTGTTTTAATAGTTAATTGTATTGTTAGAGAGTGAAATGAAAATAATAATCAACAAGGTTTTAAAAAAAATAAAAAATAATATTGAATGGGCAAAGAAGTCTTCTGAAATTAAAAGCAGATTTAATGTTACTGGACAGAGAATTATTTATGCAATAACTCCAACTCCAGAACTAAGTAATTTAGGTGACCAAGCACAAGTAGTCGCCATTTATGATTGGCTACAAAGAAACTACCCAGAACATAGCATCATCGAAGTAAATAAAGATGAAGTAATTCATTGTATTGCGGGTTTCAAGTCTGAAGTAAGAAAAGACGACCTGATTGTACTGCATAGTGGTGGTAACTTAGGTGATAGAGGCCTTTGGTCAGAAACATCAAGAAGAGCGATGATATCGAACTTTCCAAATAACAGAATCTTAAGCTTGCCTCAGACTATCAACTTCCGAAATACTGACAAAGGTCAAAAAGAGCTAGCGATTTCAAAGAAGATTTACAATAGTCACTCTCAACTAACGGTTGTGGCTCGCGATAATGAAAGTTTCCGTTTAGCAAATGAATATTTTGACAAATGTTCGACGAATAAGGCTCCAGACTTTGTTCTCTCATACAATACACAACATCTCAATTTAGAAAACCAACCGACAAACGGCAAAGTGTTGTTCTGTCTGCGTGAAGATGATGAGTCTGATATCTCAAAAGATCAGCGTGAAAAAATGCTCCAGAATAGCAAACTAGAGTACGATGTATTTGATACAACGATTCCAGAAAATATCAATAATGATGTAAGAAAACAGAAGCTTGATGACGTACTGAAAATGTTCTCAGAGTATGAATACATTGTTACCGATCGTTTCCATGGTTTGATTTTCTCCATTTTATGTAAAAAACCTACTGTTGTATTGAAAACAGTAGACCACAAATTAACATCAGCATTCGATTGGTTTGATGAGGTGAACTTTGTGAAGTTTTCTGATTCAACAGAAACAGTCAATGAGACAATTGAAGAAGTTCTTAAAGAATCAAACTTTAATGTTCCTAACTGGAATGAGAAATACTTTGATCAGCTAACTAAACATCTATAATTGAGTAAGAGTTAATGAGATTAATTAAATCTAAGGTAAAGGCATTACTTGTTAATTGTGGTATAATCAAACGAATGCCAACGGAACAGCCGCATAAATACTCATCTTTTTCACCATACTCTCCTTTAGAGTTATTGAGCGAACCTGAGCTATTATCTCTTATGCGGCATGAAGCCCATCGTATTGAAAAGTCGATGTACAATGATATCTTTGAATCTAAACATGGTTATTATTTAGAAAAAGCTAAAAGGCTAGATTGCATATTTGATGTTTTCGAGTCTAGAGCCCTATACGAAACTGAGCCAACTGTTCTGTGGGCAAAAGAAATTCGTGAAGCTTTTAGTGATTTAGAAAGTAGCTTTATTGCTCCTAATAGTAAAAAGAGTAAAGGCTTTGACCAATCGAAACTAACTGAGTTTGTAAGTCAAATAAAAGACAGGCGTAGTGTTAGGGTTTGGGCGGATAAACAACTAGATAAATCCGAATGGCTATCAGTAGCAGATTCTATGATCGATTGTGCAAGGTGGTCTCCATGCTCCGGTAATAGGCAGCCTTGGCGGTTTAAAGTGATTACCGAGTATCACGATAAAATGTTGCTGGAGAAACTTAAAGAAGAACACTGTATAAGTGCTCCCTTGCTAATTTTTATTGGCATGGATAGACGTGTGTACGGCTCTCTATCTAACAAAGATTATGAAACAGCATTGTTTGTCGATGCTGGTGCTGCAATTATGAATATGATTGTTGGCGCCAATCAAGCGGGTCTTGGGACTTGCTGGAATCACTTTGGTAAAGATTTGATTGAGTCTAGAGAAGTCAATAAAATTGCTTATAGTAACTTTTCTAAGGAATTAAAAATTGAAGACCACATAGAGCCTGTAGCGATACTTGCTGTTGGCCTTCCGAAATATATTCCGCCTACACCAGCTCGGATGACAATCGAAAGCCTTAAGATGTAATCACTTTTGGCTGTATAGAAATGTATAATGATTAAAAACTTAATAAAGTGGCAAACACTGTCCAGTGTGGTCACTTTTTCACTCTCTCTGATACAGGTAGCGATATTATCTAGATTACTAGAGCTTTCAGACTTTGGGCTTGTAGCCATCGTTATGCTAGTTGTGAATATCACTCAGGTTCTGTCAGATCTCGGAATGGCAAACTACTTAGTATATCGACAGAAGATTTCTGAAATTTTGAACTCGACTGTTTTTTGGATATGTAGTTTATCTGGTTTAGTATTAGCTATTAGTTTAATTCTTATCTCGCCACAAGTGGCGAGTGCTTACGAAGAGCCAGAGATAAAAAGACTATTATCAATAGCTGCACTAAGTTTTATACCTATCTCATTGTCTTCTCAGCTCCAAGCAAGATATGTCTGTAATTTTAAGTTAGATTTAGTTGCTAAGTTTGAGGTTCTCTCTAAACTGGCTGGTACGATTATCGCCGTAATCACAGCCCTGAAAGGGTATGGAGCCGTATCAATAATTATTGGTAGCCTAGTTTCTAGCATGGCAAAGTGTGCCCTGCTTTGGCTGAAAGCTGAGCGTTCATGGCTTCCATGCTTTAAGTTTTCATTAATTGAAGCAAAAAACGCTTGGAATTATGGTGTGTATCAAATTGGATCACAACTGATCAGTCAGTTTAGGGGAAATTTAGACACCCTAATTCTTGGCTTTTATATAAATAGCGATCAACTTGGTGCATATAGCTTGGCAAAGCAGCTAATTCAAAAACCTGCGGCGTTTATATTACCAATCGTTCATAAGATATCACTACCATTATTGGCAGCCTCGCAGAGCAAAAAGGAAGAGCTCAAAACTCTTTTTGGTAGGGCTCATGCTTACGTCGCATTTTTTTTGGTGCTTCCGTATTCATTACTTTTCATCATGAGTGAAAGCATTGTCCTCATAATGTATGGTATGAATAATATGCAGGTGGCAACATATGTAGCACCGTTGTCAATTTTTTGGGCTTGTCGGTCAATTGGCGGGGCATTGGCCGGTTCTCTTACTCAAGGGTTAGGAAAAACTAAAGTTGATTTCTATTGGAACCTGTTTGTTTTAATTGCATTCACCGCAGTATGTTTATTCACTGCTAGTTATGGAGCTCTTTACGTTTCCTGGGGGTTGGCTATATTACAACTAGCTTTGTTAAATCTAGTTTATTTTGTTTTTTATAAAAGAATTATTAGCTTTGAATTTTCAGGTTTTATAAGACCGATTTTGTCTTCAACAGGCTTATCAGTTGCTTCTATAGGTATTGGCTACTACTGTTTAAAGTACTTGCTTCCATCTAGTATGGGTATTACTTTTACTTTTATTTCAATA
Source organism: Vibrio sp. 1402 (assembly GCF_033340275.1). NCBI lineage: Bacteria > Pseudomonadati > Pseudomonadota > Gammaproteobacteria > Vibrionales > Vibrionaceae > Vibrio > Vibrio sp. 1402. Next base: position 194,811 of record NZ_JAWOWE010000003.1, read on the forward strand.
CTTGCATCAATAATAATATATTATATTGGCGGGTGTTATTTACAAAGTGAAATAATTAAGTTTCCAAGAAGAATATTCAAGCAGAGTAAATGATGAAAATTGCTGTTTTTGCAAGTAAATTTCCACTGATTTCTGAAACTTTCGTAATAAATCAGATAGTAGGTCTCCTTGAGGAGGGGGTCGATGTCGATATAATAACCAATGAAAGCCCTGACTATACAGTCATGCATTCAGCAGTAGAGGACTACTCTCTACACGAAAAGTTAACTGTAATCGGTTTGGATACAAGGAAAAATAAGACTAGTCGTATAAAAGATACACTCTACAATTGCATTAAAGTGGTTGTTAAGGGCGAACTTTCTTCATTGACTAAAATTGTATTTGATAAACACTTGAAAATGTCTCAGAAGATGAACCTGATATCTGCAATAACGACTATTAACTCTAGTGAAAGAAAGTATGACAACATAATCTGTCACTTCGGTGTTAATGGTTACTATGTATGTAAGTTGAGAGAGTTAGGATTAATATCAGGACCAGTATCTACAGTGTTTCATGGCTATGAAGTCAGTCATCACAATGTTACTCGGGATTTTAAAGGCCAGTATTTTGAGCTTTTTAAAGTTGGGGATATGATGCTCCCTATTAGTGATTTATGGGCTAGCAAGTTAGAGAGTTGGGGGTGTAATAGAAACAAGATAAAGGTGCATAGGATGGGTATTGATGTTGATGATTTTGAATTACGCGACGTATCAAAGTCACTTGCATCCCCACTTCGGGTGTTACAAGTTGGCAGATTGACTGAAAAAAAAGCAATCCTTAACTCTATCAAGGCTGTTGCATTAGCGTCACAATCGAGCAAAATTGATTTTACAGTGATTGGTGATGGAGAGCTTTATCACCAAGCCAAGCAACTTGTCCGTTCTCTTGATGCGGAAAGTTTCATTCATCTCATTGGCCAGCAGTCTCAATCCCAAGTAAAGAAATACCTCGAAGAATCAGACGTATTTCTTCTGCCAAGCGTAAGAGCAGAGAGTGGTGACATGGAAGGTATTCCTGTGTCACTAATGGAAGCGATGGCGAAAGGGTTAATTGCTGTTTCTACAGTGCACTCGGGTATCCCAGAGCTGATAGAAAATGAAGTATCCGGTTTCTTAGTACCAGAGCATGATATTGAAGCGCTTGCTCACACTCTTGCTGCAATACCTTCATTGTCTGAAGGAGAGATTGAGTCGATTAGGCGTTCAGCACGAATGACCTGTGAACAAAAGTTCAATAACTGTCAGTTAAATAGTGACCTTCGGTACATAATCTAAACCGAGGGGAGACTGTTGAATCCTTTACTTAAACGTAAACTTTGTCGTGAGTCTTATTACAATGCATAACTCTCCAGTGAGTGTCGTTATTCCCTTTTATTCAAACACTTCAGGCCGGCTTGTCAAAGCCGTTGAGAGTGTTTTGAATCAATCCGTTCCCGTTGAAGTTATTGTAGTCGATGACGGTTCCCCGTTGTCAGCAGAATCCGAATTGAAAGATTTGCAAGATGAAAGAATGCGGATCATTCGTCACAAGACGAACAGTAATGGTGCTATTGCCAGAAATACTGGTATTGAAAATGCAAATGGTGAATACGTTGCATTTCTTGATTATGACGACATTTGGTACCCTAACAAGCTCGAGAAACAATCCGAACTCTACCATCTGAGCAAAGATAAGTCAGGGGACGCTGACAAAACAGTGATCTATTCTCGATGCTTAATTATAGATGGTAAGCGCAAACTCGTCCGTCCAACACGCCCTATTGGGCGCGATGAGCGTGTTGGCGACTACCTCTTCTGCGCCAAACAGATCATACAGACAAGTGGAATATTTCTGACCACGAAAATGGCAAAACAAGTCATGTTTGATGATTTAAAAAGGCACCAAGACTATCAGTTCTGTCTCGGGCTTGAAGCGAAAGGTTGTCGTTTTTTTATGGTTGAGGAGCCGACGTATGAGTTTATTCAAGTGCCTAAACTAAATGACTATACCTTTTCTTTAGAGTGGTTAACTAAATACGGAAAACTACTAACTAAAAATGCGCAAAAGGGTTTTAAATCACTAGTCGTAACTCGTTCCATGATTGCTCATGGTAATATTATTGATGCTTTGAAATATTCAATTGGAAATGGGTTGTTTATAAGTTTTATTAAAATTATTTTTTTAAAACTAGTTAAAAAATTCTACATATACTTAAGATGTTTATTTTAATATGTTATCTAAAGCTTCGGTCTTTGCTTTTGTACTGTTGATGCATTTTTCTACTTTGTTAATGAGTGGAGGGCTAGGTTTCAAAAATAATATGTCACCTGAGGTCATGGTTTACTCGACAATAGACGTGTTATTTAGTTGTTTAATTGTTGCATTGATCCTCGTGAGATTTCCTAGTTTTTATTCGCACTCAGAAGAAGTATTCAAGGCTAAGTATGCGAAATTCTTCGACGATCACTACATCTTGATTGCATTTCTTGTATTGGCTACAGCATATGAAGCATACTCTTCTATTGGTCTAATCATGTCAGGTGTAGCAAGGCATCAATTGCTACAGGAGTATGAACGTGGTGGCTTAATATATATGATATCGAGTGGCTTTTTTAAAATGCTAGTACCGGCAGTCTTTTATTTTGGCGCAAGTAAAAAGGTCAAGATTTTGTCGGTGTTGGGGTTACTCTTCGTGTGTGCAATTACAGCATCACGCTCAGAACTCAAATATGTAATTAATTTTTATATAATGTTAATGCTATTTGCTTCTTCAAAGAACCAGATTGCTCGTGTATGTATTGTAGTATCTATCATGGTTAGTTTAGCTATATTATCAACTATATTTCTTCAAAATCGGCCAATATCTGATGGCGTGGAAGCAGTTTGGGATATGGCAAGATCAACATTCCAATATCGTGCATATTCATACTTTTTAGCTGATCTTTCTTTAGAGACTGCAAATTCATTTTATAAATACCTCTATCCATTTTTTGGTTATATCTCTGAAGCACCGCTTCGCGTTTTTTTTGGTACTCCGAATCCAATAGACTCGTCGTATGTTGGCGATTTGCATTACTTAGGAACAAGTCCAACGACGGGTAGACCATACTTAGCTAATGTACTTTTTCCGTGGTGGAGCTGGTTTGTAGGAAGTTTTGGCGTTTTAGGTTTGATAATCAAAGCTGCATACAGTTATGTATTATTAGCTATAACGTCAAGTCAAAAAATGCTCTTTACAACCGTATTTTTGTTGACATTTATTTTATTGGGCACTGGTGGGGCTCACCCCTTAATGACTCTAACTCACGTTTTATCCATTTTTACCTGTGTTCTAATAGATATTACTATTTCGATAAGCAATAAATATAAATTAAAGGGTTAATATGAAAGTTGTAGCTTTTGTGGGTGAAACATTTCAGCAATATGAAAATCAATGCTTTACTAAGCCAACTTCTGTTGCTTTTTTACAAGATACTTTTGGAGAAGGTAATGTCTATGCCGCATCCTCTGCAATAAATGTATCAGAAAGGCCTACTAGTTATAGCACTAAAGTTCAAGGTGAAAAGTTTTATGCCTTTCCTTCTTATGACTCGACAAAAAGTTTCTTAGTTAGAAGCTTACTTAGTAAGGGCTTTTTAAAGTCGTATATCCAAAAATCTGATGAGATTATTGCTAAACACCAAGGTGACCTATTTTGGATTCGAACGCCATCCATAGGCAGTATCGTTTTTGGTTTGCGGGTGTTAAAGCACGAGCAAACCCTACTACACCATATGTGTGCTGATGCCTCAAACACTTGGAAAGATGCCAAGTATAAAGGCGTGAGTAAGCTATTAGCCTTTATCACATCACGTTTCCTTCGTGTTTTACTTAAAAAAATCTGCGGTCATGCCAAAACCATAAATTTTTGTACCGGAGACGTATTGGAGCGCTTTAGCAAACAATACTCTAGCAATACTTTTCAGTTCGTTGATGTAATGATTAAGAGTGTAGACACTTCTAACTTCTCTCGAACGAAAAGAAAGGATAATCGGAAAAAGCTTCTTTTTGTCGGAAGAATGGTCGAGGATAAAGGGATATTTGACCTTATCGATGCTCTCGATGAACTCAAAGAAAATTACACCCTCACTTTTGTTGGTGACGGCCCCGATTTTTCTAAAGCTAAGCAGACAGTAGCGCAGAAAAAACTGGACGATACGATTCAATTTACCGGTCAACTACCGCATAGTGCACTAGCGGAGCTGTTCTATTCTACAGACCTGGTCGTGGTGCCTTCAAACAATAATTATGAGGGTTTCCCTCGTGTGATCATGGAGGCATGGTCTTTCAATAAGCCAGTCATTGTTTCCAATGTGGGTGGAATTAACGCATTTGTAAAAAACAACGAGAATGGACTTATTATAGGACCAGGTAATGTCTCTGAGTTGAAACAAGCTTTGATGGCGTGTCGGGATGATAGTTGTTATCAAGAGCTTTGCATTGGTGCTCGAGGCATGGCGAATAAGTCTTTGCAATCATATTGGATCAATCTCCTCAAGAAAAAGGTAATTAGTGCGCATGTTACGTCATAAATTAGGTTTGGTTTATACATGGTTAGTTTGGCTTGTTACGTTTGCTCTACCAGATGTGCCTTTGATTATGCGATTACGAGGTTGGTTATATTCTTTGGTGATGAAAGAGGCCGGACGAAACTTCCAAGTATCTAGTGCGGCAAGGTTATACAGTATTGATAATCTCTCAGTCGGTAATGATGTTTACATTGCCGCTAATGTTATTGTAAATGCAGGCGGTAGCATAAAGCTCAGCTCTGAAGTGATGATTGGTATTGGAAGTGTATTAATTTCCGGAAACCATACGATAGATCGGGGATCTTATCGCTTTGGTCAGTTAACCAGGAAAGCTATTAAAGTTGGCTTTGGCTCATGGATAGGAGCTAATTGTACTTTGGTTGCCGGAGCCACTGTCCCACCGAGTACTTTAATTGGCGCTAACTCTGTAGTTACTAAACCACTCGAACTCTCTGGTGTTTATGTGGGCACACCCGCGAAGATCATTAAAGAGTCATAACATATTGCAAAGTTCTATTTTTACGGTTGTTTTTATGAATTACTTATTGAAATTAATATCTATAGTACTACCTCTTAAAGCGCGTATTTATCTTTTTTTTCTTTATAAACATGGTTATCCAGTTAGCTTTAGAACCCCTAAAACGTGGAGTGAAAAGATTCAGTGTAGAAAGCTTATCTTAAATTCTAATGATGGTATATTCGCAGACAAGTTTAAAGTTAGGGAATATGTAGAAAAAACGGTTGGTCCCGATATTCTTATTCCTCTCCTTGGTGTCTATGATGAATTGAGTCTGGATGACCTAAAAAAGTTACCTTCCGATGTGGTGTTAAAAACTACCCATGGTAGTGGTGTTAAGCATATTCACTTCTTATCAGATAGATGTAATTTTGCAGATGTGGTCGAAAAGTTTAGATCTGCGCTTAATGATTCTTATAGAGGATGGTTTTTTGGTGAGACACATTACGACACTATTGAGCGTCGAATAATTGCCGAGCAAAAGTTAGATTTTGAGGGAGATTCTCCACCTGATTTCAAATTCCATGTCTTTAACAATGAAGGTGAAGTGACTTGGGTCCTTCAGGTAGACTTTGATCGCTTTACTGACCATAAGCGCAATTTCTACGACAGTGAACTTAACTTATTAGACCTCCGAGTTATTTATGCAAATGGTATTTTCGACATGCCTGCCCCCGCGATTGTCAAAGATATGGCTCACGTAGCCGTTAAACTTAACGGTTCAAGAAAGTATTCGCGAGTCGATCTATATCTACATAAAGATAAAATCTATTTCGGAGAGATTACTTTAACTCCTGACAGTGGTTTTGGTAAATTTAGTGATAGGTCACATGATATTGAGATGGGTAAGCTTTGGGGCGAATTCAATTAAAATTAGTTTAGGGGCATGTAAAACCGATGAACATAGAAACCACAGTAATTACCCCAATATACAACGCTGAAGATTTCTTAGAGGAGACTTTGACATCGATAAGTGAACAAAGCTACCAGAATTGGGAAGCGCTACTTATTAACGATTGCTCCACAGATCGGTCTTTGGCAATCGCACAACGTTTCGCTGATAAAGATAGTCGGTTTAAAATTATCAATCGTATTGAAAGTGGTGGTGCAGCTAAAGCCCGTAACGACGGTATCAACCAAGCAAAAGGTCGGTTTATTGCTTTTCTAGATAGTGACGATGTTTGGCTACCTAACAAGTTAGAAACACAGATTGGCTTTATGAAGTCGAACGATATTGCTTTCTCTTTTTCTTCTTATCGGTTTCTTACAGAGGAAGGGCAGATAACAACAGAGGTTAAAGCACCAAAGAAGATCACTTACTCTAAGCTGCTTAAGGGGAACGTTATTGCCTGCCTTACTGCAGTTTACGACACTCAAAAATTGGGTAAGGTGTTGATGCCGGATATTTTGAAGCGTCAAGATTTTGGTCTTTGGTTAAAAATAACTAAAATGGGCGTAACAGGGCATGGTTTACAAGTTCCTCTAGCGCACTATCGTTTGAGAAAAGGTAGTATTTCGTCAGCCAAATTTAACACTATGCTGTATACATGGGACCTCTATCGAAGTGTTGAGAAGTTGTCTCTCTTCCAGTCGTTTTACTACATAAGTAGCCATTTACTAGGCGCAATATTTAAACGAACAAAGAATAGGCTTTTTAGAGCTTCAGAGGCATAGGCAGGTTAACAATGACAATTTTGGTAACTGGAGCAACTGGCTTTATTGGACGTGCACTTATCTCTCGTCTCGCTAAAGATAAAGTGACTGGTTTGGCAAGAAGCTTGAAACCTTGCTCCAAATCTGTAAATTGGGTTCAGTTCGACCTAGAGAATATACTCGACAGCAAAGAAATTCCTGGCAAGTATGAAACTGTCGTCCACTTAGCTGCGAGAGCACACATACTCAATGAGACCAGTGACGATCCTTTAGCTGAGTTTTTGCGATTTAATAGAGATGTTTCGATAGAGCTTGCCAGACAAATGTTTTATCAAGGTATGAAACGTTTTGTTTTTATTAGTTCTATTGGTGTTAATGGCGCGAAGACAGAAAAAGGGGATGTCTTTAATGAATCTTCAACACCAAGACCAGAAACTGACTACGGGAAGTCAAAACTGGAGGCTGAGCTAGGTTTGAAAGCTTTGTCTGAGGAGTTGGGTTTTGAATTGGTTATCATTAGGCCTCCTCTGGTCTATGGTGAAGGTGCTCCCGGTAACTTCGGAAAGCTTATGAAGCTTCTTCAAATTGGTTTACCGCTGCCTTTTGGGGCCGTCAACAATAAGAAAAGTTATGTGTCGGTCACAAACCTCGTGGATTTTATCGCCACTTGTTGCCTACACTCCGATGCCAAAAATCAGACGTTTTTAGTTGCGGATGATGATGTAACCTCAACAAAAGAGTTACTGGTTAACCTTAGTAATAACAAAGTGGTGTTGTTGCCAGTGCCTTCTGGTCTGCTTCACACTATACTGTGCTTGGTTGGTCGTAAGGCAATGTCTACTCAGTTGCTGTCTGACTTGGTTATTGATAACACCCATGCAAAGCAAGTGCTTGGATGGCAACCGTTAGAGTCAACAAAAGATGCTCTAAATAGTATAAAAATAAACTAGTGAGAAGTTATATTTATGTCCCGTATTTTAATTCGAATAAGTGATTTTTTAGCGTCTCTTGCCGGGCTGCTGCTGTTATGGCCAGTATTGGTTGTTGTTACCATTATTGGTTACTTCGACACTGGGTCTCCTATTTTTGTACAAACTCGAGTTGGAAAAAACCAGAAACCCTTTAAGCTGATTAAGTTCCGTACCATGTCTGTGGAAACGCAGTCAGTTGCTAGCCACCTTGCAAGTACATCTTCTATCACAAAACTCGGGCACGTGCTTCGTAAAACAAAATTAGACGAATTACCACAGCTCATTAATGTGCTTAGGGGAGAGATGAGTTTGGTGGGCCCTAGACCAAACTTGTTTAATCAAACGGAGCTTATAGCTGCGAGAGACTCTCTTGGGATTTACTCAGTTCTTCCGGGTATTACTGGTCTAGCTCAAGTTCAAAATATCGATATGTCGACACCTGAGTTGTTGGCTGAAACAGACAGGCGAATGATAGATACGTTGACGCTGAGAGATTACTTTAAGTACATCATGATGACAGCAACAGGTAGTGGGTCTGGTGATGCTATAAAGTAGTCGAGTCTAGGACTCGCACTTTTAGCTTTATGGTAGGGGGATGGACTAAAGGCTTCCTTCTAAGCTCTTTCAGAAAGAGTTTTGGAAACGATATTAAGCTATGATATGTCACTAACAATATAACTACACAAGAATTTTTATGCAACGTCTACAATTTATATGGCAGCTTTCGCGGACAAACAAAAGAATTGTCAGTGTTATAATTGATATTTTATTGATTTTCACCGCTTTTCATTTGGCTATTTTAGTCCGTTCTGGAAACAGTTACTACTTTGGCTCTCCTGCAGTTTGGGGGATTCAAATTGGGGTGACGATAGTTACAATCGCCGTTTTTGCGCGATTGGGTCTATATAGAGCGGTTCTTCGATACTTAACCTTTCAGGCTTTGTTTGTAGTGACTGCTGGAGCTGTGGTTTCAGCAACAATTGTCGCAGCACTTAGTTTCTACATGAGTGATCCGTTTCCAAGAACGGTTCCTATCATCTATGGTGCATTTCTTGCTCTTTTTTGTGGTGGTCCTCGCGTTATTGTCCGATCTTTGATTGCCCAGAGTTATTCAACGCAGAGTAAAGAGGTTCTTATTTACGGTGCAGGATCTGGCGGTCGACAGTTGGCGATGGCATTAAGAAGTAGTGGTGACTATCGCGTAAGAGCATTTATTGATGGTGACTCAACTCTTTGTAATACGATGATCTTAGGGTTGCCTGTTATTGCTATTGAAGATGCGATGCCTCTCATCAATAAATATGACGTTTCTCAAGTCTTACTAGCTGTACCTAGCGCTAAACGTTCTCGTCGTAAAGTAATTCTTGATGAATTAGCTAAGTTACCTGTTGAAGTCCTCACGGTCCCAGATATGACAGATATTGTTTCCGGCAAAGCCAAGATTGATGAACTTAAGGATGTCGCGATTGAGGACTTGCTGGGTCGTGACCCAGTAGCTCCACAGCAAGTGTTGCTGGAAGCTAACATCAAAGACAAAGTGGTTATGGTCACTGGTGCTGGTGGTTCTATTGGCTCTGAATTGTGTCGCCAGATAGTAGAACAGTCTCCTAAGTCTATTATTTTATTTGAATTGTCTGAATTTTGCCTATATCAGATTGATCGTGAACTAAATCAACTTAAGGTTGAAAAAGGGCTAACTTGCGACATTATTCCTTTGTTGGGTTCTGTTCAGCGTCAACATCGTCTAGAAACGACAATGTCTTCTTTTAAAGTCCAAACGGTATATCACGCCGCTGCATATAAGCACGTTCCGTTGGTTGAGTTCAATGTAATAGAAGGTGTTCGCAACAATATTTATGGGACTTATTATACCGCGTGTGCGGCGATTAAAGCCGGTGTTGAATCGTTTGTATTAATCTCTACTGATAAAGCTGTTCGCCCTACTAACGTAATGGGCACAACTAAACGAATGGCAGAATTAGGTTTGCAAGCTCTTGCTGAACAAGAAAATACAAAACCAAATGGCACTCGATTTTGTATGGTACGATTTGGCAATGTCTTAGGATCTTCAGGCTCAGTTATTCCCGTATTTAAAAAGCAAATTGCATCAGGTGGTCCCGTTACCGTCACTCACCCAGATATCACTCGTTTCTTCATGACAATTCCAGAAGCAGCACAACTCGTCATACAGGCGGGTGCAATGGGAAAAGGTGGGGATGTGTTTGTCTTGGACATGGGTGAATCAGTAAAAATTACAGACTTAGCAAGTAATCTTATTCAGTTATCGGGCCTTGAGGTAAAATCTGAGAGCAATCCACATGGTGATATTGAGATTCAATTCACAGGACTTCGACCTGGTGAGAAACTTTATGAAGAATTGCTCATCGGAGACAATGTCAAACAAACTGCTCACGAGCGAATCATGACGGCTCATGAGGCACATTTACCTCTGGAAGAATACGACCTATTGTTGAATGAACTTGATTTTGCCTGCCATAGCATGGATCACGAAAGTATTCGTACATTACTGTTGAGTGCTCCAACAGGCTTTAATCCTACAGATGGTATTGGCGACTTAGTTTGGAACCATAACCAATCTGAGATTGACTATTTGGATTCCATACAGCTTGTGAGTAATTGAATGACAGTTGTCTTCTCTAAATAGCCTGGTTTTGTTTTGGTGCGAATGAGTTTCGCAAAGATTGAACTTTCTAGTTTGTTCTTGCCCTTTTTGATACAGAGGCTTTGAGCTAACGATCCTCGCTAGCTCATTTTTTTGATTTTTGGTATCCTCATCCAAAAATAAATGAAGGATTAATCCATGAAAATCGCAGTTGCTGGGACCGGCTATGTTGGGCTTTCTAACGCTATGCTGTTAGCCCAGAATCACGAGGTGGTCGCTTTAGATATCATTTCTGAGAAGGTTGATTTACTGAACCGACGTAAGTCGCCGATTGTTGATACCGAGATTGAACACTTTTTGGCGCACAAAGAGCTAAATTTTGTTGCAACAACGGATAAGCAGAAAGCTTACCAGAACGCAGATTACGTTGTTATCGCAACTCCCACAGATTATGACCCGCAAACCAACTACTTTAATACTTCTTCCGTTGAAGCGGTGATTAAAGATGTTATGTCTATCAACCCCGATGCAGTAATGGTGATTAAGTCTACTGTTCCTGTTGGTTACACTGCTCGAATTAAGGAAGTATTGGGGTGTGAGAATGTCATCTTCTCCCCAGAGTTCTTGCGAGAAGGCAAAGCGCTTTACGATAACCTTCAACCATCCCGTATCATTGTGGGTGAACGCAGTGAACGTGCGGAAGTATTTGCTAGCTTGCTGGTGGAAGGTGCAGTAAAACAAGATATTCAAGTTCTATTTACTGACTCTACAGAAGCTGAGGCAGTTAAACTGTTTTCAAATACCTACCTTGCAATGCGTGTGGCATACTTTAATGAGCTAGATTCTTACGCAGAAGCTCATGGCTTGGACGCTCGTCAGATCATTGAAGGTGTTGGTTTAGATCCTCGCATTGGTAATCATTACAACAATCCATCATTTGGTTACGGTGGTTACTGCTTACCAAAAGACACTAAACAGCTTTTAGCCAATTACCAAGATGTACCAAACAACATCATCGGCGCGATTGTGGATGCAAACCGCACCCGTAAAGACTTTGTGGCGGAGTCAATCCTCAAGCGTGAACCAAAAGTGGTTGGTATCTACCGCCTCATTATGAAGGCTGGATCTGATAACTTCCGTGCTTCTTCTATTCAGGGCATCATGAAGCGAATCAAGGCGAAAGGTGTTGAGGTCGTAGTTTATGAACCTGTACTCAAAGAAGAAGATTTCTTCAACTCTCGAGTGATTAAAGATCTGAGTGAATTCAAGCAAAGTGCAGATGTGATTGTTTCCAACCGCATGGTGGAAGAGTTAGCTGACGTTGCGGATAAAGTTTACACGCGTGACTTGTTTGGTAGTGATTAAATTTTTAGTATAACGATAATATATGGCTCTCATGCATGAGGGCCTTTTTTACAGTTGGTGAATTTAAAATGATTAAAAAATGTCTTTTCCCTGCAGCGGGTTACGGTACTCGTTTCCTACCTGCAACAAAATCCATGCCGAAAGAAATGATGCCGGTAGTTAACAAGCCATTGATTGAATATGGTGTTGAAGAAGCCATTGAAGCGGGCATGGATGGCATGTGTATTGTCACTGGTCGTGGTAAACACTCTTTGATGGACCACTTCGATAAAAACTATGAGTTGGAACATCAAATTTCAGGAACAAGCAAAGAAGCACTGTTGGACGACATCCGTTCTTTGATTGATTCAGCGAGTTATACATACATCCGTCAACGTGAGATGAAAGGTCTTGGTCATGCTGTCTTGACCGGTCGTGAGTTGGTGGGTGATGAGCCATTTGCTGTTGTATTAGCAGACGACCTCTGTGTGAATGAAGAGCAGGGCGTATTAGCGCAAATGGTCGAGCTGTACAAGCAGTTCCGTTGCTCTATCGTTGCGGTACAAGAAGTTCCGGCATCAGAAACGCATAAGTATGGTGTGATTGCTGGAGAGATGATCAAAGATGACATCTTCCGAATTGACCACATGGTAGAAAAGCCAGAACCAGGCACTGCACCAAGTAACTTAGCAATTATTGGTCGCTATATCTTAACGCCAGATATTTTTGATCTTATCGAAAATACGGAGCCAGGCAAAGGTGGAGAAATCCAAATTACTGACGCATTGATGCAGCAAGCTCAATCTGGTTGTGTTATTGCTTACAAATTCAAAGGTCAGCGTTTTGACTGCGGTAGTGTAGAAGGTTACATCGAGGCGACTAACTACTGCTACGAGAACCTATACAAAAAAGCGTCTAGTGCTGAGCTTGCTAAAACCCCAACCGTAAAGGTTGCTGAGCCTGCATAGTTGTTCCGTCTCGTTACAAACGTGCTTTAACATGGCTTTCTGACGTACAAAGCTTAGTTAAAGCACGTTGATATTCAAATTCTTATGCTGTTTTAACTCATTAACAATAAGTAAGAACTAGGTTGTATGGTTCTAATGTCTGCTGATATTAGTTTAATAAACTACCTCAATTCCCTCTGCTTCCAACGCCTCTCCTAACTCTTTTTTTGCTTCTTTCTCTCCATGTATCAAATGCACGGCTTTTGGTTGTACTGGAATACCAATAACAAACTTTAATAAATCGCTTTGGTCTGCGTGTGCGGAATATCCAGAGATGGTATGGATCTGTGCGTTGGCTTCGATCGGTTGGTTATCGATATCCACCGTGTGGCTGCCTGATTGGATTTCTCGACCTAAGGTTCCTGGCGCCTGATAACCCGCAAACAACACATCATTTCGTTCATCCGGTAAGAGTACTTTTAAGTAATTGACGATTCTTCCACCTTCGCACATACCGGATGCCGCGACGACAATCGCAGGCTCATCGGTAGAGGCTAGTCGATTTACTAATGCTTGATGTTCTCGATGGTTTTCCACGGTAATGCATTGTTCAAAAGCGAGGGGATGACGATGATTGTTGAGCTTTTGCTTTGCTTCTTTTCCCCACAGTTTTTTGAAACGGCGGTAGGTCTTCGTGACTCCTTTCGCAAGCGGTGAGTCTAGGATGATTGGCAAAGAAGACGACAAGTTGCGTTGGTGAATCAGTTGCTCAATATCGAATAACAGCTCCTGCGTACGTCCTACGCTGAAAGCTGGGATCAGAATTACACCACCGTCTCGCAGTGCGTGATCGATAATGGCGTTCAAGCGCTCAGTTCGAGTGGCTGCGTCTTCATGCTCTTTGTTGCCGTATGTGGACTCGATGAACAAATAGTCGGCACGCTTTGGTGGCTTTGGATCGGGTAAGAGCGGGGTATTAGACGGACCTATATCGCCGGAAAACACGATGATTTCATGATTTGGGAGTTTGAATTCCACGTAAGCGGAACCAAGAATGTGCCCTGCTGGTTGAAAGCGCAGGTAACATTGTTTGCCAAGTGGCAGCCATTGTTGATAGTCATGAGGTTTTAGCTGTTTTTTTATGACATTGAGGACTTGTTGACGCTGATGGTAGTTCAAACCCAATTGCAGCTTTAATCCATCTTCTAACATGAGTGGTACCAGTTCGGCTGTTGCTTTGGTGCAGTAGATGGGACCTTTAAATCCAGCAGCCAGTAACCAAGGTAGGCGCCCAATATGGTCGATATGAGCATGAGTCAGGACTAATGCTTTGATGTGTTTAACCGGAAACTCAATATCCAATGATGCCCTGGGTTGCCAAAATGGATGTCTTTGCCTTGGAAGAGTCCGCAATCGATCAAGATGCTACCGTGTGGCAGTTTCAATTCATGACAAGAGCCAGTGACCGTATGTTTCCCACCATGGTGAATCACATTGGCGATGTCTGATATTGGTGTTGTCATGTCGATTGCTCCTCCTTGAGCAAGTATCAGTAACTATAAATCCAGTGTGCAGGGTAAGTGAATAGAGTTCGCTGGTTGGATGGAATTGAGTGGGAATAACTGGAAGTGCGATTAGGTTCTTTGTTTTGATGTAAGGTGTTTTTCGTTACTTAGCTTTGGGTTTGACACATGCGGTTAGTAGATTCCTGATGTCGTTGAGCTCCTTGGAGTGACAAAACTCATTAGATCGTAAGCAAACAAAAAGGGATGCATGATGCATCCCTTTGTTATTTTTACTCTCAGTAAAAACGAGATTACGCTTTTGCTTTAGCCGCTGCTTTAGCGATTGCTGCGAAGCTCTTAGCGTCTAGAGAAGCGCCGCCAACGAGAGCGCCGTCGATGTCTGGTTGTGAGAAGTAAGCTTCAGCGTTTTCTGGCTTAACAGAACCGCCGTATTGGATGATTACTTGTGCTGCAACTGCTTCGTCTTTCGCTGCGATTAGTGCGCGGATAGAAGCGTGGATGCGTTGTGCATCTTCAGCTGTTGCTGCTTTACCAGTACCGATAGCCCAGATTGGTTCGTAAGCGATGATTGCGCCGTTTAGAGCTTCAACACCGTAAGTGTCGATAACTGCGTTGATTTGACGTGCACATACAGCTTCAGTTTCGCCAGCTTCATTTTGCGCTTCAGATTCACCGATACAGAAAACAGGTGTTAGGCCGTTTTCTTTTAGGAAGTTGAATTTCTTAGCGATGAACTCGTCAGATTCGTTGTGGTATTCACGACGCTCTGAGTGACCGATGATGATGTGAGTAGCACCGAAATCTTTCAGCATTTCTGGAGACATATCGCCAGTGAACGCACCGCTGTTGTTTAGGTCAGTGTTTTGAGCACCTAGGATGATCTTGTTACCGCCTTCAGCGATTACGCGCTCTGCTAGGTCGATGTAAAGTGCTGGTGGAGCGACTGCTACGTCAACACCTTCAACGCCTTCAAGTTCAGCGTTAAGACCAGTTAGCAGCTCAGTTACCATTGCTTTGCTGCCGTTTAGTTTCCAGTTACCCATCACTACAGGACGACGCATAGGAATATCTCCCTTATCTTTAATGTAAATAGTCAATTAATGTAAAAAATCTACGTAGGAATATAACAGAATAATGTGAACAGATCATGATTGGCGTCATGTCTTGTCCGGCTTTCTTTGTTGATTCGACCAAGCATCGATCCTGTTATTTTTGTCAAAAGCAACCGATTGGTGATCGCGTAGACAGAATGATAGTTCATTCCTCGGAAATTGCTGCTGAGATTGGTATTACTACGCGCTGGAATTAATTGTTGTAGAAAGGAATCAAAATGCCAAATCTCGTTTTAGAGTATTCAAACTCGGTGGAAGAACGAGTCAATGTACAAGGTTTGCTGGAAGACTTACATAAAGCTGCGTTAGATAGTGGCCTTTTTGAACTCGCGTCTGTGAAATCTAGAACGCTCCGGTGCCACAATTGGTTAATAGGGGAGGAGGGAGATAGCCTCGACTTTATCCATATCAACTTTGATTTGTTATCTGGCCGCTCCCAAGAACAAAAGCGAGAACTGTCACGAGCCTTGATGGCGACACTTCAAGAGCAAGCCAGTCACGTACACAGTTTAACGGTCAATATCCGAGACATGGATATAGATAGCTTCCAAAAGGTAGTGAACTAGGTTGCGCTGAATTGCCCGAGAATAACGAGGGGTTATTGTTACGAATTCTCAGCCTGGCTCTGCTTGTTATAAGGACGTTGTGGGCACCCAAGTTATCGGTGTCCTTTCCAAACTATATCGACTCGGCTAATCTATAACCTTTCTACTTTGGGGTAAATTTGATGTCGACTAAAGAGTTACTGTTTTCTTTTCAAGGACGTATAGACCGTAAAACCTACTGGATTTGGAACGTAATTTACTATGTGTCCATTCTAGGCTTTGGTGCCGGTATCAGCCAACTGCTTCCTACTCTCTCTTATGTGCTTCTTCCTATTTTCTTGGTGGTCCTGTTGATCCCTGATTTGGCGATCACCACCAAGCGTTGGCATGACCGCAACAAATCGATCTATTGGCTAGCACTGAATATTCCGTTGATTATAGGACGAATTGCCACTCCAATGACTAGCCCTGCCGCGCAAGAGCCGTCGACCCCACAGATGTTCGTCGCTTCCATTTCTCTAATTTGTGGTTTATGGATTCTAATTGAATGTGGTTTCTTAAAGGGGACATCAGGACCAAACCAATATGGCCCTGAGCCGGAATAAGTATAGCTCTATGTTTTGGAATAAGACTCTAGGGTTCTAGAGTCTTATTCCTGCCTTTTAGTAAAAATCATCCCTATCTTTAAACGTATTTAAGCTAATCACATCCGCGTTTTGAGTCGGTGCCGGTTCCCCTTCTAGTGCTGCTTTGAACTTCACGACCTGTTTTTGCAACTCGTTCATCAATACCACATTGGTGTGATGAGGGTTTTTACACGTGCTGATGACTCTATCAATGTGGCTTTGTTGAGCCCACAATCTTTCTTTCATATTTTCTGATGCGTTCTCGATCATCTCTTTCGCCATCTCATGACGAAATTGCTCAAAAGCTTCGGGATCTCGCTCTGCCATTCGAACCATCTCATCGAATGGAGGAAGAGTTTGGGATGAGGTATGACGTAGAGTAGACATCGATGCTCTCCAAATCCTTATGGAAATTGCCTTTAGTTACTAAAAGCCTATACCACTAGAAAGAGGAGAGAGGATGAATTCTTCAGCCGTCTCACTTATAAGAGAAGCTTTCAAGCCTGAGATTGAATAAGTGCGGCATGTCGATGTTTGGCTGTGGTGGTTACTGCAGTTGTTGGATGCGGTAAACGCAGCGTCTTTGGCCGCTAATGATGTGTTCGGTACGCTCTACTTTGGTGTCACGTCCAAGTAAAGACTGAAAGACACTTAATTCTGACTGGCACAAGCTTGGGCAGCGAGTTGCGGCTTTACAAATCGGACAGTGATTTTCGATCAAGATGAATCCGTTCTCATCTTTCTCGAGCTCTGCCATATAGCCTTCTTGCTCTCTTAACGTGACGAGTGTTTCTAGTTTGCTTTGCAGAGAGTCGCATTGCTCAAGATGCTGACGATAACTTTGTAACGTGAGTTTTTCCCTTTCTGATGTGACTTTTTCCAGTCCATCTTTGCCAAAGATATGTTCGACAGCTTCTATAAACTGAATGGTCAACTCTCCGTGACGGTCAGCAAATTGCTCATGACCTTTTTGAGTGAGAGACCAATGACGAGCAGGGCGACCAACTTTTACTTTTACGTCATGGATAGAAAGAATGCCATCATCTTCTAAACTTTGCAGGTGCTGACGAGCCCCCATGGTTGTCATACCTAGCTCAGAGGAGAGTTGTTTTGCAGTGACGGAACCATCACGCTTAACGATTTGCAATATCCTATCTACGGTCTTCATATACACACCATTTATACGTCAGTAGATATTATGCTCGATAGGGTTAGTAAAGAAAAGTGTTGACTTAATTTGAGTGTGGATTGTAGGTGCTATGTTTATGCGAACCAATATATACACTCTGAACAGTGAGAAACGAGGTGATTCAGAATCTATTGTCCGATTACGCGGAAAGAAAGGCTCAAACTCAGACTGAGCGAGAGCCTCGAGAAATGCTTAAAGAATAATATCGCGTACTTCTGGATCTTTACGATCTAAGTAATGAGTCGATTTGATGCGGCGAATAGTTCGGCATCGACCGCGCACGAGCAGCGTTTCTGTGGTCGCTATATTGCCTTGACGAGAGATACCTTCCAGCAAGTCACCTTTAGTGATGCCTGTAGCTGAAAATACCACATTGTCGCTACGAGCCATGTCTTCCATTTTAAGGACAACATTCGCTTTTACGCCCATTTCATCGCAGCGTTTTAGTTCATCTGCGCCGTAAATGTGGTTTTCTTCACTATCGCCTTTTACTTCGTGACGAGGAAGTAAGCGACCGTGCATGTCACCGTCTAGCGCTCGAATTACCGCTGCTGATACAACCCCTTCTGGCGCACCGCCAATACAGTACATCATGTCCACTTCACTGTCTGGCATACAAGTTAGAATAGAGGCAGCGACGTCACCATCAGGCACCGCAAAAACACGTACGCCCATTGCTTGCATTTCTGCAATAACGTCATCGTGGCGAGGTTTCGCAAGGGTAATAACGACTAGGGTATCAAGTGGCTTGTTCAGGGCTTTTGCTACGTTCTCTAGGTTTTCTTTTAACGGCTTTTCTAAGTCAATTACGCCTTTTGCACCAGGGCCAACAACCAGTTTTTCCATGTACATATCTGGCGCTTTAAGAAAGCTGCCTTTCTCACCTGCGGCAAGTACGGCTAGTGCGTTCGATTGTCCCATTGCCGTCATACGCGTTCCTTCAATCGGGTCGACTGCAATATCTACTTCATCACCACCAATACCCACTTGCTCACCAATGTACAGCATTGGCGCATCATCGATTTCACCCTCACCAATGACAATTTCACCACTGATATCTGTTTTGTTCAGTAGCGTGCGCATAACTTCAACAGCTGCGCCATCGGCTGCGTTTTTATCGCCACGGCCAAGCCATTTGTAACCAGCCAGAGCTGCACCTTCAGTCACACGGGAAAATGCCATTGCTAAATCGCGTTTCATGATGTCTCCAAGTAAGCAAGAGGGAAGAAGAATTTGCGCGGCGATTCTATCACAAGGTCGAGTAAACGTTTGCCTTTTTGCGAGGCTTTTACTTTATCTAACTTGAATTTGATCAATACTTAGGGCGATTTTCAGCGTAGCGGGACGCAAAATCCTTGCTCAAAAATGCTTCGGCGACAAGAAAAGTCAGCGTTTAGTGAGATTGCGCTGATTTTTTGACCGAATGATGCAAAATATCGAATATAGTGAGTGTTTCTCATCGCGACGCTGAGTAGAATGAACCTTATATAGGTTAGGTGTGCATCAATCTCGCACATCGTCCCAACGGAATAACATAGGTAGGCCAAGATGTCTTTTGAAGTACTAGAACAACTAGAATCTAAAATTCAAACTGCAGTTGACACAATCACTCTTCTTCAGATGGAAGTCGAAGAGCTGAAAGAAGATAAAGCTAAACTTGCGGAAGAAGCGAACGAGCTTCGCTCTCAACGTGAAGAGCTAGAGCAAAAAGCACAACAAGCACAGCAAGAGCACGCACAATGGCAAGAGCGCATTCGTGCACTACTTGGCAAAATGGACGAAGTGGAATAATTCGGCTTCTTCATTCCAAATTAAAAACACCCGCGTTAAGCGGGTGTTTGTGTTTTAGGGAAGTAGAAAATGTTAAGACAAGGCTAGGCGCTAAGAGCTAAGAGCTAAGAGCTAAGAGCCAAGAGAAGACCCTATAACTTAGGCGCCTAAGACTCGTTATGCTTCTTCATCCAACTCTAAATCAATATTCAATGGTTCTGGCGACAGGATAATTCCGGTGCTATCAGCGTAAATGTAATCTTCTGGAAGGAAGCTAACGCCGCCAAAGTTGACTGGTATATCCAATTCGCCAATACCCTGGCTGGTCGCTCCAACAGGAATAGAGGCGAGGGCTTGAATGCCTAAGTTCATATCTTCAAGTTCATCTACTTCACGAACACAGCCGTAAACGACAATGCCTTCCCACTCGTTTTCTTCCGCAATGGTTGCGATTTCTGCATCGATAAGGGCTTTACGTAGGGAACCGCCACCGTCAATTAACAAAACGCGACCAAGTCCATCTTGCTCTAATGTCTCGCGGATCAACGAATTATCTTCAAAACACTTGATGGTGGTGATTTGCCCGGCAAATGAAGCGCGACCGCCAAAGTTACTGAACATTGGTTCAACCACATCTACCTGATCGAGGTAGATATCACAGAGTGCTGAGGTATTGTATTCCATAGCGTACCTTTCTAAACAGAAATTGGTTGTCTTTGAGTATATCTAGGCATTAAGTCAATGCAATGACAATCCTTTTTTAACTTACTAGAGTTTGAGCTACCACAATTGTTGCAAACAAAACGTTGGTGACTAGAGAGCATTTCACGATGACTGGCATCATTGGTGCTATCTGAGCGGGCTTTTGTGTATGCCAAACTGCTTTACCATGATCGGCCACGAAATAAATACTAAGTAAAAATGGCAAGCTAATCCAAACGGGTTTGTCTTGAATTAACAAGTAAGCCGCAAAGGCAAGGATAGCTCCGCCAAGTAAGATAAAGTGGTACTGCTTGGCTTTACGTTGACCTAAGCGTACCGCCACCGTGCGTTTACCACACTCTCGGTCGTTCTCTATATCACGCATATTGTTGATGTTGAGTACTGCAACAGCGAGTAAACCGCAGCCTAAAGCAGGTAAGAATAGCGTGGTGTCTACGTGACCGGTATGCAAGAAGTAGGTACCTGATACGCCGAGTAAACCAAAAAACAAGAACACTGATATATCGCCAAGCCCCACGTAACCGTATGGTTTGCTACCCATGGTATAAGCAATGGCTGCGAGAATGGCCAAAATTCCCAGCCCGATAAAAGTAACAATGCTTTCCAGTGAACTTAGTGAATAGAAAACTAACACCAAGCCTGAAATAGCGGTCAGAACGATGTTAAAGATAATCGCTTGTTTCATCTGTTTAGCACTTACCGCGCCTGACTGCATCGCTCGTAATGGGCCGAGGCGTTTGTCGTTATCTGTACCTTGAACGGCATCGCCATAGTCGTTTGCCAGGTTGGACAGAATTTGCAGCAATGTCGCGGTTACGAAAGCCATGATGGCAATCGTCAGTGAGAAATGACCCGCCGAGTAGGCGAGCACGCTACCTGTTAAGATAGAGACCAAAGCCAGAGGTAATGTTTTTGGACGAGCGGCTTCAAGCCAGATCTGTAGAGATTGTTTCATGGAAATTTCGTGCTAGTAACCAATGTGCCCAGTATAAGCACAAAGAGGCAGATACGCTATTGACCTAAAACAACTCAACTAGAAGTCAAAGGGTGATTCAGAATCTATCATCCGGTTGTGCAGTGGTGAAGGTGAGTGGGAAAGAAAGGCGTCTGCTGTTAGCAGATTCTTAGTCTCGCTTGAGCTCGCTAGAATGACGAGATCTTTTGATTTAGGTGTTGTCAAAGTCATTCTGAACAGCCAGGAACGAGGTGATTCAGAATCGATCATCCGATTGTGCGGTGATTAAGGTGAGCGAGGAAAAATAGGCGTCTGTTGTTACCAGATTCTTAGTCTCGCTTGAGCTCGCTAGAATGACCAGGTCTTTTGATTTAGATGTTGTCAAAGTCACCGTCATTCTGAGCAACGAGGAACGAGGTGATTCAGAATCTATCGTCCCAATAGTGCCGTGGTTAAGGTGAGTTGGAAAGAATAGGCGTCTGCTGTTAGCAGATTCTTAGTCTCGCTTAAGCTCGCTAGAATGACGAGAGCTTTTGATCTAGATGTTGTCTAAGTCACCGTCATTCTGAACAGCGAGGAACGAGTGTGATTCAGAATCTATCATCCGATTGTGAAGTGTTACGGTGAGAGAGAAAGAATAGGCGTCTGCTGTTACTAGATTCTTAGTCTCGCTTGAGCTCGCTAGAATGACGAGATCCTTTGATTTAGATGTTGTCTAAGTCACCGCCATTCTAAACAAAAAGCCCAGAAACAAGGTTCTGGGCTTTGGTAAAATAGATTGCGTTTAAAGAATAAAGCGGCTTAGATCTTCATCTTCAATTGTGTCGCCTAGGCGCGCTTTCACGTAAGCGGAATCAATAACGAATTTAGCGCCAGATTGCTCCGCTGCGTCGTAAGAGATTTCATCCATCAAGCGTTCCATTACGGTGTGTAAGCGACGAGCACCGATGTTTTCGGTGCTTTCGTTGACCGTCCATGCCGCTTCCGCGATTTGCGTGATGCCGTCTTCTGTGAATTCGATGTCCACATCTTCCGTTTTCATCAACGCAACGTACTGCTCTGTTAGAGAGGCTTTTGGTTCTGTCAGAATGCGTTTGAAGTCGTTGCTGCTTAGTGCTTCTAGCTCAACACGAATTGGTAGACGGCCTTGCAATTCTGGGATCAAGTCAGATGGTTTTGCCACTTGGAATGCACCAGATGCAACAAACAGAATGTGGTCTGTTTTTACCATGCCGTGCTTGGTTGATACCGTGCTGCCTTCAATCAATGGAAGTAGGTCGCGCTGAACACCTTCGCGTGAAACGTCTGGGCCTGAGCTCTCGCCGCGTTTACAGATCTTGTCGATCTCATCGATAAATACGATGCCGTTGTTTTCAACGTTGAAAATCGCTGCTTCTTTCAGCTCTTCTTGGTTAACCAGTTTCGCCGCTTCTTCTTCCGCTAACGCTTTCATTGCGTCTTTGATTTTCAGCTTACGTTTTTTCTTAGTGTCGCCAGCGAGGTTTTGGAACATGCCTTGCAGCTGGTTAGTCATCTCTTCCATACCAGGAGGCGCCATGATCTCTACGCCCATCTGCGGTGCGGCTACGTCGATTTCAATTTCTTTATCGTCTAGTTGGCCTTCACGCAGTTTCTTACGGAAGATCTGGCGAGTGTGAGAAGACTCTTCCGTTTGATCTGCTTGACCCCAGCTATCACGTGCTGGTGGCAGTAGCGCATCAAGAATGCGTTCTTCCGCTTGTTCTTCTGCGCGGAATTTCACTTTTTCCATCGCTTGTTGATGCGTCATTTTCACAGCGACATCGGTTAGGTCACGGATGATGGTTTCAACTTCTTTACCAACGTAACCCACTTCGGTGAATTTTGTCGCTTCAACTTTGATGAAAGGGGCATTTGCCAGTTTTGCGAGGCGTCGTGCGATTTCAGTCTTACCAACACCAGTAGGGCCAATCATCAAGATGTTTTTTGGCGTCACTTCGGCACGCAAGCTTTCTTCAAGCTGCATGCGGCGCCAGCGGTTACGAAGTGCAATCGCAACCGAACGTTTGGCTTTTTCTTGACCGATAATGTGGCGGTTCAATTCATGAACGATTTCGCGAGGCGTCATTTCAGACATATTCTTTCCTTACTTCGTTACGATTACGCGGTTGGTTTTTCAGGCTCTATTGTTGAGTCTAGCTCTTCTACCGTGTGGTGATGGTTAGTGAAGACACAAATATCACCCGCGATATTGAGAGCTTTTTCCGCGATCTCACGAGCATCTAGATCTGTGTTTTCTAGTAGGGCGGTTGCGGCAGCTTGTGCGTAAGCACCACCAGAGCCAATCGCAATCAGGTCGTGTTCTGGCTGTACGACATCACCATTACCGGTAATGATTAACGATGCGGTTTCGTCGGCAACGGCAAGTAATGCTTCGAGCTTGCGCAAAGCACGATCGCTACGCCAGTCTTTAGCTAGCTCAACTGCCGCTTTGGTTAGGTGACCTTGGTGCATTTGCAGTTTGCTTTCGAAGCGCTCAAAAAGGGTGAAGGCATCCGCAGTACCGCCGGCAAAGCCCGCTAGTACTTGGTTGTTGTATAGGCGGCGAACTTTGCGCGCATTACCTTTCATTACGGTATTGCCTAGAGATACTTGGCCATCACCCGCGATGACGACTTTATTATTTCGACGTACAGATACAATGGTAGTCACAGTCGACCTCTTGATTATTTCTCTTTGGATTTAATTCAGTATATGGGGGAGGAGAAATGGGGATTCAAGGGGGCAAAAAGAAAGGCCCTAGGATCTTAGCTCCTAGGGCCTGAGTTTAAAGATTTTCTTTCCAAATCGCGCACGGCTCGATTTTCGCGCGTTGCAGTTTATGACGGTCACGTTCTGCATCACGTTTGAACTTATACGGACCTAGCACCACACGATACCATGAACTGCCTTCTTTCTTACGAATCTTGCTCGACATCCCTTGGAACGCGATTGCAAGCTTGCGCTCTTCCGCTTGTGCCTGAGTTTTGTACGCGCCACACTGCATGATGTAAGGAATTTTAGAAACTTCAATTTCTTTAGCCACAACTTCAACTTCACGTTTCGGTAGTGACTCAACATATTCCCATTTTTCTTCTGGTGGTGGCGGCAAGTCTTTTTTCGGCTTTGGTTTGCTGACAGTGGTTGTTGGCTGCTTCACGACTGGTTGTTTAGGTTCTGGGTCGCTACTCAAAAGGTAAAGACCATAGCCAAAACCGCCCACGAGCAAGATAGCGAGCAGGCCACTGCGCCAAGGTTTTTTTCTTCTCGGCGGCTGTTTTTTTGTCGACTTTTTTGGGGCGCCTCGCCCCCGTCTTACATAATCTCTATTTGCCACGGTTATTTCTGGTCATCAAGGATTCTTGCAAATATGTTAATCCAGAACGAGTTGAGAAAACACCCTATTGATAGAATCTTGATAGCTAAAGCGCGACAACGCCCGAGTGTAGGAGTGTGTTTCCGTTCTCACTTACATTTATTCAGGGATACACAAAAAGCAGGAGGGGTAAATAAAAAAGCGGCGCCTTAGCACCGCTTTGGGGATGAATACCTAATCTTTAGGTTAAGGGCGCTGTGGTGGCGCTGCACTTCCACGAATGACGAGATTAGTTTCAAGCAGACGCGAGCCTGAATGCACGTCGTGGCCTTTTAACATCTCGAGCATCATTAGCATCGCTTGTCGACCAATCTCATAGCGAGGTTGAGAGATGGTGGTCAACGGTGGATCGCAGTACTGAGCGAAGTTAATGTCATCAAAGCCCACAACAGAGAGATCTTGCGGTACTCGTAAGCCAAGCTTTTTCGCTTCTTGAATTGCGCCGATGGCCATTGTGTCACAGTGACAGAAAATAGCCGTTGGTGGTTCTGGCAATTCGAGCAGTTTACGAACGGCTTTTGCTCCGCCATCAAAAGAGAACTCAGTAATGACACTATATTGTGGATCTTTATTGATGCCGGCACGGCGCAGGGCTTGTTGGTAGCCTTGCTGGCGGAACTGACACAATATTGCTGTATCTGGTCCAGAGATTTGAGCAATGCGTTTATGACCTAATTGGGTCAGGTAATTCACCGCTTCAAATGCAGAGGTCAGGTTATCAATATGTACTGTCGGAAGCTCGAGTTCAGGCGCAAATTCACACGCCATTACCATCGGAGGTAAGTTCTTTTGCTCTGGCTTACTGACATCGAATGGTAGATCTGTACCAAGCAGTAGCATTCCATCTGCCTGCTTAGTAAATACGAGGTTAACGAAAGAGCTTTCGCGTTTCTTCTGTTGTCCGCTATCGCCCAGCAGGACTAGATAGCCATGTTCCATGGCTGCATCTTCAATACCGCGAATAATTTCAGAAAAATAAGGATCACAGATGTCGGGAACGATAGTAACAATGGTTTTTGATTCGTTTCTACGTAAGTTACGCGCTAATGAGTTTGGAGAATAACCCGCTTCAAGTACGGCATCTTCTACTCTCTTTCTTGTAGAAGAAGAGACTTTCTCTGGATTCATTAAGGCTCGAGATACCGTAGCCGTAGACACTCCCGCAAGCTGGGCAACATCCTTCATTGTCGCCATAGTTTTTAACCTCTCATTTATTTTTTGCCAAGATGACGTTATTCCGGTTTGAAATCAGAGTAATCAAACCGAGTTAGAGCTGTATTTGCTCTTCGCTCAGTTCGTGTTAACGAGTGGGAAAATGGATTCTTCACCGCGATATCAATTTGTGGGAATAGTCATTGTTTTAATCTAAGCCTGTGCAAACAAGTCACTTTAGACTGTTCTAATTTGGATAGTCTATTCATTTCTAAAGTGAAAGTTACGGTCTGTTTAACAAAAATTGTAATCTTGGTGTGATTTTGGTCACATTAAATGGTAATTCATTACATAGTTAAACGTTTGCTAGCTGAGATCTTGTGGTTCTATGTCTAAATTCCAGCGTACTTTCTTAGCATTTGGCAACAACTCAATAGCAGGTTTGGCACTGGTTAATAACTTTTGCATCAATGAACGATGCTGAGTTTGCAGTAATAGTTGCCAACGGTATTTACCAGCCCGCTTGGCCAAAGGTGAAGGAGTAGGGCCTAACACCATGCAGGAATCATCGAACAGAGGGTGTGACTCTAACGTAAAGCGAACCTGACGCAGGAAGTCTTCAACTACCTCACTTTGGTTCGCCTCTGCTTTAAACAGAGTCAAGAAACTATAAGGCGGAAGCTGAGCCAATTTGCGTTCTTCCAGAGCAGTCATAGCAAAGTGGCGATAGTCTTTTTGAAGCAGGGCCTGCAGCAAGCTGTGCTCAGGATGGTGGGTTTGTAGGATAACCTCGCCAGGTTTACTTGCGCGGCCGGCACGACCTGCGACCTGAATAAACAACTGCGCTAGTCGCTCGGAAGCGCGGAAGTCACTACTATAGAGAGAGCCATCAACATCCAAAAGAGCAACGAGCGTTACATTTGGAAAATGGTGCCCCTTAGCCAGCATTTGGGTGCCAATCAGAATTTGATGTTCACCTTTACGAATCGATTCAAGGGCATCTTCCAAACTACCTTTGCGACGTGTGCTGTCTCTGTCGATGCGAATGGCGTTGTATTCTGGAAATAACTGAGCCAATTGTTGTTCGAGTTGTTCCGTTCCTACGCCGACGGTAACCAATTGAGTTGAACCACACCCCTGACACTGATGAATCACCGGTTGTTGTGAGCCGCAGTGATGGCAGCGTATTTCGTTGCTGTAATAGTGGAACGTATAGTACGCATCACAGCGTTTACATTCTGCAATCCAACCGCATTCATGGCACATCAAAGCGGGCGAAAAGCCTCGACGGTTAAGAAACAACATTACTTGATTGCCCGCTTTTAAATGCTTGCGCATTTCGGCAATCAGTTGGGCAGATAAGCCACTTTCTAAATACTGACCTTTTACATCTAACACTTTATTGGTGGTTGGTACGGCAGAGCCAGCTCGTTGGGTTAGTGTTAAATGGTGATACTTGCCTGACAAGGCATTGTGTAATGTCTCCAGTGCAGGTGTGGCTGAGCCCAGAACAATCGGAACTTGTTCTTTATGAGCGCGCATTACAGCAACATCGCGAGCATGATAACGCAAGCTATCTTGCTGTTTGTAAGAGGTGTCATGTTCCTCGTCCACAATGATAATCCCGAGATCAGCAAAAGGCGCGAGTAGGGCAGAGCGTGTGCCGATAATGATTCCGGCCGCTTTGTCGCGT
Source organism: Vibrio sp. 1402 (assembly GCF_033340275.1). NCBI lineage: Bacteria > Pseudomonadati > Pseudomonadota > Gammaproteobacteria > Vibrionales > Vibrionaceae > Vibrio > Vibrio sp. 1402. The sequence goes on from NZ_JAWOWE010000003.1 coordinate 222,140, forward strand.
GCAGAAAGCCACGCATTCAGACGCTCCGTCTCGTTTAACCCGGAGTGGATGACGTCAACTGGCACATTAAAACGGCGTTTAAAGCGGTTGATGGTTTGTGGTGTTAAGCCAATCTCTGGTACTAAAACCAAGGCTTGTTTACCTTTCTCTAAGACCGGCTTGATTAGGTTTAAGTAAACTTCTGTCTTACCTGAGCCCGTGACGCCTTCTAATAAATAGCAGGCAAAACCTGTTTGGCTATTTACACTCGCAATAGCCAGTGCTTGTTCGTGGTTGAGCTTTGGCTTCTCGACGTCGCATTCAACGTGCTGCCCCCATTTGGTGATTACAGGCTTCTTCTCGATACGTTCAATCCAGCCTTTCTCTTCTAAAGACTTTAGTACAGTTGAGGCTATCTCTTGGTCGACAAACTCCTGGTGAGGCAAAGCGCCGTTAACCAACATTTGCAAGACCTTCTGTTGTTTGACCGCTCGACGATCAAGCCCTTGCATCAGCTTGTTTTTACCGGATTCGGTAATTTGCCACTCTTGTAGCGTCGTCGCAAAATCTGCAGGCTTTCCTTTACGCAGAGCTGCCGGCATCGCATTGTGTAGCGTATCTCCAAGTGGGTACTGGTAGAATTGGCTGCACCAAGTCAGCAACGAATAAAGCTTTTCAGACCATACCGGCTGAGAATCAAGAACTGCTTTGATTGGCTTGAGTTGATCTTTGGGAAAGTCCGAGTGGTTCACCATTGCGGTGACGATGCCGACTAAGGTTTGGCGTCCAAAAGGCACGGAAACGCGTCCACCAATGATCGGAAACAGGTGCCCCGGAATGGCGTAATCAAATTGTTTGTCGAGCGGAACGGGTAATGCCACTCTAGCAATGGTTGGACGCATAAATTCTTAGCTATTAAAAAGAGGGAAAGGAAATGAGAGTCTATTAAAATCGGTATGGAAATTCGAGTAAAGCTATATGATTCAGAGTGAATCGTGCTTCTATGATTAGTCTGGCTAAAAAAGTGGCGAAAAAGTTGCCAAATGTGTTGATCCGAGCAATGTGATTCTTTACTATATCGCGCCTTGAGATATGGCTTCGGCAATTAGTTGATGCGGTATCCCATTTTATTATTAATTGCGTGTGGTGTGCGGCTTAGATTCGTATAGCGACACGGCCTACTATTGAGGTTATCCCATGAAAGCTGGTATCCACCCAGAATACAAAGCAGTAAAAGCGACTTGTTCTTGCGGCAACTCTTTTGAGTTCAACTCTACTCTAGGTAAAGAGTCTATCCACCTAGACGTATGTGACAAGTGTCACCCATTCTACACTGGTAAGCAACGTATCGTTGATACAGGCGGCCGTGTTGATCGCTTCAACAAGCGTTTCGGTGCACTATCGAGCGGTAAGAAATAATAGCAGCCGCTATTACGATTACAGTTTAGAAAAGGACGCTTCGGCGTCCTTTTTGTTTAATGGCTACCAAGCGAAGAGGGATGTATGGGGTTTGGAATATTCCCGATTATTTTTCACTCAGCGCTTGCAACCTAAAGTGTGATCTGTATAATGCAGCGCACTGGTTAAGCCAGTTGTGAACCAATGAGCAGTGAGGAGCGAGCAAATCTAAGGATTTGCGAGGTAATGTATACTCAGCTTATGTTCGCGGTTAATACAATTAGCTATCTTTTCTTCGGAAAAACTATCCTCAAAGGTGACTTTGGCATATAGGGATAGTTAATCGAAAATTAACTGACAATGCGTCCTAATCTTGGATGCTACGGTTTCACATAAATCAATCGGCATTCTCTCGTCTTGACGAGTTTGAGTGGCGATATTGTTTGTGTAATTTATTAAATTTGGAGCTCTGTCTCATGCAGAACCAACGTATCCGTATCCGCCTAAAAGCTTTCGATTACAAACTAATCGATGCTTCTACAGCGGAAATCGTTGAAACAGCTAAGCGCACTGGCGCACAGGTTCGTGGTCCAATCCCACTGCCAACTCGTAAAGAGCGTTTCACAGTTCTTATCTCTCCACACGTTAACAAGAAAGCACGTGACCAGTACGAAATCCGTACTCACAAGCGTCTAATCGACATCGTTGAGCCAACAGACAAGACTGTTGATGCTCTAATGCGTCTAGACCTTGCTGCGGGCGTTGACGTTCAAATTAGCCTAGGTTAAGGGAGATTAGAAGTATGATTGGTCTAATCGGTCGTAAAGTGGGCATGACCCGCGTATTTACTGAAGAAGGCGTTTCTATCCCAGTAACAGTTGTTGAGGTTGAAGCTAACCGTGTTTCTCAAGTGAAAACTCTTGAAACTGACGGCTACGCAGCAATCCAGGTTACAGCTGGTTCTAAGAAAGCTAACCGTGTAAACAAAGCTGAAGCAGGTCACTTTGCTAAAGCTGGCGTTGAAGCTGGTCGCGGTCTTTGGGAATTCCGTTTAGAAAACGGCGAAGAGTTCGAAGTTGGTTCAGAACTAACTGTTGAACTATTCAACGAAACTAAGAAAGTAGACGTTACTGGTACATCTAAGGGTAAAGGTTTCCAAGGCGCTGTTAAGCGTTGGAACTTCCGTACTCAAGATATGACTCACGGTAACTCATTGTCTCACCGTGCTCCTGGTTCTATCGGTCAATGTCAGACTCCAGGTCGCGTATTTAAAGGCAAGAAAATGGCAGGTCACATGGGTGCTGAGCGTGTAACGACTCAAAACCTAGAGATCGTACGTGTTGACGCTGAGCGCAACCTGCTTCTTATTAAAGGTGCAGTCCCAGGCGCAACTGGCGGCAACGTGATCGTTAAACCAGCTGTTAAAGCATAACGTCTCAGGAGTAAGTAATGGAACTAATGGTTAAAGGTGCCGATGCACTAACTGTTTCCGAAACTACTTTCGGACGTGAGTTTAACGAAGCTCTTGTACACCAAGTAGTTGTTGCGTACGCAGCAGGTGCTCGTCAAGGTACTCGTGCTCAAAAAACACGTTCAGAAGTTTCTGGCGGTGGCGCTAAGCCATGGCGTCAAAAAGGTACTGGCCGTGCGCGTGCTGGTACAATCCGTAGCCCAATCTGGCGTACAGGTGGTGTTACTTTTGCTGCGAAACCACAAGATCACAGCCAAAAAGTAAACAAAAAAATGTACCGTGGTGCTATGAAGAGCATTCTTTCTGAGCTTGTTCGTCAAGAGCGTCTAATCGTTGTTGATAACTTCTCAGTTGAAGCACCAAAGACTAAAGAGCTAGTTGCTAAGCTTAAAGAGCTTGAGCTAACTGACGCTCTAATCGTGACTAGCGAAGTAGATGAGAATCTATTCCTAGCTGCTCGTAACCTATACAAAGTTGACGCACGTGATGTTGCTGGTATCGATCCAGTATCTCTAATCGCGTTTGACAAAGTTGTAATGACTGCAGAAGCAGTTAAGCAAGTAGAGGAAATGCTAGCATGATCACTGAAGAGCGTATCCTAAAAGTTCTACGTGCACCGCACATCTCTGAAAAAGCAACTATGGCAGCTGAGAAAGCGAACACTATCGTTTTCAAAGTAGCTAAAGATGCGACTAAAAAAGAGATCAAAGCAGCTGTAGAAAAGCTATTTGAAGTTGAAGTTAAGTCTGTAAATACTCTTATCACTAAGGGTAAGACCAAACGTCAAGGTCTACGCCAAGGTCGCCGCAGCGACGTTAAGAAAGCGTACGTTACTTTGAAAGAAGGTCAAGATCTTGACTTCGTTGGCGGCGCGGAATAACAGGAGTAGTTAAAAATGGCTATTGTTAAATGTAAGCCGACTTCCCCTGGTCGTCGTCACGTTGTTAAAGTTGTTAACGCTGACCTACACAAGGGCAAGCCATACGCACCTCTTCTAGAGAAAAACTCTAAGAACGGTGGTCGTAACAACAAGGGTCGTATCACAGTACGTCACATCGGCGGTGGTCACAAGCATCACTACCGTGTAGTTGACTTCAAACGTACTAAAGATGGTATTCCAGCGACAGTTGAGCGTCTTGAATACGATCCAAACCGTAGCGCAAACATTGCTCTAGTTCTTTACAAAGACGGTGAGCGTCGCTACATCCTAGCACCTAAAGGTGTTGTAGCTGGTGATGTTATTCAGTCTGGTGTTGATGCACCAATCAAAGCTGGTAACACTCTACCAATGCGTAATATCCCAGTAGGTTCAACAGTACATAACGTTGAACTTAAGCCTGGTAAAGGTGGTCAGCTAGCTCGTTCGGCTGGTGCTTACGCTCAAATCGTTGCTCGCGACGGTGCGTACGTAACTATCCGTCTACGTTCTGGCGAGATGCGCAAAGTTCTTTCTGAAGGCCGTGCAACAATCGGTGAAGTTGGTAACTCTGAGCACATGCTACGTGAACTTGGTAAAGCAGGTGCATCACGTCATCGCGGTATCCGTCCAACGGTTCGTGGTGTTGTAATGAACCCGATTGACCACCCACATGGTGGTGGTGAAGGCCGTACTTCTGGTGGTCGTCACCCAGTATCTCCTTGGGGTATGCCTACTAAAGGCTTCAAGACTCGTAAGAACAAACGCACTGACAAGTACATCGTACGTCGTCGTAACAAGTAATCTATATAAAGAGGAATCGCCATGCCACGTTCTCTCAAGAAAGGTCCTTTTATTGACCTACACTTGCTGAAGAAGGTAGAGAAAGCGGTGGAAAGCGGAGACAAAAAGCCTATTAAGACTTGGTCCCGTCGTTCAATGATCATCCCTACGATGATCGGTTTGACCATCGCTGTCCATAATGGTCGTCAGCACGTACCAGTATTTGTAACTGATGAAATGATCGGTCACAAACTGGGTGAATTCGCACCAACACGTACTTACCGCGGTCACGCTGCGGATAAGAAAGCTAAGAAGCGCTAAGGAGTAGATAATGGAAGCAATTGCTAAACATAACTTTGCTCGCATTTCGCCTCAGAAAGCTCGCTTAGTTGCGGATCTAATCCGTGGTAAATCTGTTGACCAAGCTCTAGAAATCCTAACGTTCAGCAACAAAAAAGCTGCTGCACTAGTTAAGAAAGTTCTAGAGTCTGCTATCGCTAACGCGGAGCACAACGAAGGTGCAGATATTGACGATCTGAATGTCGCAAAAATCTTTGTAGATGAAGGCCCAACCATGAAGCGTATTATGCCTCGTGCTAAAGGTCGTGCGGATCGTATCTTGAAGCGTTCAAGCCACATCACTGTTGTTGTAGCAGATCGCTAGAGACTAGGAGAGTAAGCAATGGGTCAAAAAGTACATCCAAATGGTATTCGTCTAGGCATCGTTAAGCCTTGGAATGCTACATGGTTTGCTAACACCAAAGATTTCGCTGACAACCTAGACGGCGACTTCAAGGTACGTCAGTTCCTTACAAGTGAACTGAAAAAAGCGTCTCTATCACGTATCGTTATCGAGCGTCCTGCTAAGAGCATCCGTGTGACTATTCACACTGCTCGTCCAGGCGTTGTTATCGGTAAGAAAGGTGAAGACGTTGAGAAGCTACGCGCAGCTGTAGCTAAAATTGCAGGTGTACCAGCGCAAATTAACATCGCTGAAGTACGTAAGCCTGAACTAGATGCGCAACTTGTTGGTGACAGCATCGCGTCTCAGCTAGAGCGTCGTGTTATGTTCCGTCGTGCTATGAAGCGCGCAGTACAAAACGCAATGCGCCTAGGCGCTAAAGGTATCAAAGTGGAAGTAAGCGGTCGTCTAGGCGGCGCTGAAATCGCACGTTCAGAGTGGTACCGTGAAGGCCGTGTGCCTCTACACACTCTACGTGCTGACATTGATTACGCAACTTCTTCGGCTCACACTCAATACGGTGTGATCGGCATTAAAACTTGGATCTTCAAAGGTGAAATCCTAGGTGGTATGCCAGCAGCTAACGCTGTAGAGCCTAAAGGCGACAAGCCTAAGAAGCAGCGTAAAGGCCGTAAGTAAGGAGTCGACAGATGCTACAACCTAAACGTACTAAGTTCCGTAAGGTTCAGACTGGTCGTAACCGTGGTCTAGCTAAAGGTACTGATGTAAGCTTCGGCGAATTCGGTCTTAAAGCTGTTGGCCGTGGTCGTCTAACTGCTCGTCAAATCGAAGCGGCACGTCGTGCAATGACACGTCACGTTAAGCGTCAAGGTAAAATCTGGATCCGTGTGTTCCCAGACAAACCAATCACAGAAAAACCACTTGAAGTTCGTCAAGGTAAGGGTAAAGGTAACGTTGAGTACTGGGTAGCCCAAATCCAACCTGGTAAGGTTATGTACGAAATGGGTGGTGTACCTGAAGAATTGGCACGTGAAGCGTTCCGTCTTGCGGCACGTAAACTGCCTTTCAAAACTACATTTGTAACTAAGCAGGTGATGTGATGAAAGCACAAGATCTACGCGAGAAAAGCGTTGAAGAGCTTAACGCTGAGCTAATGAATTTGCTACGCGAACAGTTCAACTTGCGCATGCAAGCTGCGACTGGTCAACTACAGCAAACTCATACTCTGAAAGCTGTACGCCGTGATATCGCACGTGTGAAAACTGTTTTGACTGAGAAGGCAGGCGCATAATGAGCGAAGTAAAACGTACTCAACAAGGTCGTGTTGTTAGCGACAAGATGGACAAGTCTATCACTGTTGCTATCGAACGTTTCGTAAAACACCCAATCTACGGTAAATACGTAAAACGTACGACTAAAGTACACGCACATGACGAGAACAACGAGTGTGGCCTAGGCGACACAGTTGAAATCGCAGAGTGTCGTCCACTGTCTAAGACTAAGTCTTGGACTTTGGTAAAAGTTCTAGAAAAGGCGAAGATTTAATCTCGTTAATTCTATGAAACTAAAGCGGCTCCAAAATATTTTTGGAGCCGTTTATTTTTTGACTACCCAATCACAAAAAAGGGTGGTACAATTCGCGTCCCTTTTAAAGAGGCAGCCCGACCCGTGATGGGTCTAGTTATTAATATTTAGCGGAGCACTAACATGATCCAAATGCAAAGTATGCTGGACGCAGCTGATAACTCAGGCGCACGCAGCGTAATGTGTATTAAGGTTCTGGGTGGCTCTCACCGCCGTTATGCACATATCGGTGACGTCATCAAAGTTACTGTGAAGGAAGCAATCCCTCGCGGTAAAGTTAAAAAAGGTGATGTTCTGAAGGCGGTGGTAGTGCGCACCCGTAAAGGCGTACGTCGTCCTGACGGTTCTGTCATTCGCTTCGACCGAAATGCTTGCGTATTGCTAAACGACAATACTGAGCAACCAATCGGTACACGTATCTTTGGTCCTGTGACACGCGAACTTCGTGGCGATAAGTTCATGAAGATCGTTTCACTGGCTCCAGAAGTTCTGTAAGGAGCACGTAGAAATGGCAGCTAAAATCCGTCGTAATGACGAAGTAATCGTTCTTGCTGGTAAAGACAAAGGCAAGAAAGGTAAAGTAACTAAGGTTCTAGCAACTGGTAAAGTTATCGTTGAAGGTATCAACCTAGTTAAGAAACATCAGAAACCTGTTCCAGCTATGGGTATCCAAGGCGGTATCGTAGAGCAAGAAGCAGCTATCGACGTTTCTAACGTGGCTATCTTTAACGCAGCTACTGGTAAAGCTGACCGTATCGGTTTCCGTTTTGAAGACGGCAAAAAAGTTCGTTTCTTCAAGTCTAACGGCGAAACCGTTTCTAACTAATAGAAGTAATTTGGAGTTCTACTATGGCGAAACTGCATGATTACTACAAGTCGTCTGTAGTCGCTGAACTGACCAAACAGTTCGGTTACACAAGCGTCATGCAAGTCCCTAGAATCGAGAAAATCACCCTAAACATGGGTGTTGGTGAAGCAATCAACGATAAGAAACTGCTAGAAAATGCAGCGTCTGATATGGCAACGATCTCTGGTCAAAAGCCACTTATCACAAAAGCGCGCAAATCTGTTGCAGGTTTCAAAATCCGTGAAGGCTACCCTATCGGTTGTAAAGTAACCTTGCGTGGCGAACGTATGTGGGATTTTCTTGAGCGTTTAATTAACATCGCTCTTCCACGTGTACGTGACTTCCGTGGTGTTAGCGCTAAGTCTTTTGACGGTCGCGGTAACTACAGCATGGGCGTTCGCGAGCAAATCATCTTCCCGGAAATCGACTTTGATAAAGTTGATCGAGTACGCGGTCTAGACATCACTATTACGACGTCTGCTGGTACTGATGAGGAAGGCCGTGCTCTGCTGGCTGCCTTTAACTTCCCATTCCGTAAGTAAGGTGAAGGGTTACTGTTATGGCTAAAAATTCAATGAAAGCACGTGAAGCAAAACGTGCGAAGCTAGTAGCTAAGTTCGCTGAAAAGCGTGCAGCGCTAAAAGCTATCATCAGCGATGTAAACGCATCTGAAGAAGATCGTTGGAACGCGGTTCTTACACTGCAATCTCTTCCACGTGATTCAAGTGCATCACGTCAGCGCAACCGTTGCAACCAAACTGGTCGTCCACACGGTTACCTACGTAAGTTCGGTCTAAGCCGTATTAAGGTTCGTGAAGCTTGCATGAAAGGCGAGATTCCGGGTCTTCGTAAGGCTAGCTGGTAATTGCCACTTAATCATTTGGAGTAAATCATATGAGCATGCAAGATCCGATTTCGGATATGCTGACCCGCGTTCGTAACGGTCAGGCAGCAAACAAAGTTGCTGTAAAAATGCCTTCTTCAAAGCTTAAAGTTGCAATTGCTGCACTACTAAAAGCTGAAGGTTACATCGTTGACTTCGCTGTTGAAGGCGAAGCAAAACCTGAGCTAGAAGTTACACTTAAGTACTTCCAAGCTAAACCAGTAATCGAGCAACTTAAACGTGTTTCTCGTCCAGGTCTACGTGTTTACAAGAAGAAAGATGAACTTCCTTCTGTAATGGGTGGTCTTGGTATTGCTATCGTTTCTACTTCCAAGGGTCTTATGTCAGACCGCGCTGCACGTAAAGCAGGTCTTGGTGGTGAAATCATCGCTTACGTAGCTTAATAAGGAGTAGACTATGTCTCGTGTTGCAAAAGCACCTGTCGCTATTCCAGCTGGCGTAGAGGTGAAACTAAACGGCCAAGAAATCACTGTAAAAGGTGCGAAAGGCGAACTAACTCGCGTTCTTAACAACGCAGTTGTAATCGCTCAGGAAGAAAATAACCTGACTTTCGGTCCTAAAGAAGGTGTTGCTAACGCATGGGCTCAAGCAGGTACTGCTCGCGCTCTAGTTAACAACATGGTTGTTGGTGTTACTGAAGGCTTTACTAAGAAGCTAACTCTTAAAGGTGTAGGTTACCGTGCTGCTATCAAAGGCAACGCTGTAGGTCTAACACTAGGCTTCTCACACCCAGTTGAGCACGAGTTGCCAGCGGGTATTAAAGCTGAATGTCCAAGCCAAACTGAAATCGTGATCACTGGTGCTGACAAGCAACTAGTTGGTCAAGTTGCGGCTGACATTCGTTCTTACCGTGAGCCTGAGCCATACAAAGGCAAAGGTGTTCGTTACGCAGATGAAAATGTGCGTACTAAAGAAGCTAAGAAGAAGTAAGGTAACACTATGGATAAGAAAGCATCTCGCATCCGTCGTGCTACACGTGCACGTCGTAAGATTGCAGAACTGGGTGCGACTCGCCTAGTTGTACACCGTACTCCTCGTCACGTGTACGCACAGGTTATCGCGGCTAACGGCTCTGAGGTTATCGCAGCAGCTTCTACTGTAGAAAAAGCGATCCGTGAGCAAGTGAAATACACTGGTAACGTTGATGCAGCTAAAGCAGTGGGTAAAGCTATTGCTGAGCGCGCTCTAGAGAAGGGCGTAACTGCAGTTGCATTTGATCGTTCTGGTTTCCAATACCACGGTCGAGTAGCGGCGCTAGCAGAATCTGCTCGCGAAGCTGGTCTGAAATTCTAAGGTAGGGTTGGAAGATGGCTAAAGAACAACAAGTTCAAGCGAATGATTTGCAAGAAAAGCTAATCGCAGTTAACCGTGTTTCTAAAACGGTTAAAGGTGGTCGAATCATGAGCTTCACTGCACTAACAGTAGTTGGTGACGGTAACGGTCGTGTAGGTTTCGGTTACGGCAAAGCTCGTGAAGTACCTGCAGCGATTCAAAAAGCAATGGAAAAAGCGCGTCGTAACATGACTACGATCGCTCTAAACGAAGGCACTCTTCACCACCCAGTGAAAGGTCGCCATTCGGGCTCTAAAGTTTACATGCAGCCTGCTGCAGAAGGTACTGGTGTTATCGCAGGTGGTGCGATGCGTGCAGTACTAGAAGTTGCTGGTGTACACAACGTACTATCTAAAGCGTACGGTTCTACGAACCCTATTAACATCGTTCGTGCAACGATCGATGCACTAGGTAGCATGAAGTCACCAGAAATGGTTGCTGCTAAACGTGGTCTAACTGTTGAATCTATTTCGGAGTAAGAACACCATGGCAACTATTAAAGTAACTCAAACTAAAAGCTCAATTGGTCGTCTGCCAAAGCACAAAGCTACTTTGCGCGGTCTAGGTCTTCGTAAAATCAACCACACAGTAGAACTTGAAGATACTCCGTGTATTCGCGGTATGATCAACAAGGTTTACTACATGGTTAAAGTTGAGGAGTAATCAGAATGCGTTTGAATACTCTAGCACCGGCTGCTGGCGCGAAAACTTCTGCGAAGCGAGTAGGTCGTGGTATCGGTTCAGGCCTAGGTAAAACTGGTGGCCGTGGTCACAAAGGTCAAAAATCACGTTCTGGCGGCAGTGTTCGTCCAGGTTTCGAAGGCGGTCAGATGCCTCTGAAACAACGTCTACCAAAATTCGGTTTCACTTCTCGTAAGAGCCTAGTGTCTGCTGAAGTTCGTCTAGCTGAGCTAGCGAAAGTTTCTGGTGACGTAGTTGATCTAAACAGTCTTAAAGCTGCTAACATCATCACTAAGAACATCGAATTTGTAAAAGTTGTTCTTTCTGGTGAAATCAACAAAGCAGTGACTGTTAAAGGTCTACGTGTGACTAAAGGCGCTAAAGCTGCAATCGAAGCTGCAGGCGGTAAAATCGAGGAATAATCTCGAGGAACGAGGTACAGATGGCTAAGAAACCAGGACAAGATTTTCGTAGTGCTCAGAGCGGCTTAAGTGAACTAAAGTCGCGCTTGTTATTCGTAATTGGTGCACTTTTAGTATTCCGAGCCGGCTCTTTTGTGCCGATTCCTGGTATTGACGCTGCTGTACTTGCCGATTTGTTCGAACAGCAAAAAGGTACCATCGTTGAAATGTTTAACATGTTCTCCGGTGGTGCTCTTGAGCGTGCATCTATATTAGCATTGGGCATCATGCCGTATATTTCGGCATCTATTGTTGTCCAATTGCTAACTGTAGTTCATCCAGCGTTAGCTGAACTCAAAAAAGAGGGTGAAGCAGGCCGTCGTAAGATAAGCCAATATACACGCTACGGCACGCTTGTACTTGCAACCTTCCAAGCTATAGGTATTGCAACTGGCCTACCAAACATGGTCGACAATCTGGTTGTTATCAACCAAACCATGTTTACGCTAATTGCTACCGTAAGTTTAGTAACCGGTACCATGTTCTTGATGTGGTTAGGTGAACAAATTACAGAGCGCGGAATTGGTAACGGTATTTCGATACTGATTTTTGCAGGTATTGTTGCTGGATTGCCTTCTGCAATCGGTCAAACAATCGAGCAAGCGCGTCAAGGTGAATTGCATGTACTTCTTCTGTTGCTAATCGCGGTATTAGCTTTTGCAGTAATTTACTTCGTTGTTTTCATGGAACGTGGTCAACGCCGAATCGTCGTTAACTATGCGAAACGTCAACAAGGTCGTAAAGTATTTGCTGCGCAAAGCTCGCACTTGCCTCTTAAAATTAACATGGCAGGTGTAATTCCAGCGATTTTTGCATCAAGTATTATATTGTTCCCAGGAACATTGGCTCAGTGGTTTGGTCAAAACGGTGAGAGCAGCGCGTTCGGTTGGTTAACTGACGTGTCTTTGGCTCTTAGCCCAGGTCAACCGTTGTATGTAATGCTTTATGCAGCAGCAATTATCTTCTTCTGTTTCTTCTACACGGCGTTGGTTTTCAACCCGCGTGAAACAGCAGATAACTTGAAGAAGTCTGGTGCATTCGTACCCGGTATCCGCCCAGGTGAGCAGACAGCGAAATACATTGATAAAGTAATGACACGTTTAACCCTTGCTGGTGCACTGTACATTACCTTTATCTGTCTGATTCCCGAGTTCATGATGGTCGCGTGGAACGTACGTTTCTACTTCGGCGGTACATCGCTACTAATCGTAGTTGTTGTAATTATGGACTTTATGGCACAGGTACAGACTCATCTGATGTCTCAACAGTATGATTCTGTGTTGAAGAAAGCGAATCTGAAAGGCTACGGCCGTTAATCCGGCGGTAGACTCAGTTTCATTTACGGAGTTTAGCAATGAAAGTTCGTGCTTCCGTTAAAAAAATCTGCCGTAACTGTAAAGTAATCAAGCGTAACGGTGTCGTTCGCGTGATTTGCAGTGAGCCAAAGCACAAACAGCGCCAAGGCTAATTAGCAGAAATTTTTACTTGAAAATGAAGGTTGGGTCGAGTATATTCCTCGGCCTACCTTTTGCGTGCAAAAGAAGTAGTATTCCGCAGCGTATCCATAACGGGCTTTGCTGCGGCTAATTCTTTTATAGAAACACTTAGGAGTGAATAATGGCCCGTATAGCAGGCATTAACATTCCTGATCAGAAACATGCAGTAATCGCTCTAACAGCGATCTACGGCATCGGTAAAACTCGCTCTCAAGCTATCCTAGCTGAAGTGGGTATTGCTGAAAATGTTAAGATCAGTGAACTAACTGAAGAGCAGATCGATCAACTGCGTGATGGTGTAGCTAAGTACACTGTAGAAGGTGATCTACGTCGTGAAGTATCTATGAACATCAAGCGTCTTATGGACCTTGGCTGTTACCGTGGTCTTCGTCATCGTCGCAGTCTACCACTACGTGGACAGCGTACTAAAACCAACGCTCGCACCCGTAAGGGTCCGCGTAAGCCGATCAAGAAATAATCGGGAAGGTAGAGTACAATGGCTAAACAACCAACTCGCGCTCGTAAGCGCGTACGCAAGCAAGTTGCAGATGGCGTTGCGCACATCCATGCTTCTTTCAATAACACAATCGTAACCATTACTGACCGTCAAGGTAACGCTCTTGCATGGGCTACTGCAGGTGGTTCTGGTTTCCGTGGTTCTCGTAAGTCTACTCCGTTCGCTGCACAGGTTGCTGCTGAGCGTTGTGCTGAAATGGCTAAAGAATACGGCCTAAAGAACTTGGAAGTTATGGTTAAGGGTCCTGGTCCAGGTCGCGAATCTACTGTTCGTGCACTAAACGCCGCTGGTTTCCGCATCACAAACATCGTTGATGCTACACCAATCCCTCATAACGGTTGTCGTCCACCTAAGAAACGTCGCGTATAACGTTTCTAGGACAATTGGAGAAGAATCATGGCAAGATATTTGGGTCCTAAGCTGAAGCTTAGCCGTCGTGAAGGCACTGACTTATTCCTTAAGTCTGGTGTTCGCGCGATCGATACCAAGTGTAAAATTGATAACGCACCAGGTGTACACGGCGCTCGTCGCGGTCGTCTATCTGAGTATGGCGTTCAGCTTCGTGAGAAGCAAAAAGTACGTCGTATGTACGGCGTTCTAGAAAAACAATTCCGTAACTACTACAAAGAAGCTGCTCGCCTAAAAGGCAACACTGGTGAAAACCTACTTCAGCTTCTTGAAGGTCGTCTTGATAACGTAGTTTACCGCATGGGCTTTGGCGCAACTCGCGCAGAAGCACGTCAGCTAGTTAGCCACAAAGCTATCCTAGTAAACGGTAAAGTTGTAAACGTTCCTTCTTTCAAAGTAGCGGCTAATGACGTTGTTTCTATTCGCGAGAAAGCTAAACAGCAAGCTCGTATCAAAGCAGCTCTAGAAGTTGCTGAACAACGTGAAAAACCAACTTGGATTGAAGTAGATGGTGGCAAGATGGAAGGTACATTCAAGCGTATGCCTGAACGTTCTGATCTATCAGCTGACATCAACGAACAATTGATCGTCGAGCTTTACTCTAAGTAAGGTTTAAACTAAAGAGAGGACACAATGCAGGGTTCTGTAACAGAATTTCTTAAGCCACGTCTAGTTGACATCGAACAAATCAGCTCGACTCACGCAAAAGTAACTCTTGAGCCATTAGAGCGTGGCTTTGGTCATACTCTGGGTAATGCACTTCGCCGCATCCTTCTATCTTCTATGCCAGGTTGTGCTGTAACAGAAGTAGAAATTGAAGGCGTACTTCATGAGTACAGCACGAAAGAAGGCGTTCAAGAAGATATTCTTGAAATTCTTCTAAACCTTAAAGGTTTGGCTGTGCGCGTTGCCGAAGGCAAAGATGAAGTGTTCATTACTTTGAACAAATCAGGCTCGGGCCCTGTGGTTGCAGGTGACATCACCCATGATGGTGATGTAGAGATCGCTAACCCTGAACACGTAATTTGTCACCTGACGGATGACAACGCTGAGATCGCAATGCGTATCAAAGTTGAACGTGGTCGTGGTTATGTTCCAGCTTCTGCGCGTATCCATAACGAAGAAGACGAGCGTCCTATCGGTCGCCTACTAGTAGATGCTACTTACAGCCCAGTAGACAAAATTGCCTACGCTGTAGAAGCAGCTCGTGTAGAACAGCGTACTGATCTAGACAAGCTTGTTATCGATATGGAAACAAACGGTACTCTAGAACCTGAGGAAGCAATCCGTCGTGCAGCTACAATCCTAGCTGAACAATTGGATGCATTCGTAGATCTTCGTGATGTACGAGTTCCTGAGGAGAAGGAAGAGAAGCCAGAATTCGATCCGATCCTACTGCGTCCTGTAGACGATCTTGAACTAACAGTTCGCTCTGCTAACTGTTTGAAAGCAGAAGCGATTCACTACATCGGTGATCTAGTACAACGTACTGAGGTTGAGCTACTTAAAACGCCTAACCTTGGTAAAAAATCTCTTACTGAGATTAAAGACGTACTTGCGTCACGTGGTCTGTCTCTGGGCATGCGCCTAGAAAACTGGCCACCTGCATCAATCGCTGAAGATTAATCGATACTAGTTAGAAGGATTAGGTCATGCGCCATCGTAAGAGTGGTCGTCAACTCAACCGCAACAGCTCACATCGCAAAGCGATGTTCAGCAACATGGCTAGCTCTCTAGTACGTCATGAAGTTATCAAGACTACTTTGCCAAAAGCAAAAGAGCTACGTCGCGTAGTTGAGCCTTTGATTACACTAGCTAAGACTGACAGTGTTGCTAACCGTCGTCTAGCATTTGCACGTACTCGTGACAACGAAGTAGTTGCAAAACTATTTAACGAACTAGGTCCACGTTTTGCTGCTCGTCAGGGCGGTTACACTCGTATCCTAAAAGCTGGCTTCCGTGCTGGTGATAAAGCTCCAATGGCTTACATTGAGCTTGTAGATCGCCCAGCTGCTGAAGAAGCTGCTGAGTAATCAGTTCGTAAGAACGAGAAAGCCGAGCATTAGCTCGGCTTTTTTGTATCTGTAATTCAGTAAACCTTTATATCCAGCCTGCATTTATTTCAACCCATGCAGACTGGCAATTTAAAAAGTGACTATCACTTGCGCTTATTTACTAGTATTCCACAACCCGCCCAACGAACTTAGAAGCCCTTCGCTAGCGCCTTGCTTGTTCAAGTAATCCAAGATTACTGGAGCAAACTGACTGATCATAGATGGGTCTAAACCTAACGTATCGAATGCACTTTTTACTGCACTGATATTCTCAATATTTCCTAGTAAGCTTTGTGCTCCTTGCAAGTTTGAAAGTCCAGGAATCAAAGACTGTAACTCACTACTATTTTCTTGCGAAAGCTGGCTTTGAGCCAAAGCGAGTAGTGCACCACTGCCTCCGGCTGCTTGCTCAGTGGATACTGGTAATTGGCTAGTTAGCATGTCTGTTAATGGAGACGACTCGGTGTTCAAGCTGCTGCCGACCATGTCCATCAGGCCACTTTCTTTACTTTTTTGAGTGACTGAATCTAAGAATGCGTGCGCACTACCAATGTTGATTGATAGGAGTGCTAGAGTTAGGAGTGTTTTACGCATAGTACCTCCAAAGGTTGAGCGTTTTTTAAAAGTGATTTTATTTTTAAAGGCTATCAGAGTGAAAGGTTCAGAGGTGAGAAAGTCTATTCAGTTTAGACAAAAAAACGGCGCTAGTGCGCCGTTTTATTTAATCATAATTGAAAATGGTTTCAATTAGATAATATCTAATAGTTCTACTTCGAAAACTAAAGCTGCAAATGGAGGGATAGCCGCACCAGCGCCACGCTCACCGTACGCAAGATCTTGTGGTACGTATAGCTTCCACTTAGAGCCAACAGGCATTAGTTGTAGTGCCTCTACCCAACCTTTGATTACACCTGTAACAGGGAATTCAGCAGGTTGACCGCGAGATACAGAGCTATCGAATACAGTACCGTCAGTTAGCTCACCGTGGTAGTGAACGCGAACTGAGCTTTCTGCTGTAGGAACTGCACCAGTACCTTCAGAAATGATTTCGTACTGAAGACCAGAGTCTAGAACGTTAACTTCAGGTCGTAGAGCGTTGTCTTTTAGGAACGCTTCGCCTTCTGCTGCCGCAATTTTTGCTGCTTCTTGGCGAGCTGTTTCTGCACGAGTGTGAAGTTCTTGTAGTGCTTTGTTGATTTCATCAATTTCGATTGATGGCATGTCACCAGTTAGTGCTGTTGCAATACCTGCTGCGATAGCATCAACGCTAAGACCTTCAAGACCAGAGCCTGCAAGTTGCTGACCCATTTGCAGACCAATGCCGTAGCTTGCTTTTTGTTCTGCAGTTTCAAATTTAATTTCAGACATGAATGTCGCTCTTATTAGGAGTGATAAAGGTAACAGGATACCAGTTTCGAGCTTAGGTTTAAATGATTGCGACTGAATGCTTAATTGAGGCGGCCAGGTTGTGACTTATCTCTTACTCCAAGTGAAATTTCTGCTAATTTAATCCCAATTCCATTTTAGTTTGGTGAAAAACATATACTCTCCGCGTCGGTATTTTTATACTGACCGTAGAAGTATTAAGGGACTCATTACAATGAATCGTCGCAGAAAGAAAAAGCAGCAAGTCGACTATGTCGAATTGGTTAAACAAAAATTCGCTGCTATCGACTGGAAGCAGCCGTTCAACAAAGAGCAATGGTTGGAGCGTATACAGCCTGTTAAGCAGTTTTGGTTGCGTCTGCCTAAATTTCATCAGCGTGCTTTGATGGTCTTAGTGCCATTGATTCTGGTACTCCTTGTTATTCCTTTGCCAAATAAAACAGATCAACCAGTTGAGCAGACTGAGGTCGATCATCAACGCGTAGCGATTGAGCTGAACGCGCAGAGTTTAAGCCAGCAGAGAACCTCTCAGAACTCTGGACCGAAATCTGAAGATTGGAAAGAGTACACGGTTAAAAATGGTGATACATTAGCGCAGGTTTTCAGAAGTAATCAGCTCTCTATGGCGGATCTTAGCGCTCTGGTCAAAATAGAAGGCAGTGATAAGCCGCTAAGCCAAATAAAGCAGGGACAGTTGATTCGCTTTAAGCTTAGTGACGAAGGCGAGTTAGATATGCTACAGCTGGAAAAAAGCGGGCGGTCCGTTATGTTTTTCCGTTTGTCGGATGGGACCTTTGGGCGTAACAAGTAAACGCTTCAAATGAAAAGACGCGAATATATCGCGTCTTTTTAGTTAGTTTTTTAATTCGATTAGTTTTCATAGTAACCAATCGAATTGAAACTTATAGCGCTACGGATTCTTTCCGCATATCCACATGAGGGATACCATCTTCAAGATAGCACTCTGAGATAACCTTGAATCCATGACTAGCATAAAACTGGATGAGGTGTTCTTGAGCACCTATATCTATTGTCTGTCCTGGCCATAATGTTTCGCATTGTGCCAAGGCCTTGTCCAATAACTTATGACCTAAGCCACCGCCTCGCGCGGTCTGCTTTGTCACCACTCGACCAATACTCACATTGTCATACGTAGTGCCTGCGGGCAGTAATCTTGCGCAAGCAACCAGTTCATCACCGTGATAGCCTATTAGATGATAAACGCCTTCCAGTGTGTCCTTACCATCAAGTTCAGGGTAAGGGCAGGTTTGTTCAACAACGAATACATCCACACGCAATTTCATCATTTCATACAGCTGTGTGGTTGTTAGCTGAGCAAAGGGCAAAGTAATCCAAGTGAGCATGTTGTTATCCGTAATGAGAATAGAGTGACTGACTTTACTTTGTTTTGAGCTCATACTCATTAACAAAGGTTAATTAGCACTGGTTTTCCCACCAAATCTGGTGATAATGTGCCCTCTTTCCATCTCACCTGAGGATATCCCCGTGAGCAAACAAACATTCGATCAAGTTGGGCTGAACCCAGCGTTACTCGCCACACTTGATTCCCTGAACTATACCCACATGACGCCAATTCAAGCTTTGAGCTTGCCTGCAATCCTAAAACATCGTGATGTCATCGGGCAGGGTAAAACGGGCTCAGGTAAAACCGCTGCATTTGGTTTAGGGGTTTTATCGAACCTCAACGTCAAACGCTTTCGTGTCCAGTCATTAGTATTGTGTCCAACACGTGAGCTTGCAGATCAAGTAGCGAAGGAAATTCGTACTTTAGGTCGCGGCATTCATAATATTAAAGTGCTTACTCTCTGCGGTGGGATGCCAATGGGGCCACAAATTGGTTCGTTAGAGCATGGTGCGCATATCCTAGTTGGTACTCCTGGTCGTATTTTGGATCACCTTGAGAAAGGCCGAATTGATCTTAGCGAACTGAATACCTTGGTGCTAGATGAAGCTGATCGCATGTTGGACATGGGTTTCCAAGACGCATTAGATGCAATCATCGATGCAGCGCCAAAGCAGCGCCAAACTCTACTTTTCAGTGCTACTTTTCCAGAGAAAATTGAGCAAATTGCGCAGCGTATAATGCAGACACCGGAAGTGATTAAGGTGGAATCGACGCATGATACCTCAAGCATTGCGCAGTACTTCTATAAAGTTGAAGGCTCGGAAGCACGTGATGAAGCGTTGGCGAATTTGCTGCTGACTCACCAGCCAGAGTCCGCGGTGGTTTTTTGTAATACCAAAAAAGAAGTGCAAAGTGTCGCAGATGAGTTGCATCACAAAGGATTCAGCGTTATCGATATCCATGGGGACTTAGAGCAGCGTGAACGCGACCAAGCATTGGTGCAGTTTGCTAACAAGAGTGTGTCTATCCTTGTTGCAACAGACGTTGCGGCGCGTGGCTTAGACGTTGATAATCTTGATGCTGTCTTTAACTTTGAGCTATCACGCGATCCTGAGGTTCATGTGCACCGTATTGGTCGTACAGGTCGTGCGGGTAGTAAAGGTTTAGCGTTTAGCTTTTTTGGTGAGAAAGACGGTTTACGTGTAGCTCGTATTGAAGAATACCTAGAGATGGACGTGGTACCAGCAACATTGCCTGCCAAATCAAATCAGCAGCCATACCAAGCGAAAATGGTGACGATTAACATTGATGGCGGTAAGAAACAGAAAGTACGACCGGGTGATATTTTAGGTTGTTTGACAGGAAAAAATGGTATTCCAGGCTCTCAAGTCGGAAAGATTCACCTATTCCCTGTGCGCGCTTATGTTGCCGTCGAAAAGTCTGTGGCTAAAAAGGCTCTACAAACCATTAGTAACGGCAAGATGAAAGGGCGCCAGTTCCGGGCGCGAATTCTTAAATAGCTCAAATAGCAGAGAAAAAGCTCTTCGTTTGAAGAGCTTTTTTCTTTTTTGAGTTTATTTGAGAGTGTGATCTTTGGTTAAGCGTGCTTTGATTCGACTCAAACTGATTGGCGTAATGCCCAGGTAGGCCGCAATTTGACTATCGGTAATACGTTGCTTTAAATCTGGGTAATGAGCGCAAAATAATTGATATCGTTCCTCTGGAGAGTAGAGCAACATAAAGCGTTCTTTATTCTCTTTATTAACCAGTTGGTTTTCGAGTAGCTTTAAGTAAATGGCGTGCTTTTCTGCTCGCCAGTGATGCAACGTTTCAATTGGCAAGCAAAATAGCTGACAAGCGCTCAGCGTTTCCAATAAGTAAGGCGAAGGTTGGTCCTTTATTATGCTCTCAAACCCGATAACCCAGTCCTTCTCCCAATAAAATTCTTTACTGAATTCTTTGCCGTGCTCCGTGAGATAGCTTGCGTGGCATAACCCCTCAATGATGAAGTAAAGGTGTGAGCTCAACTCCCCTTGGTGATTAAGAATGTGGCGTGTAGGCAGTTCGAGCAACTCACCATTTTCAATAAGTTGGTTTGCTTCTGTCTCTAAAAAGCCATGATTGACTAAGTCTGAAAAAAGATCGATGTGCATGTGATAACTCGGAAACGGTTTTCTTTATTTTAACGGGTTTTATTGATAACAAAAAAGCGGCTCATGAGAGCCGCTTAGTGTTGCTGTCAAATCAACCTTATTTATTCAGATCGATTTGATAAATTGCGAAACCAATGTCGTCTGTTGACACGCGTTTCATTGGGTATTGTCCTTTCTCTTTGATGAACTGCGCCGCTTTATCGCTAGGGGAGGTTTCGAAACGAATATCTAGCTTGTTATCGGACTTAATCGGTGCGAAAGACCAGTTGTTGTCAGCGCTTGGTGTCACTTCTCCTTTTTCTTCACTCACGCGAGAAATATAAGTGGCGACGACAGAGCGGTTTTCATCTGGTGCGTCAAATGCAATGAAATCTGGACCTGTACCAGGGAAAGTATTGCTATAAGCACGGTAGTTATTGGTTGCGATGATGAAATCTTGCTTCGGATTGACAGGCTTACCATTGAACGTCAGATTCACAATGCGCTGAGAATCTGGATTAATCACTTTACAATCCGCATCGTACTTCGGCGGTTGGGTAACGTCGATTTGGTAGTTAACCCCATCAATAACATCGAAGTTGTACGTACGGAAATTATCCCAATCAATCAAAGATTGCGGTTTAGGATTGTTGATGTCGATGTGGTTGAATTGACCCGCACTGCACTCTAGCCATTCGCGAACTTCTTTACCTTTCACTTTCATCGCAACCAAGGTGTTTGGATATAAGTAAAGATCGGCCGCATTACGGAAGGTGAGCTGACCGGATTCTACTTCTGTAAAGTTATTCGGATCGTTCTTACGACCGCCGACTTTAAATGGTGCTGCCGCACTCAGTACTGGAATGTCAGAAAGGTCTGGGTCGCCTTGAATAAAGCGTTCTACGTAGTCTTTCTGAGCAAGGTTAACGATTTGAATGGTGGGGTCGTCCTGCACTAATGCCAAGAAGCTGTACATGACATCATTTGCTTTGCCGATTGGTTGGTTTACAAATTCACGAGTGCCTTTGTGATCTTCTTCTAACGCTTTCACAATATCTGCATCGGCTTTAGCTAATGACTTCTTATTTACTTTATCGAAGATAGGGCGTGCTTCTGCTTGGCCTTCGACGACTTGCCATCTGCCGTCTTTCTCTTTCAGCATCAAATCCATCACACCTACGTGACTTCCCCAGCGGCCCGGCATCACGGACGTTACACCATTGATGGTCCCTTTATCTATATCAACACCAGGTAGGTTTGCGAAGTCTTTCCCTGGGAAGACGGCGTGAGAGTGGCCAAAAGCAATCGCATCAATACCTTCAACTTCTGTGAGGTAGTAAACAGAGTTTTCAGCGCCTAGTTTGTATGGATCAGTAGAAATGCCTGAGTGTGGAATCGCCACAATAACGTCTGCGCCTTCTTTCTTCATCTGAGGAACCAGCTTTTTCGCTGTCTCAGTGATGTCTTCAGCGAAGACTTTTCCTTCTAGATTCTTCTTATCCCATACCATGATTTGTGGCGGGACGAAGCCGATGTAACCCACTTTGATTTCGTGGCTTTGACCATCAGTGTCTTTGAACGTGTGCGTTTTAATTAGATAAGGTTTGAAGTAGTGCTCGCCTGTCTTCTTGTCGAAAACGTTAGCACTAACATAAGGGAAGTTCGCACCGTCGATAGAGTTTTTCAGGAACTCAAGGCCGTAGTTGAATTCGTGGTTACCAATGTTACCCACATCGTAATCCAACTGGTTCATCGCTTTGTATACCGGGTGGATTTCGCCAGCGTTAATCCCTTTCGCCGCCATGTAATCGCCCATTGGGCTGCCCTGAATTAAATCACCGTTATCTACTAGTACCGTGTTTTCTGTCTCGGACTTAGCTTGTTTCACTATTGTCGCTGCGCGACTTAAACCGATTTGCTGTGATGGTTGGTCTTTGTAGTAATCGTAATCCATCACGTTGGTGTGAATGTCGGTGGTTTCGATAATACGAAGCTTGATGGTATCGGCCATTGTTGGGCCAGCAAGCGTTAGCATGCCACTTAATACTGCGAGGGAAATAGGATGAACTGCCACTTTCATTTGGTGCTCCAATTCAATGATAAGGGGAAATCGCACTGCGTAATGTATCAAACACAGATGCAACTCGATGATAAAGATACAGAAAACTGTGAACATTAATCAGTTTACTGAACCTTATTCATATTAACCGCCGACTTTTTCACGCTTTTGAATGAGACCAAACAAAAACTTCTTAGCAGATTTTTGAATAAAAAATGAAATTTTAGAATTTCAGGTAATATAAACGCCCCGCCATAATGCTTGCATGACGATATCAATGGACGATGAGCAAGCACATGGCAACGAACGATTCAGTCACTTCTTTTCCTAAACCAAAGCCCCGGTTAGTTTCTGACAACCCAGTCGCTGGTGTTACTCGTTTTGCAAAGCAATCGCTACAGCCTGGTGAAGTCGCCTTAGTAGGTGCAGGACCAGGCGATCCTGAACTTCTGACGGTGAAAGCACTGAACTGCTTGCAGCAAGCTGACGTGGTTTTGTACGACTACTTGGTGTCTGAAGAAATCATGGCATTGATTCCAAGCGATACGATTTTGGTGTGCGTTGGGAAGCGAGCTGGGCATCACAGTGTGCCGCAGGAGAAGACGAATCAGCTTTTGGTGGATTTTGCCAAGCAGGGCTACAAAGTAGTGCGCATTAAAGGTGGGGATCCGTTTGTATTTGGTCGTGGTGGTGAAGAGTTAGAAGTGCTTGCTGATGCCGGCGTTCGTTTTCAAGTTGTCCCTGGCATTACCGCAGCAGCTGGCGCAACCGCTTATGCTGGTATTCCACTGACTCATCGTGATTATGCGCAATCGGCCATCTTTGTGACTGGCCACTTGAAAGAAGAAAGTGATGAGATGGATTGGTCCACGTTGGCGCGTGGGAATCAGACTTTAGTGATCTACATGGGGCTGATGAAATCACACTATATTCAGAATCAACTCATTAAGCATGGCCGTTCAGCGTCGACTCCGATTGCCATTATTGAGCGTGGCACGCAGATTCAACAAAAAGTATTTACGGGAGAACTCTCCCAACTCTCTGATTTATCGAAGGAAGCACAATCGCCATCTTTGATTGTTGTCGGAGAGGTAGTGCGACTGTCTCAAAAGTTAGACTGGTTTTTGTCTAGTACTGAATTCAACAAAAGTGCTATTGCCAACTCCATATAATTTCAGACCAAAGATTAGAGACGTAATGCGCCTTCAAGCTTAAAAAGGAAATACAAAACATGGACCAACAACGTTTAACTCACCTTAAACAACTCGAAGCGGAGAGTATCCATATTATCCGCGAAGTTGCGGCTGAGTTTGATAACCCAGTCATGATGTATTCGATTGGTAAAGACTCATCAGTGATGCTGCACCTAGCGCGTAAAGCTTTTTACCCAGGTAAGATTCCATTTCCATTGCTGCATGTCGACACCGATTGGAAGTTCCGCGAGATGATTGAATTTCGTGATCGCACCGCGGCCAAATACGGTTTTGAGCTTTTGGTACATAAGAATCCAGAAGGTCTAGCCATGGGCTGTAGTCCGTTTGTTCATGGTTCTTCTAAGCACACTGACATCATGAAGACTCAAGGCTTAAAACAAGCGCTGAACAAGTACGGTTTTGATGCGGCCTTTGGTGGTGCGCGCCGCGACGAAGAGAAATCACGGGCGAAAGAGCGCGTGTATTCATTCCGCGATAAGAACCATACATGGGATCCTAAAAACCAACGTCCTGAGCTATGGAAGACGTACAACGGCCAGGTCAATAAGGGTGAGAGCATTCGTGTATTCCCGCTGTCTAACTGGACTGAGCTTGATATCTGGCAATACATCTATTTAGAAAACATCGAGATCGTGCCGCTTTACCTCGCGGACAAACGCCCAGTTGTTGAACGCGATGGCATGCTGATCATGGTTGATGATGATCGTATGGAGCTTCAACCGGGTGAAGTGATTGAAGAGAAGAGTGTGCGCTTCCGTACCCTTGGTTGTTATCCATTGACCGGGGCCATCGAGTCTGAAGCAAACACTTTAACTGGCATTATTGAAGAGATGCTAGTGGCAACGTCGAGTGAGCGCCAAGGCCGAGCGATCGACCACGATCAGTCAGGATCGATGGAGCTTAAGAAACGTCAAGGTTACTTCTAAAGGATCTAAGGAAAGATAATGAACAGTGCAGTTGAAGCTCAATTAGCCGAGCTTGGTATCGAAGGCTATTTAACACAACACCAGTACAAGTCGTTACTTAGATTCTTGACTTGTGGCTCGGTGGATGACGGTAAAAGTACATTAATCGGTCGCTTACTCCATGACTCAAAACAAATTTATGAAGATCAGCTAGCGGCAGTGCATTCAGACAGCCAACGTGTGGGCACCACGGGTGAAAAACCTGACCTTGCGTTGTTGGTCGATGGCTTACAAGCTGAGCGCGAGCAGGGGATCACGATTGATGTAGCTTACCGCTATTTCTCGACGCAGAAACGTAAATTCATCATTGCAGATACTCCTGGACACGAGCAGTACACACGTAACATGGCTACAGGTGCATCGACATGTGACTTAGCTGTGATTCTGGTTGATGCACGTAAGGGCATTCTCGATCAAACTCGTCGTCACTCTTTCATTTCCAACCTGTTGGGCTTGAAGCACTTTGTTGTCGCGATCAACAAGATGGACTTAGTGGATTACTCCCAAGAGCGCTTTGAAGAGATCCGCGATGAGTATCTGAAGTTCTCTGAGAATCTGACAGGGGATATTGATATTCAAATCATCCCGATCTCAGCGCTTGAAGGGGACAATGTGGTGGATAAAGGCCAAAACCTGACTTGGTTTAAAGGCCCATCATTGCTTGAGCTTCTTGAAACGGTCGATGTGGATCAAGAAAAAGGCGCGGGTGAATTCCGCTTCCCTGTGCAATACGTTAATCGTCCTAACCTCGATTTCCGTGGTTTTGCGGGGACCATTTCTTCTGGTTCGATCAAAGTCGGTGATGCCATTAAAGCATTGCCATCGGGTAAAACGTCAACTGTGGCTCGTATTGTGACCTTTGATGGTGATATCGAAGAAGCTCGTGCCGGATTAGCTGTCACTCTGACGCTAAGCGATGAGATCGATATTAGCCGTGGCGATTTGATTGTTCTAGATAATGCTCAAGTGGAAACCACAAACCATTTGCTTGCCGATGTGGTATGGATGACAGAGCACCCCCTGCAACCGGGTCGTGACTATGACATCAAAATCGCAGGTAAGAAAACCGTAGGTCATGTTGAAGCGATTCGTCATCAATATGACATTAATAATCTCTCGACTCATAGCTCGGCAGAGCTGCCATTGAATGGTATTGGTTTGTGTGAATGGTCTCTTAATGAGTCAGTCGCGCTGGACAATTATCAAGACTGTGCAGATACCGGTGGCTTTATCATTATCGATCGTCTGACAAACGTGACGGTTGGTGCTGGCATGGTTAAAGAGAGCCTCGCCGTGGTTGAGCGCGATTTGACGGGCATCTCTGCGTTTGAAGTTGAGCTTAATGCGCTTGTCCGTAAACACTTCCCACACTGGGAAGCAAAAGACGTCAGCCAGTTTCTGAAAAAGTAACTGGCTTACCCAAGTACGATAATTTCAGGCTCTGTCTGCTGTTGTACTTGGGGCGTCGCTACCTAACTGAATTGCGAAATGTCGTTAGGTATTCTCCTAATACCAGAATGCTTCGGTGGAGCCCAAGAAAACCGAGCATTCTGATGTTCTTTTCGCTTGCGCTGATTTTTGTCTGTTTACTCGTTTGTCGGTGTTTCATGGATAAATGAGTCGTTGTTGTGCCCTTTGGGGCTATTTGGTAAGGAAAGGCTATGTGGGAACAAGGGTTTGTGTTAGCGATTTTGCTTGGCATTATCACTTGCTTGCTTGTCACGAAAATTAAGCCTAGTTACGTCTTTGCGGGTGCCGCTTTTATTGCATTCATGGCTGGGATGATGGATTCAGCCACTATCGCATCCAATTTTACCAACTCTTCATTGTTAACCCTGGTTCTATTGATTCTTGCATCCTGTGCTCTAGAAAAAACACTGCTGATCAGTTGGGTGAGCCGAAGTATCTCTGAGGGTCAGTTAGGCAGCGTGATTGCTAAGCTCGGTGTGTCGACCGCCTTGCTTTCTTCATTTACGAATAATACCGCTGTGGTTGTCTCATTGATTGGGGCGATTAAGCGTAATCAGCAGCATGCACCTTCGAAATTACTTATTCCCTTGTCTTATGCCGCCATTTTTGGTGGCACGTTAACTTTGATTGGTACGTCGACTAACTTAATCATCAACAGCTTTGTCGAAGACGCAGGCTTACCGAGCCTGAGCTTTTTTACACCTACGATGATAGGTTTGGCTGTGCTGGTGGGAGGGATGTTGATTCTTATCCCGCTCAGCTACTTGCTACCGAATTATGATGATCAAAACCAAGAAGATTTACCTTACTTTCTTGAGTCTCGCGTTGAGCCAGGCTCACCGCTAGTTGGGCGTACGATCAGCGAGAATAATTTACGTGCGCTGCGCAAACTGTTTCTTGCAGAAGTGGTGCGCGATGGTGTTACTGTTTCTTCTGTGGGACCGGATTTTGTGCTCAATGCAAAAGACCGCCTGTTATTTTGTGGCGATGTTGAGAGCGTCGCGACCCTGCAAGAAATTCCGGGCCTCAAGTTGTTTGGTCAGCAGCACTTAAATGGGCAAAACTTTATCGAAGTTGTGGTGAGCTCGTCGGCGACGTTTTGCTACAAAACCCTCAAAGAGAGCCGATTCCGCGACCGATTCGATGCCGTTGTTGTGGCGATTCGCCGAGGCCACGAACGCCTAGAAGGTGGCTTGGGTAGCATTACCTTAGCGCCAGGAGACACGTTAGTTCTGGTTCCAGGAAAGCGTTTTGAGTCTGAACGCCGAGCTCATCGTAAAGAGTTTGTTTTAGTGCATGACTTGGACTCTAGCGCTCGGCTTGATACGAATAAGTCTTCTATTGTATTACTGGGCTTTGCAGCCGTAATTGGATGCGCTCTATTAGAGTTAGTACCGATTATTAAAGGTCTAGCTGCGTACCTTATCGCGCTTATTGCGTTTGGTATTGTGCAGATTTCAGAACTGCGCCGCCGTTTTCCGATCGATATCGTCGTGATTGTCGGTTCCGCTTTGTCTATTGCTCAACTGATGATCTCTTCTGGATTGTCAGAAAGAATGGGAGTGATGTTTATTGAAGCGTTTAATGGCTGGGGAGTATTTGGTGCCTTGGTGGCGACTTATATCATGACATTGGTACTCACTGAATTGGTGACAAACAATGCCGCGGCTGCGCTTTCTTTTCCTATCGGCTATAGCATGGCGGTGGGTTATGGCGTGGATCCGATGCCATTCATCATGGCGGTTTTGTTCGGCGCGAGTGCGAGCTTTATCTCTCCCTACGGTTACCAAACTAACCTGCTGGTGTACAGCGTAGGAAATTACAAATTGACCGACTACGTGAGAATTGGAGTGCCAATTTCGATTGTGTACTCTGTATTAGTACTTACTTTGATCCCGGTCTTTTTCCCGTTTTAATTCCGATATTTACAAGGATACGTTATGACTGCCGAAACGACGGTAAAAGATGAAAACATTGTTTGGCACCAGCATTCGGTTGATAAACAGTTTCGTGCTGAATTAAAGAAGCAAAAACCTGCCGTATTGTGGTTCACTGGTTTATCTGGAGCGGGTAAATCAACCGTAGCAGGGGCGTTGGAAAATCGCCTTGCAGCACTGGGTTACCACACCTATTTATTGGATGGTGACAATGTACGACATGGTTTGTGTAGCGATTTAGGTTTTTCTGAACAGGACCGTCGCGAGAACATTCGTCGTATTGGTGAACTGGCGAAGTTGATGGCAGATGCGGGTTTAATTGTTCTGTCGGCGTTTATTTCACCGCATCGTGCAGAGCGGAAGTTAGTACGCGATTTATTGCCAGAAGGCGAGTTTATCGAAGTGTATGTCAATGCATCTCTAGAGGTTTGCGAAGGTCGAGATCCTAAGGGTTTATACCGTAAAGCCCGTGCGGGAGAGATTCCTAATTTCACTGGTATTGATTCGGAATATCAAGCGCCAGAGAACCCTGAAATCGATTTGCCCGCGGGAGAAAAGAGTGTCGATGAGCTGGTGGATTTGTGCTTAATCGATCTTAAACAACGCGGTGTGATCCGATAAAAAAGCATTTAGATCATAGGTGACCTAAAGCTCTTTGAGCAGCTTGAGAAGTATTTGGATCATAGGTGATCAAATGCTTCTCAAGCTGGCTAGACGGTATGATGAACCGTACTTTTAGCTTCACTATGGACACTAAACCTATGATTTAACAGTGCAAGCATTTGATCGTAGTATTCGGCATGTGGTTTGTTTCCGAGTAAGGTACAGAGCTCATTACCTGTCGGTGTGAAGCGGTAATATAAAAGGCGGACACCTTTACTGTTTACGTTCAGTGACAAGTTTTTACCTTGGTAGGTGAGGACCAACGGTGTCTCGATACTAATTTCGCCAGATTCAAGTTCGGCACTGTGCAGCAGCCCTAATTCAACTAAGAGCAACAAGCTTGAATACGGCAGTTGAAAACTTCCCATATTTAGGCTGTTGGCGACGTCTCGCTTGCCGAAGCTAAATATGCCTCCTTGCGCTTTGTAACCAATCAGCAGTTTTCTGCTGTGATCCCCTCCAAAACTGCACGCTAAAGAGGCGGCTCTTTGCAGAGTTTGTGCTTCCTTTGGTGACATGTCTTTGAGGGTTTTCAACGCTTTCATGGACGTTGAACCCGGATTGGTCACTTCACGCTTCATCACTTGAGCCCATAGCTTTTGCATCGCGCTGTTATGGATGTCTTGAGCCATCTCAAAAAATCGATGCAACCAATCTTGGTCTGGCTCTCCCGCTGTCTCATCTCGGCATGAACTGTGCGCTAATTTTAAAATCTGTTCTAAGTTTTTTTGTCGCTGTTCTTGGCGTCTTTGCTCTCGCAATTGGGCTCTTTCAAACGCAGATTTGGCTGGCGGTTCGGTTTGCAGTAAGGCGTCAAGACCGTGTATTTGGGCAATGGTTTTTACCTTACTAGCACTGTCTTTTATGTAGCCTTGTTTCTTTTCTTGTTGCGTATTTTTTTTTGTGTCTGACTGATGTTCGATGACAACAGGTTGCTTTGTCGGGTCTGCCATTCGTTTTCCTACCAAGAACTGCGCGGTTTGCACGTTTAAATTTACACCTTATCTGACCAAGCGACCAGACAGGAGTTCTCAGTTTTTGAACGAATAGGGCTATTCAAAATGATAATGAGTTGTTAAAATTGTTATCGTTATTTTGGAGGGGCTATGAAGTTCTCAGAAGCAGGTAAACTCAAAAAGCACCTGTCGATAGCGTTTCTTTTGGTTATTTATGTGGGCGTATTAGCGTATTTATCTCGTTATATCGTGTAGCACAAAGCTAAAAAAGGCGCCAGTGTGACGCCTTAGGTGTAGCGAGGCTTATCGACGACTTAAATTACATATCGTCGTAGGCTTCTATTTCTGATCCCTCAATAACGTAAGCCGTTTCTGCTAGTTCGTGGTTTATCGTCTCGGTTTTCAACGTTCCAACCACATATATGACATCCCACAACTCTTGAACAGGCGCGCCTTTCGGAAACTTCACG
Source organism: Vibrio sp. 1402 (assembly GCF_033340275.1). NCBI lineage: Bacteria > Pseudomonadati > Pseudomonadota > Gammaproteobacteria > Vibrionales > Vibrionaceae > Vibrio > Vibrio sp. 1402. The sequence continues at coordinate 252,292 of NZ_JAWOWE010000003.1, forward strand.
TAAATGATCTGGTTTGGAGGCGGTGGTGGCACGTGAATACAAGCTCCAAAGTATGGCACTAATAAAAACTCGGTGACGGTATCGGCATCACCTTCAAGTGGGATAACAAACCCTGGAATTTTAACTTGGCTTCCGTTCAGTTCTGGTCGAACGTTACCAATCTTGGACTGCTGCGCTGCGCCACCACTGTGATCAGATGCAGGCATGCCTATACTGTCGAACAATTTACGCTCTTTTTCTGGAACAAGGTCAATCCAGTCAAGCTTCAATGGTTCTTCGCTGGCCATAACAGGCGCTGTGAATGCGACGACCAGCAAGCAACTTGCGAGTATTTTTTTCCACATTTTATTAAATCCTTATTGTCATTCCGTCACTCAGTGACTGTCGGTAGGCGCGGAGTGCGGGAATGAAACCAATCACAATACCAGCGCATTGTACGAAACCTAATAGCATCCACTCATAAGTAGATAAGATGCTTAAGGTGAGATGTATTCCATAGTGCTGTTGGATGATCGGCTGCGCGATAGCAAGAATGGCATACAGCCCAGTAACGCCAGTAATAATACCAGCAGCAGTAAGCAAGCTGGCTTCACTAATTAAGAGTGAGAAAACATGACGAGGCCTTGCTCCCATGGCACGCAAAATCGCCATTTCACGGCGGCGTTCCTGTAGGCTAGTTAATAGACTGCTTAACATACCTAACAACCCTGCAATCACGACAAAACCAGATACTGCCATTAGGGCTTGCTCTGCAACCGACATCATTCCCCATAACTCATGCAACGCAACGCCGGGCATAATGGCGCTAAGCGGCTCTTTGGGGTAGGTGTTAATTTGTCTTTGCAGGGCGAAAGTTTGAATACGAGATTTCAAACCAACGAGCATAGCGGTAATTTGTTTGGGCTGAAAGTCTCTGTTTTTGAGATCTTGTGCCTTGGGTGTCGGGCCCAAACGCGCACCACTTTCCCACCCAACGTGAATGGCTTCGATGGCTTCCAATGATACATGGACAGTTTTGTCGACTGGTGTTCCTGTAGGAGCAAGGATACCGACAACTTTAAATGGCAGATTGTCATGACGGCTAAAGCCAACGTCGCTAATGCCGTGGGCAATGATGATTTCGCTACCGATATCATAACCAAGTTGTTTAGCGACATCAGAACCTAGCACGGTTTCAAATAAACCATTGAATTCTCTACCCTTGCCAAATGTTAGTGGTTGCTTACTTCCAAACTTGTAATGCTCAAAGTAACTGTGATTGGTTCCCATAACTCGGAAGCCTTTATGCGAGTCGCCAAGCGAGATTGGAATAGCCCAATCGACTGAACGATGATTGGCAAACTCTTGGTAGCTTTTCCAATCGATGTTGTTGGTCGCATTACCAATACGAAACACAGAATAGAGCAATAGGTTCACTTGCCCAGAACGTCCACCAATAATGAGGTCTGTGCCTGAAATTGTATTGGCGAAGCTATCCTTGGCTTGAGTTCGGATACGCTCGACGCCCAAGAGGAGTACCACTGAAATCGCAACGGTCATGATGGTTAGAATTGCCGTCGCTTTGCGGTTCATCAAGCTTTTCCAGGCGAGCTTTACAACAGCACTCATGATATGGCTCCTAGGCTAGATACTTGATTAATGTCGGGTAGATTGAGCGTGCGATCGAATAAGGGTTCGAGTGTTGGGTCGTGGCTAACGAATACCAGTGTGGCATTGGCTTGATTCGCTTGCTCCATAAGGAGCTCAATAAATGCTTTACGATTGTCATAGTCTAAAGCTGAGGTTGGTTCGTCAGCGATCACTAACTCTGGATGTCCTATCAGAGCTCGAGCCGCAGCCACACGTTGTTGTTGACCAATACTCAATTCAGAGACAGGGCGTGTATGAAGCTCGTTTGGCAAGTGCAGTCGTTCTAGTAGGGCCTGAGCCTGTTCATTTAACGTTTGAGATGAGGCACCTAAATGGGCACGGTCACGTCGTATTTTACTGAACTGACATGGCAATAATACGTTTTCAAGTACGTTAAGGTACGGCAATAAATTGAACTGTTGAAAGATGTAGCCAATATGATTGGCGCGAAAGCGGTCTCTCTGACTGGCACTTAAACTAGCAAGGTCAGTATCGAGTACAGATAGAGAGCCTGAAGTTAATGTGTTAATCCCCGTCAACAAAGCGAGCAAGGTCGATTTACCGCAGCCACTTGGACCTTTGATAAACACATGCTCGCCTTGTGTAATGTGTAATTTGGGAATGTGGATGGTTGCGTTGGTTGAAGCGGGCCAGAAAAATTGGGCATCCTCTAGCTCGACAACATTTGGTGTGGTTTCAGTCATATTAAATCACCAAAGCTGTGGCGTGTAAGTGGGTACTTACACGCCACTCGTGTTATTTGATTACGATTTGGGTGTTATCTTTGCTTAATTTAATTGCTGATTGCATGGTATCAGTGAATATATTGACGCTGATGGACTCTGTAGTTGGGAATTGGTTAAACCAATCGGTTTGGATTTGGCTAAGCTGATTAACTTGTTCGCAACTGAAGCGATATTGCACCGAAAATTCACCGTGACCGCCATGATCGTGCGCTTCATCATGAGCGTCATGGTGGTCATGTTTATCATGATGTTCATTATGATCATGGTGTTCGTGCCCTTCATGATCGTGATGTGCATGGTCATCATGGTCGTGCTCACTATGATCATGTTCCTCATGAGTTTCGCTTAGGTTGTGGTTCACGTAAGCTTCTTCAACACTACAATCAGCTTGTGAGTTAATAGCGAACAATGCGTTGCTGTCTTCGAGTGTAGCGACGGCTTGTTTAAGCGCTTGCTCTTGTTGTGCGTTTTCTGGAGCATGTTCGAAACCCACAACATCAGCTCCAGGAGCTGTGATCTCTACTAACAGATCTTTGCCATCTTGGGCGATATTAAACTCGACGTGACCATGCACATGAGCACCATGCTGGCGGTATTCGTTTGCATTCGCTGCTGTCGATAAAGTGAGGCCAATAGCAAGGGCTAAAACGTGTTTTGATGACATTGTATTTTTCCTAATTTTACTGGCATTAACCAAAGGCGGTATTGCTCAGATTCGAGTTTCACTAAGTTATTGTTCCTGACACACTAGGTGCGGAAATGAACTCAATAATTTTGAGTGTGGAATAGTTTGGAAATTAAGCAAAATAAGGAGGGGCACGAGCAGCGCCAAGAACTTCTTCGCCGTACACGAGATGCAAAAAAACATGATGATGCTGGGCGCGCGTAAAAGTCGGTGTAGAGAGGGTAGGCTGTACCTTTGCTATACCGTGCTGAACACCAGAAAATAATTGGCAATGATGATGGGTATGATGGTCGGGCGTCAGATCGACTTGATGGAGTACAACCGCAAAGTTCCAAGCGATCAGCAACGCAACACTGAAAAATAAAGCAGTGCGATACCAATATCTTAGTGTTTTTTGCTGGTGGTGGTACATCTGAGCTCCTCTTACCGACTGTTATAATATAACACCCATAATGAATAAAAGTTCACTCTTTTGTTGGCTAGCAGAAAAATTTAACTCCACACATACGTGCCGAAAAATATTGGTAATACTCTCTGTGGAAGTGTCGCACTTATAAAGAGCAGAGTTGTCACTGCCCATGCTTCTAATCAAATTCATATAGCTCCTTACAACAAGAACAAGGAGCCATTCAATGAAGCTAGATGTTCTGTCTAATAAGCTCAATGACTTTTGTTATCTCATCTTGCTCAAGTGCGCCCTCTTTGACAAACAGAACTTTGCCCGTTTTGTCTTGAACAATAATGGCCGAACTTTCTTCTTTCAGGTCCCAAGTATTAGCAACTACGCCATTTTCATCAAGAACCATGGATGACCATGGGAACTCTTTTTTGCTGTCTTGAGCTGAAGACTTCACGAAAGAGCCTGTCCCCCAAATTGCATCATCTTGGTTGATGATAGTTGTGGTCTGGTAGCTTTCTTGTGGAAAATTTGCCGCTGTTATTGCCGACATTAAAGGGGCATTCATTTCTTTTGAACTGCTACGGCCTGCAATGGCTTGAATGACACGAACTTTGCCTTGCATATGTTGAGTTGCCCAGGGTTGGTATGCAACGCCTTCGCCTTGTAAAACAATCTCGCCGTAAGCGGCAACATTGACAGGAGGAACGCTTTTTCCCACTGACAAGTTGTGTGCAAAGGTCAAGCTTGGCGTTAAGGCCAGTAATAGAGGTAGGAGAGTCTTAGCTTTCATATTGTTATATTCCGTACGAGGTTTGGAAGCTTCCAGTATATATCCAGAACCTAGAAATTTGTAGGACCGTTGGTAACATTTATTTAACGTATGGAGTGGTGTAATCTTGCGTTATATTTAGAATTTGCTAAAATGAGTTCCGTCGCAAATTGCGCATTAAGATTGCAGAGGAAAAATAAGCAATCCGTGTTTTCTCAAAGGAATTGAGGTGAGTTATGCTACGTGAGTTTGCTGTATATCGACCATTACAAGTGGCCCGTTTTGTTAAAACGTTGTTCAAAGGTCAGTTTTTTATTGTTGGGGTTGGCTGTTTTCAGTTCGACAATGGCAAAGTGTTACTACCTGACGTCAACGATCATAAAAGGCTCACCATCTTTAAAGAAGTCAACCAAGTGATAGCATCATTATCGGCTTAGTTAGCTTGGTACCCACTTAGATTTAGAAAAGAGCGACCATATCGGTCGCTCTTTTTGTTGCTGGTTAGGTTTATCCTTGGAGGCTTGGTGGGAAGCAAACTCCCGTTCCTCCGATGCCACAGTAACCATCAGGGTTTTTCGCCAAATATTGCTGGTGGTAGGTTTCCGCAAAGTAATACGGACCTGCTGGTTGTATTTCGGTGGTGATGTTCGCGCGTTGCTCTTCTTGCAGTGCTTGCTGATACAAGAGTTTCGATTTCTCTGCGCTCTCGAGTTGCCCCGTCGAATAAGTGTAAATTGCAGAACGATATTGAGTACCTAAGTCGTTACCTTGACGCATTCCCTGAGTTGGGTCGTGTTTTTCCCAAAAAACAGCCAGTAGCTTTTCTAATGAGATGACGCGTTCATCGAAAACGACTCGTACGACTTCTGTATGACCCGTTTTACCTGTACAGACCTCTTCATACGTGGGATTGGGTGTGTACCCCCCAGCGTAACCGACCGAAGTAGATACAACGCCGTCGAGTTGCCAAAATACGCGCTCAGCGCCCCAAAAACAGCCCATTCCGAGCAAAATCTGCTGTTGGTGTGACGCAAGAGGCGCCTTTAGGTTAGATTTATTTACAAAATGATGATCGTCAATCTGCATTGGTTGATCTCTACCTGGCAAGGCATCTTCTATACTGATCAATGTTTGTTTGTTGAGCATGGTATTTGTCCTTCAATACGTGTCTTAAATTTGCGAACTTTTTCATTTCGTCTGTATCTGATGCTGTGATGACATAGACCGCGTTAAACCTATTAATATTACAGACTTAGAATCTAATTGGCGTTATCATTATTTACGTTTACTTAACCTCATTCAGCCATAAAAGCATGATAAAAAAAGCTCTCCCCACCATTGTTGGCCTGTTTGCCTTTTCTCATGGTGCCTATGCCGATGTTTCTTTGACTTTGAAAGGCATTGATGGCGCTTTAGAAGAGAATGTCAGTGCGTATCTATCATCTATTCCAGAGAAGGATTACTCCACTTCTTTGCGTTTTCAAGCGAGATTAGATCAAAGTATCACTGAAGCGCTTAACGCGCTTGGGTATTATCATGCAAAAATTTCATACTCTATTCCTGAAGCGAATGATGAGTTAATTGTGCTCATCAAGCCGGGCTTGCCAGTGAAAGTGAAAGTCATGGATGTGGTCATCACTGGAGAGGCCAAGGACGATGAAGAGTTTGCAAAACTTATTGAGCGCTCTCCGCTCAAAGTTGGTCAAGTTTTGAATCAAGGCCAATACGACACCCTTAAGTCAGGCATTCGTAACTTGGCGCTTCAGCGTGGTTACTTCAATGGTGAGTTTACGCTAAGTCGATTAGAGGTTATCCCTGATCTGAACGAAGCTAATGTCCGTTTGCACTACAGCAGTGGAATACGTTTCAATTTTGGCGACGTTTCTTTTATTGGCAACCACATCTGGGAAGACCGTGTCGCATCACTACAACCTTTTAAAGAAGGGGACCCATACAACGTTTCGAAGCTGGGCGAGTTTAACCAGAAGCTATCAAATACGGAGTGGTTTTCCTCAGTTTTTGTTGAGCCTGAATTGGATAGGCTTGATGATGGCCGAGACTTGCCAATTAAAGTGTCTTTATCTCCTGCTTCTAAGAATCAGATCGAGACGGGTATTGGTTACTCAACGGATGTCGGCGTTCGAGGAACGTTGAAGTGGAAGAAACCTTGGGTGAGCTCCCGAGGACACAGTTTCAACACTGCTTTATCCCTATCTAAGCCAGAGCAAACCGTGACTGCTTCTTACAAAATTCCTTTAGAAGATGTCGCTAACGATTATTATCAAGTTCAATATGGGCTTAAAAATCTAGACAACCGTGACACGCAGAGTATCGAGTCTAACCTTGCAGTGGAACGTCATTGGTTAGCAGACGGTGGTTGGCATAATACCGTTTATGTTCGTCATTTGTACGAGAGCTTTACGCAAGGTTTACAAGATGATGAATTCAACTTCGTACTTCCAGGTGCGACATTTTCTCGGACTAGGGTTCGAGGGGGCAATATGCCAATGTGGGGAGACAAGCAAAGCATCACTATTGAGTATGGTGATACCGCTATGCTTTCTGAAACTAGAGTGCTCCGCTTAATTGGCTCGACTTCTTGGATTCGTGGTATTGGAGAGAATCATCGTGGTTTGTTCCGCTTAGAAGGTGGTGCGAATATTACCGATGAGCTTGAAAAACTATCACCGTCGCTGCGTTTCTTCGCTGGTGGTGACAATAATATTCGTGGTTACGGCTATGAATCTATTTCACCTGTGGATGAGAGTGGTGCTTTGACGGGTGGTAAATACATTGTTAGCAGTACATTAGAATACCAATATCGTGTTTATGGAAACTGGTGGGCTGCAACGTTTTACGATATTGGTGATGCGTTTAATGAAACACCAGATTGGAAATCAGGTGCTGGTGTTGGTATCCGCTGGGCGTCTCCGGTGGGCCCTGTTAGTTTTGATTTTGCATGGGGGTTGGATGCAAAACCAGAACGAGAGTTTCGTATCCACTTCTCATTGGGGCCTGAGCTATGATCAAAATGATGTTTAAGTGGACCAAATGGCTGTCGCTCAGTTTGATTGGTCTATTGCTGTTGCTCATCATTATTGTCGCGACAGTTTTATTTACCCACCCAGGCCTCAAATTTGCCTTGTGGGGAGCTGAAAAAGCACTACCACAATTGCAGATTGAAAAAGTGCAGGGTTCATTGTTTCCTCGCTTCGAACTGCATAACGTCAGTTTTGTCGATGAGTCTTTGAATATCGATGCCAAAGTCGAGCGTTTAGCTTTGGCAGTGAACTTCCGCTGTTTCTTTGACCCTAAGGTCTGTGTCGATGAGTTAAGACTGCAGGGGCTTGACTTTAAGATGCCAGAACTACCGCCAGCAAGCGAGGAGCAAGAGGAAACACCACCACTGCGTTCTATCAGTACGCCAGTGCCAATTTTTGTTAATAAAGTCAGCTTTAATGACATCAACGTCAATGTGCTGGGCAATCAAATTGATTGGCAAACATTCTCGACCGCTTTGTCGATGCAAGGTGATCGTTTGGTGATCGCACCTACTGCGTTGAAAGACATTAATGTTGCGCTCGCACCAAGTGAAGCGGCCCCAGAAGCGGTTGTTGAAGAGCCGAAAGAGGCCGATGCTACGCCGCAAGATATTGTGTTACCCGAAGTATGGATTCCACTGACGGTGGAAGCGCGCCGTCTGGATATTCACAACTTTAAACTGGCAGGTGAAACGCCAGTGATCGTCAATCATCTTGGTTTGGTTGCAAGAGCAGGCGGTGAGCGTGTTGATGTCAAAACATTAGAGCTCGACATGCCAGAAGTGGAAGGCAAGTTGAGCACACAAGTGACGCTTTCTTCTGATTACCCTATCAAAGCGCAATTGGACGCGTTAGTGAAGCAAGCAGATGCGAAGGGACAAAAACTGTCGCTTTCGGTCTCGGGTTCGGTTGGTGATTTGTCACTAAATGCTACGCTTTCTGAGCTTGTACAAGCGGAGATCAAAGGTGATATTCAACCGCTTAAAACGCAGTTACCGTTTGATGTCGTGATTAAAAATGTACAGGCGCAATGGCCGCTATTTGGACAAAGCGATTACCAGGTTTCTGTACCAAGCTTGGTGGCAAAAGGCTCACTTGATGGCTATGAAGTCGCATTAGAAACCAAAGCGTCAGGCAAAGATATTCCCGCCGTTGATGTCGCACTAAACGGCAAAGGTACGTTAGAGCAAATTGACCTCGAAAGTCTTGTAGTGAAAACCCTGGGAGGCGAACTCTCTGGGAAAGTCATGGCCAATTGGGCCGCGCCAATCAACTGGCAAGCTGACTTAAACCTGAAAAACATTCAACCAGGTTTACAATGGAAAGAAGCTGAAGGGGATATCAGCGGTAACCTTTCGACTTCGGGGTCGTTAACAGAACAAGGCGGTTGGCAAGTCAGTTTGCCTAAGTTAGACATTGACGGCATTTTGCGAGGGTATCCGCTGAATGTTGAAGGGCAACTTGAAGCGTCTGACAAGAACGGCAAAGGCGAAGACATCCAACTTACCACTCAGGGTTTAGCGCTTTCTCATGGTCCGAACCAACTGAGTGCAAAGGGTAAGATAGATAAGCAAATTCTGATGGATGTTGAGGTTAACTTCCCTGATTTTGCGAAAAGTGTTCCGGACCTTGCAGGTAAGATGCAAGGTAAAGTCGCACTACGTGGTAGCTTGAAAGAACCAGACATCAATCTTGATCTCGCTTTAAATCAGATAAACTGGCAGCAACAGGCGAACGTAGAAACGATCACCTTAAAGGGTGATGTGAAGCCTCTGCCAGCACCAAAAGCGAACATAAGCCTTATTGCGAACAACATTACCTATGACGACATAAAAGTTGATAGTGCTGACCTTGAAGTCTCTGGGGATGAAAAACTGCATCAACTGACGCTCGATGTAGTGTCTGACCTGGTGTCGACCAGTTTAGAAATTGAAGGGACATTCCAGCAGAAACCAGAAATGATTTGGGATGGGGCGCTGCGCCGCTTGACGCTGAGCTCGCAACAAGGCCCGTGGGCGTTGCAAAAATCGACCGCGGTCAAGGTCAATATCGACAAACAGATCGCGAACGTTCAAGCGCATTGTTGGTTGCAAGCGGAGTCGAGCGTATGTCTAACCGAAGACATTAGTGTCGGTAAGAGTGGCCAGGCGAAGTTAGCCATCAATGATTTTGATTTTGATCAAATCAAACAATTCCTGCCGCCAGAAACCAAGCTGCAAGGCTCGGTTAATGCACAGGCTTTTGCTAAATGGGCACCAGAGAAAAAGCCTGAAGTAACCTTAAGTGTCAATATGCCAAAAGGCCAAGTTGAACAAGCGCTTGAACAGCCAATTAAAGTCGGTTGGGAAAGCTTCAACTTTAAAGCAGCATTAGCGAAAGACAAGCTTGATGCCGAGTGGCTATTTGATGTGAAAGATAACGGTGACTTGTCTGGTAAGGTTTCTTTACTGAATGTCTCGTCTGAAAAGCCCACTATTGATGGTAAGGTTTCACTCTCTACGTTCCACTTGGATTTCTTGGCACCGTTGATTGGTGAGTACAGCTTGTTTAAAGCAAACATGAATACTGACCTCGCGATATCAGGTGACGTCATGCATCCGAAGTTGAACGGCCAGTTCTTGATTGACCAGATGAAGCTACAGGGTGAAGTCACACCGATAGATATAAACTCAGGACAGGTCGTCATCAACTTTAAAGGTCATCAAGCGGACTTGGATGCCGGAATTTTAACCCCGGATGGTGAGTTGAACGTTACTGGTGATGCCGACTGGCAGGACTTACAGAACTGGCGCACTAAAGCGCGTGTATTTGCTAAAGAGCTCAATGTTGATTTGCCCCCAATGGTAAAAATCAAAGTTGAGCCTGACATGACAATAGATGTGACTCCTCAGCTTGCGAAAATTGAGGGTGATATTAATTTGCCATGGGGCAGAATTGTCGTCGAAGAGCTTCCACCAAGTGCGGTAGGCGTATCGAGTGATACCGTTATTCTCGATAAAAACTTGCAGCCAGTGGACGATGTCGCTGCAATGCCGTTTGATGTGGAAACGAACATCAACATTAAAATTGGTGATGACTTCCAACTTGCCGCTTTTGGTTTAAAAGGTGGGTTGAAAGGGAACCTAAACGTGACACAAAAAGACAAAGGTCCTTTCATCGTTGGTGAAGTGAATGTTGTCGACGGTTCTTATCGCTCGTTTGGTCAGGACTTATTGATTAAAGAAGGTAAGATTCTGATGAATGGTCCACCAGATCAACCTTACTTGTCTATCAAAGCGATTCGTAATCCAGACAATACCCAAGATGATGTCATTGCGGGGGTACAAGTGTCAGGCCCAGCATCTGATCCGAGTATAGAAATTTTCTCAGAGCCCGCGATGAACCAAGCCAATGCACTTTCTTATCTACTTCGTGGTCAAGATATTGATGGTGAAGCCGGTGGTAATGCAATGACGACTACCTTAATTGGTTTAAGCTTGGCGAAGAGTGGTCGTGTGGTTGGTGAAATCGGTGAAGCCTTTGGCGTACAGGATTTACAGCTGGACACTGCTGGGTCGGGCGATGATTCGCAAGTGACGGTGAGTGGTTATATTCTGCCAGGTTTGCAGGTGAAATATGGTGTCGGCATCTTTAACTCCCTAGGTGAGTTCACTGTGCGTTACCGATTGATGCAAGACTTGTATTTAGAAGCGGTATCTGGTGTAGATAGCGCCGTTGACCTACTCTATCAGTTTGAGTTCGATTAAAGTGCTTTAACCTAAGCATACACAGTCATGACTAAGGAGTGGTTATGCTGCATTTGATTTTTGTCTACGGCACGTTACGTAAGGGAGAGTACAACCATCAGTATTTGCGCTCGGCGCAGTTTCTTGGTTTACATGAAACGGATGCTCAATTTGCAATGTATGACTTAGGCCCTTATCCAGCGTTGTCTGTTGGGCAACGCTCGATTCAAGGTGAAGTGTATCTGATTGATGATGAAACCTTATCCGAGCTAGATAAGTTGGAAGATGTGCCAGTGGAATATCGCCGAGAGAGCATCGTTACGCCGTTTGGCCAAGCTTGGATCTACTTATATCAAGATACTGAGCAGCTAACCGAAGAAATCGCTTCCGGAGATTGGTGTCAAAAGGTGTGAGCTATACTGACATTATCAATAGCAACGAGCTAAACACTAAGGAGTCACGATGAAAGCATTCGTAATTGGAGTAATGGCGTTGCTTCTTGCTGCATGCGCACAAACAACACTACCGACTTCGAATAATGTGACCGATTGGCAAGTGTTTGGTAAGCAGTCAGCTTTAGATGGATTACGGGAGTTATCTGAGGAGCGAATTGCGAAGCTGGATGATGTTAACCATGCGACGCCAGAACTGATAATGGCTTATCAAGCGGGTTACCAGCAAGGCAAACAAGAGTATTGTGAGCAAAGTGCTTATATGCTCGGTGTTATCGGGCGGCCGTATTTTGGCATTTGTGATGATGTTGACCCCTTCTTTCAACATGACTACGACGCTGGACGAATGTCTTCAGCAGGCGCACCTATCTAGTTGACACAGGTAAGATGAAAGCAAAAGAGCTGCCCTAGAGCAGCTCTTTTTAATTTTGTATCAGCAGTGATGCTTATTTTTTCTGAGCTCGTTCGTAAGATTCTTGGATTTCAGCTTTGGCGGCAGCAACATCTGCCCAACCATCCACTTTCACCCATTTGCCTGCTTCAAGCTCTTTGTAACGCTCAAAGAATTGCGTGATCTGCGCTTTCAGTAGTTCTGGGATATCGTCCACATCTTGGATGTGATCGTACTCTTTCGAGATTTTTGAGTGGGGAACCGCAAACACTTTTGCATCTTCACCCGATTCATCTGTCATCTTCAAAACGCCAACAGGACGGCAGCGAATGACTGAACCTGGCATGAGTGGGTATGGTGTTGGTACCAATACGTCGACTGGGTCGCCATCAAGAGACAGGGTATTGTTCACGTAGCCATAGTTGCATGGGTAGAACATTGGTGCAGACATGAAACGGTCGACAAATACAGCACCAGAGTCTTTATCTACTTCGTACTTGATTGGATCTGCATTTGCAGGAATTTCGATCACGACATAGATATCTTCAGGCAGCGACTTGCCTGCTGGTACATGGTTTAAGCTCATTAGAATATTCCTTTTCATTAACGATGAGTCACACAAAAGCGGCTTCATCTGATGATAAATTCGCGTTTCACTTTAGCGACAAAAACGCGGCAGGTAAACACCTGCCGCGTTGGACAAAGGTCTGAAATTATTCTTCGTCGCGGTGCAGTTCAAGGAACTCTTCAACTTTGCGAACCATGTTCTTCGAACCCACAAAGAAAGGTACACGCTGGTGCAACTCAGTAGGCTTGATGTCCATAATGCGATTCACGCCGTCCGATGCAATGCCGCCAGCTTGCTCAATGAGGAATGCCATAGGGTTACATTCGTAAAGCAGGCGTAGCTTGCCTTGTGGGTGGCTTTGTGTGCTTGGGTAAAGGTAGATACCACCTTTCAGTAGGTTGCGGTGGAAATCAGCAACCAGCGAGCCAATGTAGCGAGAAGTGTATGGGCGACCGTCTTCTGGCACGTTTTCTTGGCAGTACTTGATGTACTTCTTCACCCCTTGAGGGAAACGAATGTAATTACCTTCGTTGATGGAGTAGATCTTACCATCATCAGGAATCATCATGTTTTCATGAGAAAGACAGAAGCTGCCGATAGATGGGTCGTAAGTAAAGCCGTTTACGCCGTTACCAGTTGTGTATACCAACATGGTGGAGGAGCCGTAAATTACGTAGCCCGCAGCCACTTGTTTGTGACCAGGTTGTAGGAAGTCTTCTTCAGTTGGTGGAGTACCGATTGGAGAAACACGACGGTAAATCGAGAAGATAGTACCAACAGAGACGTTCACATCGATGTTAGAAGAACCATCAAGTGGGTCCATCAGTACTACATATTTGGCGTTTTGGTTGAGTTCTTTATTGAACGCAACTGCTTCGTCTTCTTCTTCACTGGCAACGCCACACACTTGATCACGAGCTTCAAGCGCGGCTTTGAACTTATCGTTCGCGTAAACATCGAGCTTTTGCTGATCTTCACCTTGGACATTTTCCGTGCCTACAGCACCAGTGATATCACCGAGACCCGCTGCGTTGATTTCGCGGTTAACGATTTTTGCAGCTAAACGAATGGAGGCTAAAAGGGATGATAGATCACCGCTAGCGTGGGGGAAATCCGCTTGTTTTTCGACAATGAACTCGCCTAGGGTGCGCAGTCCTGACATGGTTAATCCTTACATTTTCATTTCATTGGGGGTAGTGCGCAAGTGAGCATCTCTTTATGGATGTTAAACGATTGCGCTGGATGTAAGTTTAAGTCGCAGATCTTTTTAATGGTAATGAAGTAACTGTTTGAGATCTCAATTTATTTGTAGACTTGTTTGAGGGATTCATCAGTAAGCAAGAGGTTGTACAGTCTGTGTTCAACCTTGTCATATTTGTGAAAGGGACTGCAAGAAGAAGGCTAAAGTCACTCGCTTTTCAGGCGGTAATCGCGATAATGAAAGCATTAAAAAACGCATTACAAGGTTTAGTTTATGCACATTCATATCTTGGGTATCTGTGGCACATTTATGGGCGGCGCAGCGATTCTAGCGCGCCAATTAGGACATAAAGTCACTGGTTCTGATGCCAACGTTTATCCGCCAATGAGCACACTGCTTGAGTCTCAAGGTATTGAAATTATTGAAGGCTTTGACCCGTCTCAACTCGACCCTCAACCAGATCTTGTGGTGATTGGTAATGCGATGAGCCGTGGCAACCCTTGTGTCGAGCATGTGCTCAACACTAACATGCGTTACACCTCTGGCCCGCAGTGGCTCAACGAGTTTTTGCTGCATGATCGTTGGGTATTGGCGGTATCGGGTACACATGGGAAAACGACCACGTCGAGCATGCTTGCTTGGATACTTGAAGATTGTGGTTATCAACCGGGTTTCTTAGTCGGTGGGGTACTCGGTAACTTCGGAGTGTCTGCTCGTTTGGGTGAAAGCATGTTTTTTGTCGTTGAAGCCGACGAATATGACAGTGCTTTTTTCGATAAGCGTTCTAAGTTTGTGCATTACCATCCTCGCACTTTAATCATGAACAATCTTGAGTTTGATCATGCTGATATCTTCGATGATCTAGAAGCGATCAAGCGCCAATTCCATCATTTAGTGCGAACTGTACCGGGCAATGGATTGATCTTAGCGCCGAGAAAAGATCAGGCGTTAGCGGATGTATTAGAGCGTGGCTGCTGGACTGAAAAACAGTTCTCTGGTGAGAATGGTGACTGGCAAGCGCACAAATTAGTGCTTGATGGCTCAAAATTTGACGTTGCGTTGCAAGGCGAGAAGGTTGGTACCGTCGAATGGAATTTGGTGGGTGACCACAATGTGGATAATGCGCTGATGGCAATCGCTGCTGCACGACATGTTGGAGTCACTCCGGCTCTTGCTTGCCAAGCATTAGGGCGTTTCATCAATACCAAGCGCCGTTTAGAGCTGAAAGGTGAAGAACAAGGTGTGACGGTTTACGATGATTTTGCGCATCACCCAACGGCAATTGAACTTACTGTCGGTGGTTTGCGTAACAAGGTAGGTGAAAAACGCATCTTAGCTGTGTTAGAGCCGCGTTCTGCCACCATGAAGCGTGGCGTACACAAAAACACACTTGCAGAGTCACTACACAGTGCAGATGAAGTCTTCTTGTTCCAGCCAGATAATATCGAGTGGTCTGTGCAAGACATTGCCGACCAATGCACACAGCCAGCGTTTGTCGATGCGGATATAGATAACTTTGTAGCCAAGATCGTCGAACGTGCGCGACCAGGTGACCAAATTCTAGTCATGAGCAACGGTGGCTTTGGTGGTATTCACGGAAAACTTCTTGAGCAGTTAAAACAAAAAGCCTGATTGATATGCAAAACAAAACACAACCCTCTCATAAAAAAGCCATCACGTTGGCATTAACGGGGGCTTCTGGTGCTCCCTACGGCCTTCGTCTTTTAGAATGCTTGGTTGCGGCGGATTATCATGTCTACGTTCTGATTTCTTCGGCGGCTCGTGTTGTGATGGCAACCGAGCATAATCTTAAGCTACCAAGTGGCCCAGAAGCGGCGCAGCAAGCATTAGTAGAGCACCTGAACTGCAATCCAAATAACATCACCGTTTGCGGTAAAGACGATTGGTTCTCGCCGGTTGCGTCTGGTTCTGCTGCACCCAAGCAAATGGTGGTTTGCCCATGCTCTGCGGGAAGCGTTGCGGCCATAGCACACGGTATGTCGGACAACTTGATCGAACGGGCCGCTGATGTAGTAATGAAAGAGCGCGGGCAGCTGTTGCTCGTGGTTCGCGAAACACCATTTTCAACGCTACATCTCGAGAACATGCACAAACTGTCGCAAATGGGCGTCACCATCATGCCAGCGGCTCCGGGCTTCTATCATCAGCCAAAGAGCATTGAAGACTTAGTGGATTTTATGGTGGCGAGAATTCTCGACCACTTAGGTATTGAGCAAGGTTTGGTGCCTCGTTGGGGTTATGACCAGCGCTCGTGAGCTGATTGTGTAACCACTCAAATACCTTTACAATCCATCCAACTCATCGGGGAGCAAACCCATTTAGCATTGAGTCAATCAATGCATTGGGGCGCTGAGACCTAAGTGTTTAACTAGGGACCCGTATTACCTGAACCAGATAATGCTGGCGTAGGAATTGAGTCTGGATATTGGAAGTCCTTAATAGCCGCCTCAAACCCTGTGCCGCTCAACTTATTTCTCTGAAATACTCATGGAGAGCGAGCAGTGAAACCCACTCTAAATCTGATTGCCTTAGCTGCAATCACCTCTACTTCAGCGTTTGCCGCTGAAAACACATTAACCATCTATACCTACGACTCTTTTGCCGCAGATTGGGGCCCGGGTCCTAAAATCGAGCAAGCTTTTGAAGCAAAATGTGGCTGTGACGTTAACTTCGTAGCGTTGGACGATGGTGTGTCGATTCTGAATCGTCTTCGTCTTGAAGGCGGTAATAGCAAAGCGGACATCGTATTAGGTTTGGATAACAATCTGATGGCAGAAGCGAAGAAAACCGATCTGCTTGCCGAGCACAATGTGGATACGGCTAACACAGTGTTACCAAACGGTTGGAGTGACACGACGTTTGTACCGTACGATTACGGCTACTTCGCGTTTGTGTACAACAAAGAGAAACTGGCTAATCCGCCGAAAAGCATGAAAGAGCTGGTGGAAACGCGCGACGATCTGAAAGTGATTTACCAAGATCCGCGGACTTCAACGCCGGGCCAAGGCTTAATGCTATGGATGAAATCTATTTATGGCGACGATGTGACGCAAGCGTGGCAGAAGCTAGCGAGCAAAACCGTAACGGTCACGAAAGGTTGGTCTGAGGCGTATTCTATGTTCCTCAATGGTGAGTCCGATTTAGTGCTTTCTTACACCACTTCACCTGCGTACCACTTAATTGCGGAAAACGATTCGAAGTTTGCTACGGCGAATTTTGCTGAAGGCCACTACATGCAAGTTGAAGTCGCCGCCAAAGTGAAAGGGGCAAAAAATTCAGAACTTGCTGATCAATTTATGAGTTTCATTTTAAGTGATGAGTTCCAATCGGCGATGCCAACGGGTAACTGGATGTACCCAGTCACTGACGTTGAGTTACCTAAAGGTTTTGAAACTTTGAGTGTTCCAAGCAAGTCGTTGAGCTTTAGTGCTGATGAAGTGGCAAAAATGCGTAAGTCTTGGATTCGCGAATGGCAAAGCGCATTGACGTTTTAGCTGACGTTTCCATCCTCATCTGAATGAGATAGGTTTTACCTTTGAATTCTGTTCCAAAAATAGGTTTAGGGGTCGCGATGATCATCGCGACCTTTGTTATTTCTGCCCTAGGTGCTTTGATTGTTCAAGCCCCTTCACTTGATGTGTCTGTGGTATGGGGCGACCCGTACTATCAACATGTCACCAAGTTCAGTTTCTACCAAGCGTTTCTTTCCACATTGCTCAGTGTTGGCTTTGCCATTCCAGTAGCGCACGCACTTTCGCGTCGCCAATTTATTGGTAAATCATTACTGCTTAAGCTGTTTGCATCGACACTGGTTTTGCCGGTTTTGGTTGGTGTTTTTGGGCTGTTAGCGATTTATGGCAACAGTGGTTTGTTGGCGCAGTGGTTGCAAAGTTTCGACACTAAACTGCCATTCTCTATTTACGGTTTGAACGGCATTTTACTCGCCCATGTGTTCTTTAATTTACCTTACGCGGCACGATTGCTTCTGCAAGCCTTGGAGTCTATTCCTGCCGAGCAGCATAAGCTTTGCGCGCATCTTGGGATGAGCCATTGGGATAAGTTTCGCTGGGTAGAATGGCCGCGTTTAAGGCAGCAGCTTCCCCACGTTTGTGGGTTGGTGTTTATGTTGTGCTTTACCAGTTTTGCCACTGTAATGGCGTTGGGGGGCGGGCCAAAATCCACCACCATTGAATTGGCCATTTACCAAGCGATTAAGTTTGATTTTGATTTACAAGCTGGGGCGTTATTGGCGCTGTGGCAGATGCTGTTATGTGGACTGCTTGCTATTGGAGTGCAGAAGTTAACAAGGCCTGTTTCTATCAGTGCTGGAAGCACATCGGTACAGCAATATTTAACGAAGGATCATGGGTGGTCAAAAGCTTGGGATAGCTTTTGGATCATAGGTGCCTTTTTACTGGTAATACCGCCGTTATTGATGGTGTTACTGAGTGGCATCAACCAACAAGTTTGGACAGTATTAACCGATGAGCGTTTTTGGTCTGCGCTATTGAACTCCCTCAAAGTCGCCTGTGTCGCTAGCGCGCTTGCGGTCGCTGCTGGGGTGCCCATACTATTGACCAGTCGCCGTTGGCGGTTGCAGTACAAAAACACGCGAGCCGATCAGATTGAGTTAATCGGCACCGTTATTTTGGTGACTCCAGGTCTGGTGATTAGCACCGGTTTATTCTTACTACTGCGCGCATTTACCGATGTTTTTAGCTTGGCATTTTTTGTCGTGATTTTGGTGAACGGTTTGATGGCTTTGCCTTACGTGATCAAAACGCTAGCGCAGCCAATGCTGCACATTGAACAACAGTATCAGTATGTATGTGCCAGCTTAGGCATGCGTGGCTGGCAACGGTTTAAAGTGGTGGAGTGGCAGGCGCTACGCAAGCCGTTTGCACATGCGTTTGCGATCAGCTTTATGTTTGCGATTGGCGATTTAAGTGCTATTGCGTTGTTTGGCGGGCAAGAGTTCCGCACTTTACCTCTGTATTTATTCCAGCTGCTTGGCAGCTATCAGATGGACGCGGCTGCGGTGGTATCGGTGACCTTATTGTTGTTGAGTGTGGGCTGTTTTGCCTTGATTGAGAAAGTATTGAAAACGAAGGAGAGAGCGTAATGTTAGTGTTGGATGATGTGCAGTACACCTACCAACGTGAACTGTTTCGTTTTGACTTAACGATTGAGCAAGGACAGATTGTGTCGCTGATGGGACCAAGTGGGGCAGGGAAGTCAACCTTGCTGGCGTTGGTGGCAGGATTCATCCATCCTGACCGTGGTGATATTTGTGTTGATGGTGAGTCCATTGTGCGTAAAGAGCCTTATCTGCGTCCGTTCTCTATGTTGTTCCAAGAGCACAATTTGTTTGCTCACTTATCGGTGCGTGACAACATCGGTTTGGGCTTACACCCAGGGCTAAAGCTTACGGTGGACCAAAATCGTCAGATTGAACAAGCCGCGCAGCAAGTTGGTGTTGCAGAGTACCTCGACCGTTTGCCAGAGCATCTTTCTGGTGGCCAGCGTCAACGTGTTGCCTTAGCGCGTTGTTTTGTTCAGCCTCATCCCATGTGGCTATTGGATGAGCCGTTCTCGGCGCTTGATCCGGTGTTGCGTGAAGAGATGCTGAGCTTGGTAAAAAAACTCGCAGCAGAGCGGGGAATAACCGTATTGATGGTCACGCACCATTTAAGCGATGCCAAAGCGATTGCCAGCCACTTTGTGTTTGTGGCAGATGGTAAAGTGGAAGCCGCGGGTGATATGTCTGCATTGAGTGAACAGCATGCTAGTGAGAAGCTTGCGGCATTTATCCGAGCCGCATGCTAGTGCCTGATAGTTGCTAGGTTATGCTTCTCCGCAACACAAACCATGCCTAGGGCCAAATTCAAATTGAGATCTTAAGCTCATGATATGGTCAATCATTGCTTGTACGCGCCGTGGGCGGTTTGCTCCAGGACGATAGACTAGATAAATAGGCATTGGTACCGTGTGCCATTGCGGCAACACTCTGACTAAGGTGCCACTTTCTAGCTCTTGCGTCATGTTTTGCACAGGTAAGTTAGCGATGCCTAGTCCTTTAAGTGCACCTTTCAATATTGCTTCTACAGTTGTACTTGAGAAGTTACTGGTTATTGAAACATTGACGGTATTATCGTGTGAGATCAGCGTCCAAGGCCCTATTTCTGAAACATATTGATACCTCAAACAGTTGTGTTTTGTCAGATCTTCTGGCGTTTCAGGTACGCCGAACTCAGCTAAATACTCAGGGCTAGCAGCCAGAACTCGAGTGGTATAGCCTAATTTTTTTGCGATCAATCGATCATCAACTATCTGACCGACTCGAATTGCCATATCAAAGCCGTGTGAAAAGAGATCAACAAAATCGTTCGATGCTTCTAACGCAATTTGTACTTTTGGCCATTGTTTTAAAAATGGCAAAAAGATGTGCTCCGCCATATACGCATCCAACGCTGGTGGCGCGGAAATACGCAGCCGGCCTTGGATCTGTTGTTCCATCTCCTGAACGTCATGGCCAATTGAGTGGAATTCCTCAACTAAGCTTGCAGCACGCTCTAAAACCATTTGGCCAGCTTCGGTGATCACTAACTTTCGGGTTGTGCGCTCTAGCAGTTTGGCTTCAAAGTGTTGTTCGAGTTTGGTTATGGCTTTGCTAACAGTAGATTTTGGTAGGTTTAACTCCAGCGCGCACTTGGTTAAGCTCAGTAGTCGACAGCTTGTGACAAAGATAGAAAGCGTTCTAAAGTCAATTGTTTCTAAATTGCGAACAATCACTTTCAATTATCCATATTGTTTCAATATTAATCTGATTATAGTCTGGCACCTCATCCTTAGCCATCAAGTTATTGTCATTTGAGGTAAACAACATGTCCAACTCTGTAGACTTATTTTCTCCTATCGAACTCGGTCAATTAGCATTAGATAACCGTGCCATTATGGCGCCTTTAACGCGAGCTCGTGCTGGTGCGGACCATATTCCTAATGACCTTATGGTTGAATACTACGCTCAACGTGCGAGTGCCGGACTAATCATTGCTGAATGCACCATGGTGATGGAAGGTACGTCTGCTTTCATGGCAGAGCCGGGCATTTACAGCGAAGAGCAAATCGCAGCTTGGAAAAAGGTAACGGATGCGGTTCATGAGAGAGGCGGTAAGATTGTACTGCAAATTTGGCATGCGGGACGAGCTTGTCATCCTGATCTGAATGAAGGAAAAACACCTGTAGCGGCGAGCGCATTGGCCATTCGTGATGAATTAGTCCATACCCCTTCGGGTAAGCAAGCATATACGGTACCACGAGCACTCGAAGTGGATGAGATAGCTTCCATTGTTGCGGCGTTTAAACAAGGTGCAGAAAACGCCAAGAAAGCAGGCTTTGATGGGGTCGAGATACATGGCGCAAATGGTTATCTTATTGATAACTTCCTTCGTGACGGTTCAAATTTACGTACCGATGAATACGGTGGTTCGGTTGAAAATCGTGCTCGATTTTTACTTGAGATAGTGAAAGAAGTCGTTGAGGTGTGGGGACCTGGAAGAGTCGGTCTGCGTACATCTCCGCTAAATGGATTTAATGACATGAAAGACAGTGATCCAGTTGGCTTGGTGCGTTACTTAGCAGAGCAACTTAATTCTTTCGATCTTGCTTATTGGCACGTGGTGCGTGCGGATCTGAAAGGCGTACAAAAAGCAGATGTTCTCAAGCCAGCACGCGAAAACTATCAAGGCCACTTAATGGCGAACGTGGGCTACAGTGCACAAGAAGCGGCAACAGCAATTGCAGAAAACAAAGTTGATGTGGTCGCATTTGGCGTTCCCTTTATCGCAAACCCAGATTTAGTTGAGCGATTTAAGAAAAATGCACCTCTTAATGAGGCGAAACCAGAACACTTTTATTTGGGTGGAGCAGAAGGTTATACCGATTACCCAGTGATGGCATAACCCTTACTTGTTTAATATAAAAAGGACGCTAATGTTAGCGTCCTTTTTCGTTTCTGTATTTACTTAGCCTTGCGGTTTTACGACCATCACATTGATTGGAGAATATTCCACAACCTTACTCGCGACGGAGCCAAGCATTACTTTATTGATTTTAGAGCGCTTGTGACTTGGCATAATGATGAGATCTGCGCCTAAACGTTCTGCATAATCAAGAATGGTCGCGTAGGCCTTGCCTTCAGCAACATGCACTTGGTAAACCACATCTTCAGCAATATGCTCATTAGCGAAAGTTTTTAGTTGCTGCTTCACGTCTTGCTTCATTTTGGCCGCAGCATCTTTCGGAAAGTATGTGGCAACCATCGACATGTGAATACCAGGTAGTACCGTCAGAAGATGGATTTGAGCATTTGCTTGCTTTGCCTGCCAAACCGCTAGTTCAACCGCTCGGTCTGAAAAGCCTTGGTCATTTAGATCAACCGGAACAAGAATTTGTTTGTACATTCAATGTCTCTCATTAAGGCCCCTTTATCCTCGGGGCCAAATCGGTTATGCGCTCAATTGTTCCTTACGAGCACGACGTTTTTGGTTCATTGCAAGCACCAGCAAAATCATTAAGCATGGTACAAACACCCACTCTTTCATCGGACGGTCTGCATCCTGGATAACCCACTTGATTTCCCAATCAAAGTCGATACCTGCGGACTCTGCTGGACTACCAAATTCAACCATATCGACAATCATTTTGTTGTCACTTTCGGTCAGCATTAGACCCATAGATGAAATACGTGCGTCTGCTGTTGTCGCACTGTCTTCGAATGGAAGACGAACCGTTTTCTCAATGTAGTCGCCCTCAAGGTTTTCACCGGCAACACGTAACTCCAATGATTCTCCTACATTTAGTGTTTCCGTGATTTGAGCTACCTCAACGCCAGGAGAAAGAACTTTCGCTGGGTACAGCATGTCCCACCAAAAACCTGGACGGAAAAACGAAAACGTCAGTACTAATAATAGGACTGTTTCCCACCACTTGTTACGCGTGAACCACCACCCTTGAGTTGCCGCAGAGAATATCAGCATTGCAATGATCGATGAGATGACCGTGAGCGCCAAATGCCACCAAGAGTCGATCCCCATTAACAATAGCTGGGTATTGAACACAAACATGAACGGCAAAATAGCGGTTCGAATATCGTAAGTAAAACCTTGGATACCGGTACGAATTGGATCTGATTTCGCAATTGCGGCTGCTGCAAAAGCTGCAAGACCTACAGGTGGGGTATCGTCGGCCAAAATACCAAAGTAGAAAACGAATAAGTGCACCGCTATCAACGGAATAATCAAGCCATGCGCCGCGCCGAGCGTAACAATAACCGGCGCCATTAGCGTAGAGACCACGATGTAGTTCGCCGTGGTTGGCAGACCCATCCCCAGAACCAAGCTAATGATGGCGGTAAACAGCAGCATAAGAATGATACTGCCACCAGAGATAAACTCGACGAAGTCGGTCATCACTAGGCCGATACCCGTTAGTGTAACAACACCAACAACGGTGCCCGCTGCCGCGGTTGCAACGCCGATACCAATCATATTACGCGCACCAGAAACTAAGCTCTCGGCAAGATCGACAAAGCCATCTTTGGTTTGCTGAAGCATGTCACCTTGCTTTGACAGCAGTGCAATCAACGGACGTTGAGTAAGCAAAATGAAAATCATGAACACCGTTGCCCAGAATGCCGAAAGGCCAGGTGAGAAACGTTCGACAGTCAAACACCAAACCAATACGACGATAGGGAGTAGGTAGTGCAAGCCTGACTTAACGGTTGGGCCAGGATCAGGTACTTCTGTTAATTCTGCATCAATCTCAATTGCGCCATCTTGCACGTGATTTGCTGAGACTTTCACCAACCCAACGTACGCGATTAATAGTGCGACGGTAACAATTGGTGTCGCGGCATCACCAAAGACGTCCTTTGTCCAACCCACTCCGTAGTAAACCAATGCGCTGATCACACACAATCCTAAGATTGTGCCAGTAAAGGACAGCAGACTTTGTACTAGTGTTGGGTTGTGGCGACGAGGAAGGCCTGTCATGCCTGCTTTACATGCTTCAAGGTGAACAATGTAAATTAAAGCAATATAAGAGATTAGCGCTGGAAGTAGGGCAGCTTTAATCACCTCAACGTAGGAGATACCGACGTATTCCACCATCAAAAATGCTGCTGCACCCATGATTGGCGGTGTTAACTGACCATTGGTTGAAGCCGCTACCTCTACCGCACCCGCTTTTGTGCCGGGAAAGCCAACACGCTTCATCAGTGGAATGGTAAAGGTGCCAGTTGTTACTACGTTTGCGATTGAAGAACCAGAAACCAGACCAGATAAACCTGATGCAACAACGGCCGCTTTAGCTGGACCACCTTTCATATGGCCAAGTAACGAAAAGGCAACTTTAATGAAGTAAGCACCAGCACCAGCGCGTTCCAGCATTGCTCCAAACAATACAAACAAGAAGACAAAAGAGGTAGAAACACCTAGCGCAACCCCAAATACGCCTTCTGTTGTTAGCCACAAGTGAGACATGGCCTTGTTCAAGCTTGCCCCTTTGTGCGCGATAACGTCAGGCATGTAAGGGCCTGCAAAGGTGTAAGTAAGGAAAACAGCAGCCACGACCATTAATGGTGGACCAAGTGCTCGGCGTGTTGCTTCTAAAAGGAGGAGCATACCGATAACAGCAACAACGATATCAACCGTTGTCGGTGCGCCTGAGCGTCCTGCTAGCTCGGTATAAAAAAGGTATATATAGGCTGCTGAAAAGCTGCCAGCCAACGCGAGTATCCAATCAACAAGAGGGATATGATCGCGAGGAGAATTCTTCATCGCTGGATAAGCAGTGAAAGCCAAAAAGATCGCGAAAGTAAGGTGGATAGATCGCGCTTCCGTGTCGTTTAGTACGCCAAAATTGAAAATAAATGGTAACGGGGATGCGTACCATAATTGAAATAGTGACCAACACAGAGGAACAAACCAAAGGATTCGTCCTTGCATTCCCGAAGGGCTACGTGCACCTGTGTCTGCCTGAGCCACCATTTCTTGCACATCTTGTGACGGAGCTTGATTCGTCGCCATGTACTTTTTCCTTATTATTGATGGTCCTGTCTGATTTTTATCGAGAACCACACTTCGCCTCTATCAGTGTAGTGAATGGAGCGAAGTTTGCTTTCGAGTATTTTGCTGCCTGAACTCAAAGTGTTGATTGTTGGATACTCTGTTAGGCGGCGTTTAAGTTTTCTTGGGTATGAGCTCGCAGTTTTCAGAAGAAAACTGGCGAATGAAGCATACAGTTAGAACGTGCTACAACCTGTATGCTCAAACAGGCAGAAAATATTCTTTCCTGCCTGTATGTAGAGTCTGAGGAAATTACTTAATTAGACCCATTTCTTTGTAGTATTTTTCTGCACCTGGATGAAGAGGAATAGAAAGACCAGCTTTCACCATATCTTCTTTCTTCAAGTTTGCGAATGCAGGGTGTAGACGTTTGAAGGTATCAAAGTTTTCAAACACAGCTTTTGCCACGTTGTAAGCGACATCGTCTGAAACGTCAGAGGTCGTTACCATTGTTGCTGCAACACCAAAGCTGTTTACGTCTTTGTCTGTACCGCGGTACATACCAGCCGGTACTGAGCTAAAGGCGTAGTATGGGTTGTCGGCAACAATTTTATCGATTTTAGGGCCTGTTGCTGAAACTAGCTTCGCATCACATGATGTGGTTGCTTCTTTGATTGAACCGTTCGGGTGGCCGACCATGTAAATGAAGGCGTCAATTTTGTTATCACAAAGTGCCTGAGAGCGTTCAGAGCCTTTTAGCTCAGACGCCAATTTGAAGCTGTCGTTTGTCCAGCCCATCGCTTCCATGACAACGCCCATCGTTGCACGGTCACCAGAGCCTGGATTACCGATGTTTACGCGCTTACCTTTCAGGTCTTCAACGTTTTCAATACCTGAATCTGCACGCGCAATGATGTTGAAAGGTTCTGTATGAAGAGAGAACATTGCGCGTAGCTTCTTGTACGGGCCTTGTTCTTCAAACTTGCTCGTACCGTTGTAGCCGTGGTACTGCCAATCCGATTGCACGATACCAAAATCTAATTCGCCTGCACGGATAGTGTTAACGTTGTAAATTGAGCCACCAGTCGATTCTACTGAACAACGGATGTTGTGGTCTTTACGACCTTTATTTACCAACTTACAGATAGCACCACCAGTTGGGTAGTAAACACCTGTCACAGAGCCAGTACCGATGGTAATAAACTCTTGAGCGTTAACTGCGCCTGCGCCCATTACGGCTGCAGCGATAGCGCCTACTTTGAGAAGTTTGTTAAATGCCATGAATTTCCCTTCCTTATATTCATTATTTACCCGGAAATAACCATAAATCACTTCTGGAGTTTCCTATTTGGAAACGGCACCTTTTTCAATCCAATCGTTTGAAAAAGCGAGCGAATCATAACAAAAAATTGGCAGAAAATTATCCAATTGTTAAATGTTATAGTTGATAAGTCTGAATTTTGTATCAGGGGATAGGATTCAATTTGTGATTTAATTCTTTTTATAACAATTACTTAATTAACGTTTAGTGACTGAAATGAAAAAGATCAATTGCGTGATGTTAATCACAAAATAGGTGGTTAAAGAATGAGCGGAGTAAGCAAAAAATTTACATAAATTATGGGCTACAAAATGAGACTTCTTTTATAACCCACAATGAGTTAGCTGATTGAAGCTTTATAGAACTTAACCAGTATATTCGAACAGCTCGCACACTGATTTGAAGAGTTGCTCAGTCGTAATTGCCATGGTTGGCGTAATGAAAATGGTATCGTCACCCGCGACAACGCCAAGAATACCTTCGGATTTACCGAGTGAATCAAGCAAGCGAGCAATCAACTGTGCTGCACCTGGGCCGGTGTGAATTACCACTAACGCTGCATTACGATCGATGTCTAGCACCAGTTCACGCAGAGAGCTGCTGACTGTTGGGACACCTAGCTCAGCAGGAAGACAGTAAACCATTTCCATTTTTGCATTGCGCGTACGGACGGCGCCAAATTTAGTCAGCATACGTGAGACTTTAGATTGGTTGATACTCTCAAACCCTTGCTGTTTGAGTGCGTCAACAATCTCGCCCTGTGAGCCAAAGCTTTCTTCTTTTAACAGAGCTTTAAAGGCGCGAACTAAGTTGTCTTGTTTTTCTGAATTGCGCATAGTCATTACAAATCTCTTATTACGGGTCAGCAATTTTGCATATTCTCGCATATATATTCAGGCGGTGCCAAAGAGTCCCAGGATTATGTTAGATGCGTCACTGTAAACTATATACCACATAGAATTCTTTAGCGCGCTGAAGTAGGGCTGTATCTGTTTTCTTGAATTCCTTGTCATTTCAACAGAATAAAAGAATAATCCAAGCCCCATTTGTAGCACGGTAACAGCGAGTTGCGCGAGGTCGCAAAGCTAGCGTTAATTGATTGTAATCAAGTTGTGATTCCGATAGCTTTATTTAAGTTGGTTACAAACTACCCTACGAATACGTTTATAAGAGAAATACTCTCAAGGAGAACTACATGAAAGTAGCCGTTATTGGTGCCGCTGGTGGCATCGGTCAAGCCCTGGCCCTTCTACTTAAGAACCGTCTTCCTGCTGGTTCTGATCTAGCCCTATATGATATTGCTCCAGTAACTCCTGGTGTGGCCGCTGATCTTAGCCACATCCCTACGCCAGTTTCTATCAAAGGTTACGCTGGTGAAGATCCTACTCCAGCACTAGAAGGCGCGGATGTTGTGCTAATTTCTGCTGGTGTTGCGCGTAAGCCAGGTATGGATCGTGCGGATCTATTTAATGTAAACGCTGGTATCGTTAAATCGCTAGCGGAGAAGATTGCGGTTGTTTGTCCGAAAGCTTGTGTTGGTATCATCACAAACCCTGTAAATACAACAGTGCCAATTGCTGCTGAAGTTCTTAAAAAAGCGGGTGTTTATGATAAGCGTCGTCTATTTGGTGTAACAACGTTGGATGTTATCCGTTCAGAAACGTTTGTTGCTGAGCTAAAAGACAAAGATCCAGGTGACGTTCGCGTGCCAGTTATTGGTGGTCACTCTGGCGTAACGATCTTACCTCTACTGTCTCAAGTAGAAGGTGTTGAGTTTACAGCTGAAGAAGTAGAAGCATTAACGAAACGTATTCAAAATGCAGGTACTGAAGTTGTAGAAGCGAAAGCGGGTGGTGGTAGTGCAACACTATCAATGGGCCAAGCTGCATGTCGCTTTGGTCTGTCTCTGGTTCGTGCTCTTCAAGGTGAAGAAGGCGTAGTTGAGTGCGCTTACGTTGAAGGCGACGGCGAACACGCGACTTACTTCGCGCAACCTGTGAAACTGGGTAAAGAAGGCGTTGAAGAAGTACTAAGCTACGGCAAACTCAGCGATTACGAAAAGTCTGCATTAGACGGTATGCTAGAAACACTAAATGGCGACATCAACATTGGTGTTGAATTCGCAAAGTAATCTAGAAAGCCTATATAAGAAGAAAGCCGATCATTTTGATCGGCTTTTTTGATCCTTGATTTCTCAACTTCGTAAAAATGGTCGAATAAAACCACGTAGTGAAGGAGAAGATGATGGAAGCGAGTCGAATCCGTAAAGGCATGGTTGTTGAGTGCCAACAAGGCGTCGGTACGATATTAGTGGTCGACCATGAAGCAGAGACGGTATTGTTGTCCAAACAAGGGACTGAACAGCAGCTCGCCGTTAGCTTTGATGAAATAGAAGATGATCCACAACTGCATGGCGGTAGTGACAGATATTACTAGCGCCTCGGGGCGTCGTCATTAGGTATCAAACGTAAAAAAGGAAGAGCATGCTCTTCCTTTTTGCTATAAGTCTTGCGTTATGGGTAGCTATTGATTACTTCGTGCGTTGTACTGCGACATGAGCCAGAGTAACAAGCGCTTGTTTGTATTCAGACTCTGGCAACACTGATAGTTCTGCGATTGCTTTGTCTGCTTCTTCTAGAGCTTTTTGCGTTGTGTATTCCAGAGAGCCTGCTTCTTTCATGACCGCAAGAATTTCTTCTAAGCGATCCATGCCATTTGCTTTCTCAATCGCTTCACGAATCATGATTGAGTTTTCTGGTGTGGTATTACGCATAGCATGGAGTAGAGGTAAAGTTGGCTTGCCTTCGGCCAAGTCATCACCCACATTTTTACCCATGTCTTCGCCATCAGAAGTGTAATCCATGACGTCATCAATGAGCTGAAACGCAGTGCCTAGATACTTACCGTAATTTTGCATTGCGATTTCCACATGCTCAGGAGCATCATTTAAGATTGCACCGATTTGAGTTGCGGATTCAAATAAGCGCGCAGTCTTAGAGTAGATGACTTGCATGTAGCTTTCTTCTGTCGTGTCAGGGTCGTTACAGTTCATCAACTGCTGTACTTCACCTTCGGCGATCACGTTTACGGCATTGCTCATTAGTTTAAGGATCTTCATGGATCCTAGTTCCGTCATCATCTGAAATGAGCGTGTATAGATAAAGTCCCCAACTAATACGCTAGCCGCATTGCCAAATGCTGCATTCGCAGTGGCTTTACCACGGCGCATGTCTGATTCATCTACCACGTCATCATGCAGCAAAGTCGCTGTATGGATGAACTCAATAAACGCAGCTGCCATTGTATGACCATTGCCTTGGTAACCAAGTGCACGGGCTGACAGTATCGCTAAAAGCGGTCTTAGACGTTTGCCTCCACCACTCACGATATAAAAACCGAGCTGGTTGATTAAAGAGACATCAGAATTAAGTTGGGCTTGAATTGTTTCATTCACTTTTGCCATGTCATCGGCAGTAAGCGCTTGGATAGTTTTAAAATCCATCGTATATCCGGCTGAAGTTAGACCCTGCAAGGCTTATTCGATTTATATAATTGTCGAATAATACACTAAAAAACGTTGATTAATACATTACTAAAGGGCATGATTGCCGCACTTTTCTTTGGCGATTAGCTTTTCGCCAATTTTTTCAAAATATGGCTTGTCATAGGAGCATCTATTCTGTAGAATCTGCGCCCTATTGATGATTAGTTTAGCGCACACCCTCAAGAAAGGCTGTGCGGAAAAAGCGGAGTAAAATATGTACGCTGTTTTCCAATCTGGTGGTAAACAACACCGTGTAAGCGAAGGTCAAACTCTTCGTTTAGAGAAATTAGACGTTGAAACTGGTGCAACTGTAGAATTTGATAAAGTTCTTCTTGTTGCTAACGGCGAAGACATCAAAGTTGGTGCTCCTCTTGTAGAGGGCGGCAAAATTGTTGCTGAAGTTGTACAACACGGTCGTGGCGATAAAGTTAAAATCGTTAAGTTCCGTCGTCGTAAGCACTCTCGTAAGCAACAGGGTCACCGTCAGTGGTTCACTGAAGTGAAGATCACTGGTATCAACGCTTAATCTATTAGGAGAGTTTAACAATGGCACACAAAAAAGCTGGTGGTTCTACTCGTAACGGCCGCGATTCAGAAAGCAAACGTCTAGGTGTTAAGCGTTTCGGTGGTGAATCTGTACTTGCAGGTAACATCATCGTTCGTCAACGTGGTACTAAGTTCCACGCTGGTAACAACGTAGGTATCGGTAAAGACCACACTCTATTCGCTCTTACTGAAGGTAAAGTGAAGTTCGAAGTGAAAGGTCCTAAGAACCGTAAGTTTGTAAGCATCGAAGCTGAGTAATTAGGTTTTTAACCAAATTACTTAATAGCTTTAAGCTGAATTCAAAAGCCCTGCCGAATCGGCGGGGTTTTTTATTTGTGGCAGTCGACATATCGAAGTTTCTCGCTAAGATCCTAAGCGATTTGAATCTGGGAGCTTAGATCTGTCATCTGCTAAAATTGTCGGATGACATAGTAAGATTTAATCCACGCACGAAGTAGTCGGAGTAAAAGATGAAGTTCGTAGATGAAGCGGTAGTAAAAGTTCAGGCTGGTGATGGCGGTAGTGGCGTTGTCAGTTTCTGGCGTGAAAAATTCATCACTAAAGGTGGCCCTGATGGCGGTGATGGCGGTGACGGTGGTGATGTTTATATCCAAGCCGATGAAAACCTAAATACCCTGATTGATTACCGTTTCCAGCGCTTCTACGAAGCTGAGCGTGGTGAAAACGGTCGCGGTGGTAACTGTACAGGTAAGCGTGGTAAAGACATCGTTCTTCGTGTACCTGTGGGTACGCGCGCTGTGGATATCCACACAAATGAAATCGTGGCGGAAGTTGCTGAACACGGTAAGAAAGTGATGATCGCAAAAGGCGGTTGGCACGGTCTAGGTAACACGCGTTTCAAATCTTCAGTAAACCGCGCGCCTCGTCAGAGAACATTGGGTACAAAAGGTGAAGTACGCGAAATTCGCCTTGAGCTATTGCTTCTTGCTGATGTGGGTATGCTTGGTCTACCTAATGCCGGTAAATCAACCTTTATCCGCGCAGTATCAGCAGCAAAACCGAAAGTCGCTGATTACCCATTCACGACTTTGATCCCAAGCTTGGGTGTCGTAAGTGTCGTACCAGAGAAAAGTTTTGTTGTTGCAGACATCCCTGGTTTGATCGAGGGTGCAGCAGATGGCGCTGGCCTTGGTATTCGATTCTTGAAGCACTTAGAGCGTTGTCGAGTATTGCTGCACATGATCGATATTATGCCAATTGATCAGTCCGATCCGGTGCAAAATGCATTGACGATCATTGATGAACTAGAACAATACAGCGAAAAACTGGCAAGTAAGCCGCGCTGGTTAGTGTTCAACAAAGTTGATCTAATGCCTGAAGAAGAAGCGAATGAGAAGATCCAAGAAATCTTAGACGCACTAGGTTGGGAAGACGAGTACTTTAAGATCTCGGCGATCAATCGTAACGGTACTAAAGAGCTTTGTTACAAACTGGCTGACTTTATGGATAACCTACCTCGCGAAGAGGAAGAAGTGGCTGAAGAAGATAAAGTTAACTTCATGTGGGATGATTACCATAAAGATGCGATGGCGGGTAAAGACGTTATCACTGAAGATGACGACGACGATTGGGATGACTGGGACGATGAAGAAGATGACGGTCACGTTGTCTACGTTCGTGACTAATCAGAACGGTCAAACAATGCCTGTTTGCCTATAATTCATTAAGCCGCAATTATTTATTGCGGCTTTTTTTGTATCTAAATCATATTTAGGTGATGTGATTTACGGCACAATAACCGATACGTCGTGTTTTTTGAGGGTTAGTTTGGCCCTCGCGCGTATGAATGAGTAACACCCTAAAAGGAATTAGACTTATTTATGACTCTAGAAACCATACCGCCTAGAGAGTTGGCGGTATCTACTCAACGATCGATTTCTCGTCTTGTCGCCCAAGCCGGACAAATGCTACTCGCTCATGGTGCTGAAAGTACTCTTGTGAGCGATATTATGCGTCGTATTGGCCTTGCTTGTGGGGTGAATGAAGTTGCGGTAGCACTATCAGCTAATGCATTGGTTGTGACGACGGTAATGGATGGGCATTGCATCACCACCACCCGAAGCTGCGCTGATCGTGGCATCAATATGCGCGTTATTACGCAAATTCAACGAATCTGTATCATGATGGAACGTGGTTTGCTCGATGCAACCATGGCGCAGAAAAAGCTGAACGCTATCAGTCCAGAGCGTTATAACCGCTGGTTGGTGGTGTTTATGATTGGCTTGTCTTGTGCGGCATTCAGTCATCTAGCTGGTGGTGATTGGGGAGTCTTCATCATGACCTTTTTAGCTTCAGCTGGTGGCATGATCGTTCGCCAAGAAATTGGTCATCGTCATTTCAACCCTCTATTGAACTTTGCTGCGACCGCTTTTGTGACTACCTTAATTTCAGCACAGGCGGAAATTTACCAAATCGGTAATCTACCTACCGTAGCAATGGCATCGTCAGTATTAATGCTTGTACCTGGTTTCCCACTCATTAACTCTGTCGCAGATATGTTGAAAGGCCACATTAATATGGGGATTGCTCGATTTGTGATGGCTAGTTTACTAACGTTGGCGACATGTTTGGGGATCGTTGCTGCGATGAGTGTAACTGGAATTTGGGGGTGGGCTATCTAATGAGTTTATTTGATTTGATGTTTGGCCTGTTGAATGACATGTTTTTTGCGGCGATTCCCGCCGTAGGATTTGCATTGGTTTTTAACGTGCCACAAAGAGCTTTAGTGTATTGCGCTGTTGGTGGTGCGATTGGTCATGGTAGCCGCTACTTGATGATGCAGTTTGGCATTCCTATTGAGTGGGCAACCTTTTTTGCTGCGACGTTAGTTGGGATGATCGGTGTGTACTGGTCTCACCGTTTTCTCGCGCATCCAAAAGTGTTTACTGTGGCTGCTTTGATCCCGATGGTGCCGGGTGTGTTTGCTTACAAAGCAATGATCGCTATGGTAGAGATCAATCATGTTGGCTACTCACCCGAGCTTGTTGCAACCTGTATGGAAAACTTTCTTAAGGCCATGTTTATTATTGCAGGTTTAGCAGTTGGTCTTGCGGTTCCAGGGCTGTTATTCTATCGCCGCAGACCTATTGTATAAGGACCTAACATGATCATTAGTATGATTGCCGCGATGGCCGACAATCGCATCATTGGCAAAGACAATCAAATGCCTTGGCACCTTCCCGCCGATTTCGCTTGGTTTAAGCGTTGTACCATGGGAAAACCGGTTGTGATGGGACGCAAAACCTATGAGTCTATTGGTCGCCCTTTACCTGGTCGCTTGAATATTGTTATTAGCCGTGATGAGACACTAAAGATCGAAGGTGTCACTACCGTAACATCGATTGAGCAGGCTCTGGAAGTCGCAGGTGATGTGGAAGAAGTGATGATCATTGGTGGTGGTGCGATTTACACCACTTGTCTGCCTATGGCCAATAAACTGTATGTAACACACATTGAAGCGGCCATTGATGGTGATACTCAGTTCCCAGATTGGGGAGACGAGTTTAAGGAAACTTACTCAGAAATGTATCAAGCCGATGAGAAAAACGCCTACAACATGCGCTTTACTGTGTTAGAAAAGTAATTCGAGATTAACACCGCGTAGTTAATACGGTAATGCCGTTCGTATAACAGCGAGCGGCCATCCCAACCTACCGTCATCCTGAAAAGCGACGAAAGAGCGAGATTCAGGAGCCTCTATACGAGTACTTTGTTGTCAAAGGTATTTCTATCTATTCGCAGCGCGAGGATATTAGATTTCTAGTCTCGTTAAGGCTCGTTGGAATGACCCTACAGGAGGTGTTAAGTGACAGGTATTCCTCCTACTATGGATTATCGACTGTTATTCAGTGTTTAACTTAACGCATCCTGAGTAAAAATTTTCTTATCTTCCCAACGGATCATGGTTAGGCTTCCGCCCCAAACACAGCCAGTATCTAGCCCGATGACTTCGCTGTTCATATAACCTTGCAGTGCAGCCCAGTGCCCAAAGAGCACCGCTTTGTTTAAGTGGATACGTTCAGGCACCTCAAACCATGGAATAAGTTCGTTACCGGAAACTTGTTGCGGTGGCAATTTACAATCCATATCCAAACGACCATCAGGGAAACAAAAGCGCATCCGCGTAAAAGCATTGATAATATAACGGTATCGGTCCAAACCCTGTAGAGAGTCATCCCAGGAATCAGGTTGATTGCTGTACATGTTTTTTAATAGCCAAGGCAGCTCTTCACTTTGGATGATGCGCTCAACTTCACGGGCACACTTTCTCGCTGTTTTTAGATTCCACTGCGGTGATATGCCAGCGTGACACATCACGAACTCGTCATGCTCGGCCATTAGAGGTTGCTGAGCTAGCCATGTCAGTAGTTCCTCTTTGTCAGGGGCCGTGAAAATAGGTGCGGTTCTATCTTTGTCTTTGACCTTTTTTATCCCGTGAGCCACTGCAAGAAGGTGAAGGTCGTGATTACCAAGCACGACGATTGCGCTTGCGCCAAGTGACTTCACAAAGCGTAACGTTTCTAATGATTTAGGCCCTCTGGCGACCAAATCACCAGCAAGCCAAAGTTGGTCTTTTTTCGCAGAGAAAGATACTTTTTCTAGTAGTCGCTGCAATTCATCAAAACAGCCTTGGATGTCACCAACAATATAGGTAGCCACTGAATCTCCAATTTACTAATTTAAAACATTTGGAACAGCCAAGCGAAATGGTTCAATTTCGGTGATGAACTCTTGCCCTTTTTCATCCAGCATTTTGTAGTGTCCTTGCATAACGCCGACAGGGGTTTCTAACGCTGTTCCGCTACTGTACGTGTATTCATCATTGCTTGGAATAAAGGGCTGCTGGCCTACCACTCCGTCACCTTCAACCGTCATTTGCTTGCCATTCGAGTCTGTGATTAGCCAGCGGCGGCTCACTAACTGTACGGTTTGTTGGCTAAGGTTTTTGATGGTGATGAT
Organism: Vibrio sp. 1402; assembly: GCF_033340275.1. Lineage (NCBI taxonomy): Bacteria > Pseudomonadati > Pseudomonadota > Gammaproteobacteria > Vibrionales > Vibrionaceae > Vibrio > Vibrio sp. 1402. The sequence goes on from NZ_JAWOWE010000003.1 coordinate 287,377, forward strand.
ATAAGCGAAAACGTAGCGTTGTAGCTCTGGGTTGGACTGTTCTTCGATGTATTTGGTGTGAACTTGAATTTTGATGCAAGGTTGAATGACGTCCATGTGCACTCCTCAGAAACGTAATATCCCAATAATAATAAGCCAAACCTACAAGGGTTTGGCTCATTGTTTGAGTTCTTAGTGCTGCGGGTTATCCGCAAGCCAGTTCGCCATTGCGACGAATTGTTCTAGCGTCAGGTTCTCTGGACGCATGCTTGGATTAACACCTAGCTCTTCTAGTACTTCTGTGCTTAACAACGATTTGTAGCAGTTACGAACGGTTTTACGACGTTGGTTAAAGCCTTCACGACAAACGCGATCGAGCAAACGCAGATCTTTCGCCGGGCATGGCAGCTCTTCGTAAGGCACTAAACGAACAACGGCAGAATCCACTTTCGGTGGTGGAACGAATGCCGTTGGCGGTACTTCCAGTACTGGTACCACTTTACAGTAGTACTGAGCCATTACCGTTAAACGGCCGTAAGCTTTGCTGCCAGGGCCGGCGGCTAAGCGGTTTACCACTTCTTTTTGCAGCATAAAGTGCATGTCTTGAATGTCTTTATGGAACTCAAAAAGGTGGAACATCAATGGTGTAGAGATGTTGTATGGCAAGTTACCAAAAATGCGCAGCTTGTTGTTTGGCTTCACTAATTGAGTGAAGTCAAAACGCATAGCGTCACCCTCATGGATGGTCAACTTATCCGCCAGTTCAGGGTGAGTACGTAGGCGTTCTGCCAGATCGCGGTCTAATTCGATAACTGTGAACTTATCTACTTCACGACCTACTGGCTCAGTAATTGCACCAAGACCAGGACCGATTTCAACCAGGTTTTGACCTGGTTTTGGGTTAATCGCTGATACGATTCCATCAATAATGTATGGATCGTTCAGGAAGTTTTGACCAAAACGTTTACGCGCTTTGTGTCCTAAATGGACATCATTTCTCATTGTTTCTTCTCTACCAAATCTATCGCATGCGTGAGCGCTGTTCGGAAACTCCCTGTATCCGCTTGACCTGTCCCTGCCAGATCTAATGCAGTACCGTGGTCCACCGATGTTCTAATAAAAGGTAGACCAAGAGTAATGTTTACTGAACGACCAAAGCCTTTGTACTTTAATACTGGCAATACTTGATCATGGTACATGCCTAAAACAGCATCAGCATCATTTAAATATTTTTCATTGAAAATGGTATCAGCCGGCAGAGGGCCGATAAGGTTGATACCTTTTTCTTGTCGAATTTTTTCCAGTGTCGGAGTGATGGTCTCGATCTCTTCACGACCTAAGCAGCCATCTTCGCCAGCATGAGGGTTAAGCCCGCAAACGTAGATGTTTGGTTGTGCGATAGCAAACTTTTCTACAAGGTCTTTATGAAGAATATCGATGATTTTTTCTAATCGCTCTTCGGTGACAGCTTTGGACACATAAGCTAAAGGAATATGTGTTGTAACCAGCGCCACGCGTAGTCCTTCCGTTGCTAGCATCATTACGACTAGCGGCGTTTGTGACTTCTCGGCGAAAAATTCAGTATGACCACTGAATGCAACACCTGCGCGATTGATCACCCCCTTATGAACAGGGCCGGTGACAATAGCATCAAATTCATCATTCATACAGCCTAAAGCCGCTCTTTCTAGCGTTTTTAGTACATAGTGGCCATTCGCTTCATTGAGCTCGCCTGCGACCGCAGGTTCCGATATTTGGATATGGTCAACGATAAGCGTGCCCGCTTTTTGTGCTTTAGGTGCTTCTTCTGGATTGTAATCAGACAGTTGGACTTCGATTCCAAGCTGCTTGGCTCGCTCCGTCAGCATATTCTTATCGGCACAGACGACAATTTGGTGCGCCCAATCTTCTTTCGATAGGGCAAGCACTAAGTCTGGGCCGATACCCGCAGGTTCCCCTGCGGTTACGACAATTCTACGAATTGTATTAGTTGTCATTGTTGTCATCCACGATTTCAACAAACGCACTTGCGCGTAGCTCTTGCATCCATGCGCCCGCTTCTTCATTAAATTTACGGTTAAATAGAATACGGTAAGCTTTGTTCTTCATCGCTGAGTCAGTACGGTCAACTTGGCGACGATCCAACACTTCAACGATATGCCAGCCGTGAACGGTTTTGAACGGTTCGCTGATTGAGCCAACTGGCAGAGTTTCTACTTGGTGCTTGAATTCTGGCACGTAAAGATCTGGTGTTTGATAACCTAGTTCACCGTCTTGTGCTGCCGAGCCAGGATCTTGACTGTATTGTGTTGCCAATTGAGCGAACGTTGCTTCACCGGCTTTGATGCGGCGTACAAATTCATTCAGTTGCTTCTTCGCCCCTTCGTCGCTCAGAATCACGGTTGGTTTAATCAAAATATGACGCGCATTTACTTCCGTTACCGCAACCGTTTCTAGGCCTTTGACATCCTCTATTTTTAGGATGTGGAAACCAACGCCACTACGGAAAGGACCAATAATGCTGCCTTTGTTTTGCATCTTGATCTGATCAGCAAAGATGGTCGGCATCTCTTCTTTACGCATCCAGCCCCAGTCACCACCTTGTAAAGCTTTAGGACCTTTTGAGTAGGTGTAGGCCATCTCCGTAAAGTCTGCACCTTCGTTTAGCTTTTTCGCGAGCGCTTTAGCTTCTGCTTCTACAGCAGATTTTTCTTTATCGTCAGAGAAGCGCAGTTGAATGTGTCCAATTTTGTATTGAACAGTCGCATTGGTTTCTTGTGATAGTTGTTCCGCAAGGCTATCGACCTCTGCTGGAAGGATATTAATACGGCGACGAACCAGTGCATTGCGGGCTTCTGATGCGGCGATTTCCTTACGAATTTGTTCGCGGAATTCTGGGTAACTTAAACCTTCACTTTCTACAGAAGCAGCGAGTTGTTCTACCGATTGCTCATTATTACGTGCGATCTCTGCAATCGCTTGGTTTAAACGGTTGTCGTCAATACGCACACCAATACGGTCTGCTTCTTGGCCTTGCAACGTATCAATGATAAGTTTTTCAACGACTTGTTCTTTTAACACGCTGGTAGAAGGTAAGCTCTTTCCACTTTGACGTGCGTTGGCTTGCAGCGTTTTCATCGCTGTTTCGATGTCGCTTTGTAGAACTACACCGTCGTTCACGATGACCGCAACCTTATCGATCTCTACTGGTGCTGCAACCGCTCCGCAAGAGAGTAGGGTCGTGAATAAGATTGATTTCCAAATTTTCATTTAAAATTCCGTCAGTATTTTTGAATAGGCGTCTTATTCATTTAAGACGCCTATTTTGATTAATTGTTCAGATAGAATGGGCGGCCGTACTTAATCGCGTTGTCAGAACCATCCAGTTCTTTGACTGCAGTGTCTTCACGCTGATTGGTCGCAAAGCCTTGAATACCGAAGTTAACGCTAAAGTTATTTTCGTATTCAGGTGATGCCCCAGTGCTGCCGATAGTTTGGTTTTTCCAACCAAGCAATTGGTTGGCGTAAGTCACACCAATGTACCAACAGTCAGACTGGTAACGCAGGCTCGCTAGCCATTCTAGGTCCGCATTTTCATTGAGGTCGTAGTAGTATTGACCACTTGCAGACCAGTTCGGGTTGAACTCGTAGGCCGCTACAATACCTGCTTGTGAAATGCCTTTACGAGTAATTGTGTCTAGGTTTTCGAGAATGATCGTATCTTCGATGTATTCACGCGTGACGTAACGATAGTTACCCTGAATAAAGCCACCGTTAAATTGGTACTCTAAGGTACTGTTCGCCAACTGCATGGAGCTCAAATCGATATCGTATTGAATTCCACCGTGATAGAACAAGTAATCGTTGTAGTTGAAATCGGCTTCAATCGCCCATGATGAATAGTTGGTGGTCTCATCCGGAAGATTTGGGCTGTTGCTCAGTTTGGTCTTTTTATCGAAGTAGTAAATCTGACCAAATGAAACGTTAAGACGCTCTTTATAGTCATCATCAAAGAAGCGAGTACTCGCACCGTAGCTTAACTGGTTCGCAGAGGCGATTTTATCAATGCCACTGTACTTACGACTGCGGAATAGCCCGTAGTAGTCGGTTTGTAGCAAGGTGGTATCGTAATTGTAGATGTTGGTTTGATCTTCTTCAGGTACGTACAAGTACTGCAGCTGAGGCTCCAGTGTTTGGGTGTAGCCCTTGATCCAGCTTGTATCTCGTTCTAAGTAAAGTTGCGCATGCGTACGGAACTCAGGAATAACACGAGAAACTTCATCATCCAACTGGTTTTGCAAGTTTACATCTGTCAAACCCGTTAAGTCTTGAGAGTAATACGTAGAGAGCACGCGCGCTTCTGTTGTCCACGTTGCCCATGAGTTTGAGAGCGGTAATGTAAGCCCTGGTTCAATGTGAACACGGGTCGCATTTGGTCGCGCAGCATCGCTCGTATCGAAGCGGCTGACTTGGCTCTTCACGTCAAAGTTAAGGTAATCTCCCCACAACGGCGTGTAGTAGTTCAAGTCTAACTGAGGAAGCAGGCGATAAGGGCGGTTCTCTTCTTTCAATAAGATTTGGAAGTCACGAACGGTTAACGAGGCATCCCAGAAGTCAGAACGATATTGTACTTGTCCTTCTTGAACCAGTTGACCATCTTCACGGTTACCAATGTTGGAGTCGAGATCGAGGAAGTAATCAATATCACTCACTTTTGAGTAATCGACTTTGACTATCCACTGTTTATTGATGATACCGTCGTGTTTAACTTGGTAGCCCCAACGAGACTCGTCCTGATATTTGCGATCACTATTGAGGTATTCGCCTTTGATTTCTCCATTTCCCCAACCATCTGTTAGGTAGCGGAAGTCAGTATCGAGTTTTGTACCACGTTGCTGCATATAGAGCGTGGTGAGTGTCATGTCATATTGAGGCGCGATGTTCCAATAGAATGGCACCTCGACTTCCATACCATCACTAGAACCGTACGATAAAGAAGGGAAGAGGAAACCCGTTTTGCGCGTATCTCCAATTGGCATGGTTAGATACGGCACATAGAAAACAGGCACATCTAACACTTCAAATCGAGGATGGTGCAGCGTCGCTGTCTCTTCATCTTGGTCAACATCGATGCCTGACGCAACCAATCGCCATGAATTATCGCCTTGAGGGCACGATGTGATAGAGCCGTCTTCGAGTTCATAAACCGACTGACCTGTGCGGGCGATATAGGCTGCAGTGCCTCGGCCTTGTTGGCAAAGGAACTGATAATCGGTGTTCTCAAGTGAAAACGTATCTTGATTAATGTCGTTAGTAACACGATCAGATCGAGCTTTGACTTGGCCGTCATTGAAAGTCACGTTGCCTTCGGCAACCACGACGTTGTCTTGTTGGTGCAGCGTTACGCTATCTGCGGTAATTTTCTTCTGGCCTTGGGTGACTTGTACATTACCTGAGTACTGAGCTTTGTCACCATTGATGGCTTGCAGGGTGTCAGCCTCTACCACTACTGGGGTATTAAGAGCGTCCTCCTCGCCACTTGTATCGACCAAACATTGATCTGTGGCGGGCATTTCCTGCACACTATCATGGATATTCGCTTCAGCTTGAGTGGTGGGTACAAACAAGGCGGTGCTGATAGAGGCCGCTAAAAATGTGCGGGAGAAATGTTGCATTGAATTGAACTTTCCTGTGTCACTACTACTCGATGGCTATAGGGCTTGTTGTACCCTAGCGTAATAGCCAAATGAATCAACTATAGTCGCATTTATCCCAGCGTATTGATTCACTGTGGCATAATGACGACAAAATAGCTGCAAAGATAAGCAGGCGAAATGGCCTAGCCGAAATAAAACTAATTCCATTATCATAAAGGAAATCGTTGCATCCGGCACTATAAGACCGCCGTCGTCGATAAAAATTCATTGATAGAGAACACATAATGCATATTTTTGGCAAAATTCTGGGTGCCTTTTTTGGCTTGTTACTTGGCGGGCCGCTAGGTTTACTCTTTGGCTTATTTATTGGCCATCAATTCGATAAAGCACGTCGCTTGAGTCAAGCCGGGTTCTCTACTGGCGGCTTTGGAAAAGGGCCAAGTCAAGCTCAGCGCCAAGAAGAGTTTTTTAAAGCGGCGTTTGCGGTAATGGGACATGTGGCAAAAGCGAAAGGCCAAGTCACCAAAGAGGAAATCCAACTGGCTTCAGCCATGATGGACCGCATGAATTTGCATGGCGAACAGCGTCGCGCAGCGCAAGACGCGTTTCGTGAAGGTAAAGACAGCGACTTTCCGTTAGAAGATGTTCTTGTTCGTGTGAAAATTTCGACAGCTGGTCGCTTTGACTTGTTGCAATTTTTCTTAGAGCTGCAAATCTCGGCGGCCTTTGCAGATGGCTCGATCCACCCGAGTGAACGAAATGTACTACACAAGATTGCACGTGGTTTGGGTTTCTCTTCTGAGCAATTAGAGCGTCGTTTGCAAATGCAAGAAGCCGCATTTCGTTTCCAAAGCCAGGGCGGTTTTCATGGTCAGCATCAACGCCAATCTTCAGGTGGTAGCTGGCAACAAGCTTCACAAGCGGATCAGTTGGCCGACGCGTACAAAATTCTGGATGTGTCTTCAGATGCAGACAGTAAAACCGTTAAGCGTGCTTATCGTAAACTGATGAACGAGCATCACCCGGACAAATTGATGGCTAAAGGTTTACCACCAGAGATGATGAACGTCGCGAAAGAGAAATCTCAAGAGATTCAAAACGCTTACGATCTTATTAAGAAGGTTAAAGGCTTTAAGTAGTCGGACGTTTTCTATCAAACATTTGGATGTAAAAAAGGGCACTCAGTGCCCTTTTTTTCATGTCTTAGTCTTTGAGTTGCCGGTGTCTTTAGCTTTTGGCCTATTATGTCCCTAATGCTAATTGACCTCACATCCCCCCAGTTTAGTTGGCTTGATTCAAGTCCCAATCGTATTCGTATTTCACTTTGCCAGAGAAGTTTTTGTATTGCGGAGCATACGTTGCGATGTGGTTGAAAACTTGTTTCTCTCCACCAAAGTCCGCTGCAAACCAATCATAAATAGAAGACAGCTGCGCCGTGTTACCTTGGATAGATACGCCTTTGCTGCTGTTGATAAATGTTTTGGCGGCACTATCCAGTAGAGCTTGCGTGTTGTCAGCAGTGAATGCTTGAGATTGCAGATTAGGGCATCCTAGGCTGGCACAGTTAACCGCGTAATGCGTTCTTGGGTCATTCCAAATTGGACGCAAAATTCGATGTTCAATATCGTTTAAAGTTAGATCCTTCCCATTGACCACGACCACATCGTCTCCCCAAGGACCAAAGCTAAATAAACCACCTAGCTTGGTGATTGATTCGACTGGATAGTTATCCAAAATAAGATCTACCGTGATGGCGTTGTAAAGGTTTACCCAATAGGCATATTGCTCTGCTTGGTTGTATTGTAGAGGGTCTAGTTTTGCCAAACGCTGGATGTATTGTTTCAGCTTAGTTTTATCGACAGAGGAGACTTGGCTATAACGAAACAAGGTATTCTCGCCTTGTTCAACTAAATAAGTATCGAGCAGTTGTTGCCATTCTTGATGAGAAATTTGGGTTTGGTTGGCTTGATTCGATTGTTTCCAATATGGCCATAAGTCGGATTTAGGCGCGGACAATGTCGAGAAAGAAACCAGAGCACACAACAGCAATAACAGACGCTTCATAGAGATACCTTTGAATGAGATATTGTTGATAGTGTAGACCAGTTTAGTGCTTGTTTTCTTTCAGTAATCAGTGGCCTTTATTCGCTGTCATTCCGAGGAGCATAAGCGATATCAGGAATCTAATACCCACAAACTCTTGAGTAAAGACAGTATGAATCTGTACAGTGCGCTCTGGTAGTCGATCCTGAATCACGCTCCTTCGTCGCTGTTCAGGATGACGAATTTCAACAGAGGCGTTCGGTATTCTGTAAGCAAAGCGATATGAGATCTGTCACCCAAAACAAATCAAGGGCCGACAATTGCCAGCCCTTGATTTGTGTATTTACTAACGCGTCTTAACGCAAGAAGCTTGGAATATTCGCTTCGTACTCAGCAATCTTATCTTCGTGTTGAAGGGTTAGGCCAATGTTGTCCAAACCGTTTAGCAAGCAATGACGACGGAACGAATCGATTTCAAAACCATATTCTTTGCCGTTGGCACGAACGACATTCGCTTCTAGGTCGACCTCGACTTCTGCACCTTCATTTGCCTCAACAAACTGGAAGATTTCATCCACTTCTTGTTCAGTCAAACGAACTGGCACCATTTGGTTGTTGATCGAGTTGCCGTAAAAAATATCGGCAAAGCTTGGTGCGATCATCGCTTTTATGCCGTAATCCGCTAGTGCCCACGGTGCGTGCTCACGAGATGAGCCACAGCCGAAGTTTTCACGAGCCAGCAAGATAGACGCGCCTTGGTAGCGAGGTGCGTTCATCACGAACTCTGGATTTGGCTGTTCGCCAGCATCGTCTAGGAAGCGCCAGTCATGGAATAGGTGCTTACCAAACCCTAGGCGGGAGACCTTTTGTAGGAACTGCTTTGGAATGATGGCATCAGTATCAACGTTCGCTGCATCTAGAGGAACAACTAAGCCTGTGTGTTGTTTAAAGCCTGACATTGGTTTGCTCCTTAGTCTAGTTCACGAATATCTACAAAGTGACCAGCAATTGCTGCTGCCGCTGCCATCGCAGGGCTCACTAGGTGGGTACGGCCATCACGACCTTGGCGGCCTTCAAAGTTACGGTTTGAAGTAGACGCACAACGTTCATGTGGGCCCAAACGGTCATTGTTCATTGCTAGACACATCGAGCAACCTGGTAGGCGCCACTCAAAGCCCGCTTCTTTAAAGATAACGTCCAAGCCTTCCGCTTCTGCTTGCGCTTTTACTTGCTCAGAGCCAGGAACGATCAGCGCTTGAACGTGAGGCGCGACTTTGCGACCTTTCGCTACTTCAGCGGCTGCGCGCATGTCTTCGATACGTGAGTTAGTACAAGAACCAACGAAGACTTTATCGACGTTGTAATCAGACAATGACTTGCCTGCCTCTAGGCCCATGTAAGCCAATGCTTTTTCTGCCGATGCTTTTTCTACTGGGTCGGCAAAGCTTTCTGGTGCTGGGATCGGTTGATCTACTGCGATCACTTGGCCTGGGTTAGTACCCCAAGTGACTTGTGGTCTGATATCCGCTGCGTTTAGTGTCACGACTGCATCAAACTGAGCATCATCGTCCGTTTTTAATGTTTTCCAGTATTCTACTGCTGCATCAAAGTCGGCACCTTGGGGTGAGAATTTACGGCCTTTGATGTATTCGAACGTGGTTTCATCTGGTGCAATCAAACCGGCTTTCGCACCTAGCTCAATTGCCATATTACATACGGTCATGCGGCCTTCCATTGAAAGGTCGGTGATCGCCTCACCACAGAATTCAACCACGTAGCCTGTACCGCCAGCAGCTGTGGTTTCACCGATGATCGCTAGCACGATATCTTTAGCCGTGATGCCCGGAGCCACTTTGCCTTTTACTTCGATCTTCATCGTTTTAGCGCGCGCTTGTTTTAGCGTTTGAGTTGCTAATACGTGCTCAACTTCAGATGTTCCAATACCAAAAGCTAGCGAGCCGAACGCACCGTGTGTAGCCGTGTGCGAGTCACCACAAACAATGGTCATGCCCGGTAGGGTAATACCAAGCTCTGGGCCCATAACGTGCACAATACCTTGATATTTATGGTTAATGTCGTAAAGCGTAACACCAAACTCTTCACAGTTTTTCGATAGCGTTTCCATCTGGATACGAGCCATCTCACCGGATGCGTTGATGTCTTTGGTGGTTGTTGAAACGTTGTGGTCCATGGTGGCAAAAGTTTTGCTGACCTGACGCACCTTACGACCTTTTTCACGCAAGCCGTCAAATGCTTGCGGAGACGTCACTTCATGTACCAAGTGACGGTCGATGTACAAGATTGGGTTTTCCCCTTCTGCTGCGACGGCAACGTGTGCGTCGTAGACTTTTTCGTATAGTGTTTTGCCCATTGTTTGCTTCCTTTCCTCGTTATCCTTGTTGCTTTGTTTTAGCACCAATGACTTAGAGGTAAGTCATTGGTGGATAGAGGATTTAGTATTTATTATGAATCTGTTCTGTATTACGAGTTTAAGATGTACTCAGCGATCTTATCGCCCATCTCAGATGTTGTAAGCGCAGGGTTGTCACCAGCAAGATCGCCCGTTAGCTCCCCAGCTGAAAGTGCTTTTGATACTGCGGCTTCAATGTCTTGCGCCGCAGTTTCTTCACCTAGGCTGTAACGCAGCATCAGTGCTGCTGATAGGATTTGCGCCACAGGGTTAGCAATATTCTTACCTGCGATATCGGGTGCACTGCCACCTGCTGGCTCGTACAGACCAAATTTACTTTCGTTTAGACTTGCTGATGGCAACATACCCATAGAGCCTGTGATCATCGCGCATTCATCAGAAATGATGTCGCCGAAGATGTTTGAACACAGCATTACGTCGAACTGAGCAGGGTCTTTGATAAGCTGCATAGTCGCGTTATCAATGTACATGTGTGACAACTCGACATCTGGGTAGTCTTTTGCGATTTCTTCGACTACTTCACGCCATAAGATAGAGCTTTGTAGAACGTTCGCTTTGTCGATAGAGCACACTTTCTTGCGACGTAGACGAGCAGACTCAAAAGCGATTTTTGCAATACGTTCGATCTCAAAGCGGTGGTACACCTCAGTATCAAATGCTTTTTCTGTTGCGCCTTCACCTTCACGACCTTTCGGTTGGCCGAAGTAGATACCACCCGTCAGTTCACGGACTACCACGATGTCAAAGCCGCGACCCGAGATGTCTGCACGTAGCGGTGAGAAAGCTTCAAGACCTGAGTGAATTTGCGCTGGACGTAAGTTACAGAACAGTTGGAAGTGTTTACGTAGCGGCAGTAGGGCACCGCGTTCAGGTTGGTCATTTGGTGGTAAGTGCTCCCACTTAGGGCCGCCAACCGAGCCGAATAGGACTGCATCAGACTCTTCACATGCTTTTATTGTGCTCTCTGGAAGTGGGCAACCGTGATTGTCGATCGCGATACCACCTACATCATGCTCGTCACGCTCAAACGCAATACCATGTTTCTTTTCGATTGCATCCAATACTTTATGTGCCTGCGCCATTACTTCCGGGCCAATGCCGTCACCGGGTAGGACGGCAATTTTGTACGATTTGTCTGTCATGTTAATCCTTTAAGTTTTCTAATTTTGAGCTTAATTATTTCAACGAGCGTGTTCTTTCCTGAGCCGTGTAGCCCGGTTGTTATTACACAGTCGCAATCTTTTTCTGCTTCATTTCTTCGATTTTATCTGCACGATGAATGCTGTTAATAACGTGCAATAATGCTTGGCCGGAAGCCTCAACGATGTCGGTGGAAACACCCGTACCGTGGTATTTGCGACCTTTGTAGTTGGCAATGATGTCTGCTTGACCCAAACCATCTTCACCTTCACCTTTCGCGGTTAGGTCGAATTTATCCAGAACGATGTCGTAGCCTGTCACGCGGTAGATACATTGGTATAGCGCATCAACTGGGCCATTACCGACCGCTGCTTCACACATTTCTTCATCACCGCATTGCATTTTGATGCTGGTGGTGGCCATTACGCTGCCAGACTGCACGCTTAGGTAGCTCAATTTGTAGAAGTCATCTTCTTCACGCAAGTTCGAGAAGTGCATTAGGGCTTCTAGGTCGTAATCGAACACTTGGCCTTTGCGGTCAGCAAGTTTCAAGAAATCCGCATACAGTGCGTCTAGGTTGTACTCGTCTTCGTTGTAACCCATGGTGTCCATATGGCTCTTCACGGCAGCGCGACCGCTGCGGCTGGTTAGGTTCAGAGCTTGGTTTTTTAGGCCAATAGACTCAGGGGTCATGATTTCGTAGGTATTCTTATTCTTCAACATGCCATCTTGGTGGATGCCTGAAGAGTGGCTAAACGCATTTGCACCCACAATTGCTTTGTTGCTTTGAATAGGCATATTGCATAGCTGGCTAACCAACTTACTGGTGCGGTGAATTTCATCATGCTTAATGCCAGTGTGAACGCCCAAAAACTCTTGACGAGTCTTGATGATCATTGCGATTTCTTCAAGTGAACAGTTACCCGCTCGCTCTCCAATGCCATTGATCGTGCCTTCTATCTGACGTGCGCCAGCTTGAACGGCGGCAATAGAGTTGGCAACTGACATCCCCAAATCGTCGTGACAGTGAACGGAGATGATCGCTTTATCAATGTTCGGAACGCGGTTAAATAGGGTTTCAATAATCCCACCAAACTCACTTGGTACGGTGTAGCCAACGGTATCTGGAATGTTGATTGTACTCGCACCTGCATTGATGGCGGCTTCTACCATGCGACATAGGTTGTCTATAGGAGTACGACCTGCATCTTCACAAGAAAACTCGACATCATCAGTGTAGTTACGCGCATGTTTAACGGCGTTGACTGCCATTTCTAGTACATCGTCGTAGCTGCGGCGTAGTTTGTCTTCTACGTGAATGGTGGAAGTGGCTAAAAACGTGTGAATACGGAATTGGTCAGCCACTTTTAATGCTTCAGCGGCAGCATCAATGTCTTTCGCAACGGCACGCGAAAGTGCACAAACTCGACTGTTTTTTATGTTTTTTGCGATGGTTTGTACAGACTCGAAATCACCTGGTGAAGAGATTGGGAAGCCAGCTTCGATAACATCAACGCCGAGTCTTTCCAGCGCATAGGCAATCTGCAGTTTTTCTTTAACCGTCAAGCTTGCTGACAACGCTTGCTCGCCATCACGCAATGTGGTGTCGAATATAATGACCTGATCGTTCATGTTTGCTTCCTTCCTGATTTCTGCACTTTCGCGCAAGTGAATCGTTTACTTCCAGTATTTAGATATAAAAAAACCCGCATTCTCATGCGGGTTCTTAGAAATTGGTGTGGTTATTTTTCTTCCACAGCCTACCCGCGCGAACTGGTCACGATCAGGAGGAGGCTAAGCAGGATAGAAAAATGAGCTGACATAGTTGTTAAGCTTTCCACATAATTAAGTTAACAAATTAGTACCGCACTCCATGAAGCGCGTCAACCCTAAAGTCGATTTTTTATTCATATAGGATGAGTCTTTTCGTTTGCTTGAAAAAAATGATGCACTAAGTGAAACGACATGATGCGATAGAAACGTGCTAGAAGAAGTAAGTTCTCATCAAGTTTGCGACGTTTCATTACCAAAACAAGCATCGGGATTGCGACTTGTCACACAAAGGTCCGAATTGTTTGGCAAAAGTTTTGAATGACCATTTATAGTAGTGCAGTTGCACTAGGTAAAAGAAATAAGGGTTAGGGAAAGAATGAGGTTAACAAAACAATTTGGACGTTCAGCCATAGTATTTACTCTGGTCAGCTTGTCGGGTTGTCAGCTGTTTCAATCGCAGACCTATGTGGAAGTGGCTTCCCCCGTTGTGATGAATGATCACTCGCAGAGCGTCATGGTTATCAATGATCAAATGGATCGATTTTTGAGTTATGAGGGACGCGAATCGTTCTTGAATCAGATGCTTGTTGCCCTTGAGTCTGACAGCCGAAATAAGTTTAAAGGTAAAGATCCGGAAACGTATTCTTGGTGGAAGATCCGTGTTCAACCTAGTGAGAAACAGCAAGCGGAAGTTTTCCGACCAACCACTGAAGGTGTCGATACCTCAAACCCAGTAGAGTTTATGGATGTCTCTTACCGCTCTAAGACCACATTAAACCTACGCTCCAAACCGAGTCTTGAAGGGGCAAAGCTTGGCGTATTATCGAAAGGGGAAGTCTTTAATGTGCTAGCAAAAGTGGTTGATCAACCTTGGTTTCTCGTTGAACAGAAAGGAGTGATAAAAGGTTATGTCCATAAGGATTATGCGCGCAGCAATGTGATAAATCGTGACATTTTATCTACTCAGCCTAACCCTCTACTAGAGCCTAACTCGAGTAAAACGGAGCAAACGAGTATAGAGCATGAACTGTCGGGAAACTATACTTGCCGCTCACTGAGCTATGAGCTTACAAAAGATGGCGACATGACGACGGGCTCGTTGCGCGCCTGCCGCAAGAAGAGAAAAGTCTGGTATATAGACACCCCTCAACCGCAACCAGCAAACCCTTCTTAATGTTCTATTTTTATGGTTATGCCCAATAGATAAATTGTTGGGCACACCTTAATTTGGCCTTTGTCATTAATTGTCCAAATTCCCGTCATGCTGTTGTCACCTAAACCTCCTACTTTTCACACAAAGGCGTTGTCAAAGTAAGGAAAGGTCACATGCGAACCATAGAGACAATTACACAGCCAATTGCAACCATTGCTAAGTTTGATTTAGCGCTCTCTAGTGTTTGTCTTAAGCACCGTTTTAATCAACAAGTCGCCAATATCAGCAAAGGAGTCTCCCACAGTGGTGACGGGCACCTTTACTTGGTGTTGGGTTTATTAGCTTGGTATTTAGATAAGGAGCAAGGAGTCTGGTTTTTACTGGCGGGTTTACTTGCTTTTGCTATCGAGCTACCAATTTATTGGACGCTGAAAAATAGTTTTAAGCGTCGTCGCCCTGAAGAGCTTAGTGCACTCCTTCCTGCTTTTATCACTCCCTCTGATCGCTACAGTCTTCCTTCAGGACACACTGCCGCTGCGTTTGTCATGGCGACGCTGATTGACCATTTCTATCCGAGCCTAGGCGTTGCTGCATTCTTTTGGGCAAGTTTAATCGGAACCGCGCGAATCTTATTGGGTGTGCACTTTTTTACCGATGTCATCATTGGTGCACTGCTTGGCAGTCTTTGTGGTGGATTAGCGATTGCGATGTTAGGAGGCTAATTGATGAAAATCTTGTACGGTGTTCAAGGGACAGGAAACGGACATATTGCACGCGCAAGGGCGATGAGTCATGCGTTTAAAGAGCACGATGTTGAGGTCGACTTTTTGTTTTCTGGGCGAGCGCCGGAAAAATACTTTTCAATGGAAGCATTTGGCGATTACCAGACTCGCCGAGGCTTCACCTTTATTACTGAAAAAGGCTCTGTAAACTACGCGAAAACAGCATTGAATAACAATTTGGTGCAGTTTTTCAAAGAAGTTAAGCAACTCGATCTGTCGTCCTACGATCTTATCATTAATGACTTCGAACCTGTGACTGCGTGGGCAGCGAGACAACAAAATAAGCCTTCTATTGGTATCAGCCACCAAAATGCTTTCCGTTATCCGGTGCCACTAAAGGGAGCAAGTTGGTTAGATAAATCCGTCATTGAATACTTTGCGCCTTCTCAACACCACCTTGGTTTGCATTGGCATCATTTTGATCAACCTTTGTTACCACCGATAGTGCATACCGTCGATAGCCAAGCAGAAAACGACGACTTCGTGTTGGTGTATCTACCGTTCGAATCGATTGAAGATATCTCGGACTTATTGTTCCACTTTAATCAACAAGCGTTTATCTGTTATCACCCGGATGTGATCGAATGTGAGCAGGTAGAAAACATAGAACTGCGCCCTTTATGCCACAGCAACTTCCAGCATCATTTGCATCGCTGTAGTGGTGTCATTGCTAATGGTGGGTTTGAGCTTCCTTCAGAAGCCTTGTCTTTGGGGAAAAAATTGTTACTAAAGCCACTCGCGGGTCAATTCGAGCAGCAGAGCAATGTTGCGACCTTAGAAGATTTAGGGCTTGCGATGTCGATGGAGAGCTTAGACATTTCCGCAGTACGCCAGTGGCTAAAGGAGCAACAAGCCGAAAGTGTGAAATACCCAGATGTTGCTCAGGCTATTGTTCATTGGGTACTGCAAGGGGCATGGGATTCAAAAGCAGAGTTATCCAGACAGCTGTGGGAGCAGGTTGATTTTCCAAGTTACGTGTCGAACATTTAAGTACGTTGTTCTAAGTACATTGTTCCTTCCATTTTTGACACGATTTTGTTGCAGCCTTTCTGTTTGGAAGGCTGCATTTTTATTCTTCCTCTCTCATTTCTATTCAGTGTGTATTTGCTGATAATTTGACTGATAAGTGCAAAATTCAATCAAAGATATAGCTGCTATATGTTGTTCCTATCCCAACCAATAACCGAGCTAAATGCATGCTTGTGTTAACCACCTGTCCTATCAATTTGCTAAATACGTCCTCAAAGAATGCACTTTTACGTGTTTTATAGTTTTTTATGTTTTTATCAAGCTTTTGTTATTTAACGAATAAATACCTAATTGGCTAAAATTTACTGATTAAATATCAATCTAGTTGCGAAACCGCAATCGATTAGTTGATAGTACAGTTCGAGCCGGAAGTATCCGGACGATAAATATAATAAAAAGTTAGGTTATCTATTCGTAAAATGATTCGAATCCAGCCGCCGTCTTTTGTGCGAGATGGGATTCTATTCGTTATGAATTTAATGAACAAAGTTGACGATTACAAAAGAGGCGCACTCAATGTTAGAGAAGAAAGACGCGATGAGCGCAATTGCTAGCTACCGTATGGAAAGCACTTTGCGTGGTGTAGATTTAAACCTACTGACTGTATTTGATGCTGTAATGCAAGAGCAAAATATTACTCGTGCAGCACATAACCTAGGCATGTCTCAGCCGGCGGTAAGTAACGCCGTGGCACGCTTAAAAGTGATGTTTAACGACGAGCTATTCATGCGCCAAGGCCGTGGTATTCAGCCTACGCAACGAGCACGTCAACTGTTTGGTCCTATTCGCCAAGCACTGCAGCTGATTCGCAATGAACTTCCTAGCTCTGTATTCCAGCCAGAATCTTCGACTCGCTTATTCAAGCTTGCGATTTGCAGCCCTTGCGACATGCGTTTTGCTCCGAAGATCATGGCAAAAGTGAATCAACAAGCACCAAACGTTCAGCTTCACCTAGATGCAGAATTTGACCGTTTGTTGTCTGAGCGTATGCGCTACCAAGAAATTGATTTCGTGATCGACTACGCTCGTTTTGATGAGCAAGGTTTCTCAAGTACTGAAATCTTCAAAGATGAATTAGTGGTTATCGCATCAAAAACACACCCACGCATTCAAGGTGGTGTGACGGCTGAGCAACTGCTTAACGAAAAGCATGCGAAGTTATCGAAAGTGCATGGCCAACGTAGTTTCTCAGAGCAAGCGTACCGTGAACTGGATTGCCAAGCGGCGTATGAAGGTTCTAGTTTAAGCAACCTACTATACGTGGTGGGTCAATCTGAGCTTGTGACTATTGCACCACGTTGGATGGCGGAAAATGCGGTAAACAGCGATCAACTGCAAATTCTTGATTTCCCATTTGCGAACAAAGAAATCAGCGGCTTCTTAAGCTGGCATGAATCAAGCGAAAAAGATAAAGGCCACATTTGGCTGCGCGATCAACTGATGATCACTTGTGGTGAAGTCGTTGCCGCAAAATAAGATGACGTTTGGTCTTCTCGATTAGACCATATTGGTAATCATCAATTTTTACAATTCATTGGTCCCCGAGCGATTTTTGTCTCTCGGGGCTTTTTGTTTTCGTAATCAACAATCGAAACAGTAAGTTAAATAGAGTAATCATTCAGCAATTTGAGGTACGTTCGCGACGTATAAGTGATAGTTGTCTCTTATTAGTGATAAGTTTGATACTGGTCAGTTGCGTTTTAGCAAGCCGTGAGTACACTTGTTCGCTCAATTAGCTTACGCCTGTAAGCCAAAAGGTAAGTAAAAGAATGGCCAAGTTAGATTTTCATATCGTTAAACGTATTCGTGAACAAATTGCGAACGGTGGTACACGCGTTGCACTCAAGCATAAAGTGGGTGAGGAGTGGCAAGGTATTACGTGGACGCAATTTGGTCAGCAAGTTGATGCTTTATCACTTGCACTTTTGGCTCAGGGATTAGGAGTCCAAGATAAGATCGGCATTTTCTCGAACAACATGCCGCAATGGACGATTGCTGATATCGCAGCACTGCAATTACGCAGCGTGACAGTACCTATTTACCCAACCAATACTGCCGCTCAGTCGGCGTACATCATCAACAATGCAGACGTCAAAGTTCTGTTTGTTGGTGAACAGCCTCAATTTGATGCAGCAGTGAGCATTTTTGACCAGTGCGAACAGTTAGAGCTCATTGTTGCGATGTCTGATGATATAGAACTTGGCGATCATGATTTCGTTATCTCTTGGCAAGCATTTGTTGCCAAAGGCGACACTACATATCAAGTTGAATTGGATGCGCGTTTAGATCAGGCAAAAGAAGATGATCTACTTACGCTCATCTACACCTCGGGTACAACAGGCCAGCCAAAAGGCGTTATGTTGGACTACGCAAACATTGCGGCGCAATTGGAAGGGCACGATCAGCGCTTGAGCCTTTCTCAAAGTGACGTGTCATTATGTTTCCTTCCGTTGTCACACGTATTTGAGCGCGCTTGGACCTTTTATGTATTGTACAAAGGGGCGACCAACTGCTATTTGCAAGACACCATGCAAGTACGTGATGCACTGAGCCAGGTGCGACCTACCGTGATGTGTGCCGTACCGCGTTTCTATGAGAAGATCTTCTCTGCGATTCACGAGAAAGTGTCTCGCGCGCCGATTCATCGTAAGATCATGTTTACTTGGGCAGTCAACATGGGCGCAAAAATGGCCGCTTGTCATCAAGAAAAACGTCAGCCATCGCTCTTGCTGCGTAAGTCATACGCTTTGGCGGATAAGTTGGTTCTGAGCAAACTGCGTGCGCTACTTGGCGGGCAAATCAACTTTATGCCTTGTGGTGGTGCAAAGCTGGATGAAACCATCGGTCGATTCTTCCATGCGATTGGTATCAACGTTAAGTTGGGCTACGGCATGACTGAAACCACGGCGACAGTATCGTGTTGGGATGATAAATGTTTTAACCCCGACTCTATTGGTATGTCGATGCCTGGCGCACAGGTTAAGATCGGCGAAAACAACGAGATTCTGGTTCGTGGTCCAATGGTGATGCGTGGCTATTACAAAATGCCAGAAGAGACGGAAAAGACCTTTGATGAGCACGGTTTCCTAAAAACGGGCGACGCTGGTTACATTGATGAAAATGGCAACTTGTTCATCACCGATCGTATCAAAGAGTTGATGAAAACTTCAGGTGGTAAATACATCGCTCCACAAATGATTGAAGGTGCGATTGGTAAAGACCACTTCATCGAGCAAATCGCAGTCATTGCGGATACTCGTAAGTTTGTTTCTGCGCTTATCGTGCCTTGTTATGACTCGCTAGAAGAGTACGCGAAAGAGCTGAATATCAAATATCACGATCGCGTTGAGTTGATTAAGCACCACCAGGTGGTCGAAATGCTTGAGAAGCGGGTGAACGATCTTCAAAAAGAGTTGGCAAAGTTTGAACAAGTGAAGAAGTTTAAATTGTTACCAAGAGCTTTCTCTATGGATGATGGTGAGTTAACGCCAACTCAAAAACTTCGTCGTAAAGTCATCAATGACAAATACCAAGATGAAATTGAAGAAATGTATAAGGAAAAGTCGGATAAAAAGTAACTTAAGCTGACTTAGATTTTATATTGATGAAAAAATCCCCAGTGATGTGATCGCGCATTGCTGGGGATTTTTGTTTGTATTGATTTTTTCTGTTCTGCTCGTCAAATAACGCTATTTCGCACCCTGTAGCTAAAAGCTTATGAAATAATGTTCTTTTTTTAAGCGTTAATTTTTTAGGTTGTACTGTGAAATAGGAGATGTGTGGCTGCTATTCCTACTAACATTCTAATTACTAGTATCTTGTTTAAAAAGTAGACCAATCTCTCATTAGACCCTTTGATAATAAAACGTTACATTTGTTGGGTAACCTTGCGGGATGTTATGACGAACGCAAGACATAGCCGAAAACGTGGAAGTATTTCGATTAGGCTACGAATAAGACCTAGACTATGTAAAACCAGACCAATCCGTTGACCTTACGGTGAGGAAACTGGCTAAGGAGAGCAATTATGACAGCAATGTTGTCAGGCGCAGAGATGGTGGTTCAATCTCTGATAGAAGAGCACGTAGAGCAGATCTTTGGCTACCCAGGTGGCTCTGTTTTGGATATCTACGATGCACTGCATGCCAAAACCGATCAAATCAAACACGTACTTGTAAGGCATGAGCAAGCCGCCACTCATATGGCAGATGGTTACGCTCGAGCTACCGGTAAACCGGGTGTCGTACTTGTGTGCTCGGGGCCGGGCGCGACCAATACCATTACTGGTATTGCCACGGCTTATATGGACTCTATCCCAATGATCGTTATCTCGGGTAACGTACCGAATAGCCTAATTGGTAATGATGCTTTCCAAGAGTGTGACATCGTCGGTGTCTCCCGCCCAGTGGTCAAACACAGCTTTTTAGTAAAAAAAGCGGAAGATATTCCTGAAACAATCAAAAAAGCGTTTTATATCGCGACTACGGGTCGACCTGGTCCAGTTGTGATTGATTTGCCAAAAGATGTAATGAATCCGCAAATCAAACTGCCTTATCAATATCCAGAAACGCTTTCAATGCGTTCTTACAAGCCGACAACTTCGGGCCATAAAGGCCAGATTAAAAAAGCGCTTAAATCGCTATTAGAAGCGAAAAAACCAGTGCTTTATATCGGTGGTGGTGCGGTGATTTCTGGCGCTCATGAACATATTTTAGAGCTTTCCGACAAACTGAACCTACCCGTTGTGAGTACTTTGATGGGCTTGGGGGCATTCCCGGGTACACATAAAAACTCACTGGGCATGTTGGGTATGCACGGCACTTACGAAGCTAATATGGCAATGCATGAAGCGGATCTTATTTTTGGTATCGGTGTGCGTTTTGATGACCGTACAACCAACAACCTTGAAAAGTACTGCCCAAACGCAAAAGTGATGCATATTGATATCGATCCGTCATCGATCTCGAAAAACGTGAAAGTGGATTTGCCGATCGTAGGCTCTGCGGAAAAAGTGCTGACAACCATGCTCGGGCTGCTTGCAGAGCAAGGTAGTGGAAATGATCAAGATGCTATCACTGCATGGTGGGATGACATTCAAGTATGGCGTGACCGCAACTGCTTGTCTTATGAAACGTCTCCAGAACGAATCAAGCCACAGCAAGTAATTGAAACGCTGCACAAGCTAACTAATGGCGACGCATATGTGGCGTCTGATGTGGGCCAGCATCAGATGTTTGCGGCGCTGTACTACCCATTCAATAAGCCGCGCCGTTGGATAAACTCTGGTGGTCTTGGCACCATGGGATTTGGTCTTCCGGCTGGTATGGGCGTGAAGTTTGCCATGCCACAAGAAGAGGTCGTGGTTGTGACTGGTGACGGCAGTATTCAGATGAACATTCAAGAATTGTCTACAGCCATGCAATACGACATTCCAGTGAAGATCATCAACCTGAACAACCGATTCTTAGGCATGGTAAAACAGTGGCAAGACATTATTTATCAAGGTCGTCACTCTAATTCTTACATGAGTTCTGTTCCTGACTTTGCAGCGATTGCAAAAGCTTATGGTCACGTCGGTATTCGTATCGAAACGCCTGATCAGCTCGAAGAAGGGCTACAAAAAGCGTTGGATATGAAAGATCGTCTGGTGTTTGTGGACATCAACGTAGACGAAACCGAACACGTATACCCGATGCAAATCAAAGGTGAGGGTATGGATAAAATGTGGCTAAGCAAAACGGAGAGAACTTAATATGAGACACATTATTTCATTGCTATTGGAAAACCAACCGGGTGCGTTGTCTCGTGTTGTTGGTTTGTTCTCTCAACGTGGTTACAACATTGAATCTTTGACGGTATCACCGACTGATGATGAAACCCTGTCGCGAATGAACATTACCACGACATCTGATGAGATGCAGTTGGAACAAATTCAGAAGCAGTTACACAAACTGATCGATGTGCTGAAAGTACAAGAAGTCACCGAGTATGAGCACATTGAGCGTGAACTGATGATGGTGAAAGTGAAAGCCAGTGGTTTTGCGCGAGCAGAAGTGAAGCGGACGGCAGACATCTTCCGTGGCCAGATCGTGGATGTCACGGCTTCCCAATACACCGTACAACTTGCGGGTACGAGTGAAAAGCTAGATGCCTTCATTCAAGCGATATCCGAAGTGACCGAAGTTGTCGAAGTTGCTCGTAGTGGTGTCGTTGGCATTGCGCGAGGAGAGCGAGCCCTCAAACCTTAACTCTCTGATTGCATATAGAAAAGCCACTTAATCTAAGTGGCTTTTTTGTTTAGAAAATAACAATTAATGATATAATTGTCGTTTTAGTAAGCATGATAGGCATTAGACGTGTGAAAGTACCTAAGCGAGTCGGCACCTTATTGGCGACAGCACTATTTTTTAGTGCACTCACTGCCGCTTACTACTATCAGAAATATCTGACGTTGTTAGAAAACAATGTTGAGAACACCGCTCAAGAAGCGTTACATCAATTGGCCTATACTGGCCGTGAATACAGCAATATTCAGGATCAAATCGAAACGATCAGTGACCTACTTGGTCACAGCCAAAGTCTGTATGAATATCTGCGCCAACCTAACCGGGTGAACCGTTCCATCTTAGAAGACATGTGGATCTCGGTCGCAATCAATCAAAAGTTGTATAAGCAAATTCGCTTTCTTGATGTTTCTGGTCGAGAAAAAGTGAGGATTAATTATGAGATTGAAACAGGCGCTGCGTTGCCCGCGATCAAATTGCAAAATAAGTCAGAGCGAGATTACTTTCAATTCGCTAAGAACTTAGACGATGGCGAAATCGCTTCGTGGGGGATAGGTTTAGAACGAGAGTATGGCGAGTTAGTCTATCCCTATAGCCCGTCACTGCGTATTTTGATGCCTATTTCGCTTAACGGAAAGCGCGAAGGGTATCTTGTGCTTAATGTTGATATTGACTATTTATCCTCTCGACTCAACTATTCGTCAGTGCTTGATTTCCATATTGAGCTGATTAAGAGTGACGGATTTTACATTGATAGCCCTAAATCAGCTCGTTTGTATGGCCATATAATTCCCGCTCGCTCTCAATTTAATTTTGGCCGGATGTACCCAAACATTTGGCGTAGTTTAAATTCAAAAGATTCGGGCTATGCTTACAATGGTTCGAATTTGGTCGCGTATCGCACCATCCAGTTTGTTTCTAGCGAACCTCTTCATCTGGTTATTGATCTTACCAATGAGCAGTTATTATCCCGAGCTCAGAGGGATATTGATGACTTAATCCAAGAAGCGTTTTTTGTTCTAAGTTTGGTGCTCGGCTTCACTTTGCCGACGGCAGCCCTTGCTCTGCATTATCGGCGTCATAGTATGGAATCGAAGTTGGCTCGAGCTGCTCTTGATGGTATGACTGCGGTGATGATCTCGGATGCTTCACATAGAATCATCATGGTTAATCAAGAGTTTGAAAACATGATGGGTTACTCAACCAAGCATGCCCAAGGTTGGAGTGCACATCATTTAATTCTCTTACCTGAAGATCTCGAAGCAAACCTGAGTATCTGGAAAACACTGAAGAGTGAACACGTATGGGAAGGGGAGATTCGTTGTCGAACTAAGTTTAATCAAGTCTTTACTGCAATAATGCGTATTCAGGCGAATTTAACCAAATCAGGTAAAGTGAGTTATTACATTACGTCGCTGGTGGATATCTCTGGGCAAAAAGAGTTAGAAGAAAAATTACGAAACCTAAGCGAAAAAGATGGCTTGACGGGGTTGTGGAACCGCCGAAAATTTGAAGAGCAATTGGCGCAATATGCGGGGATTATTGAACGCTATCCTGATAGCCCTCCTGCTTGTTTGGCGTTGTTTGATATTGACCACTTTAAACGTATTAATGACGAGCTTGGCCACGACGAAGGAGACAAGGTGATTTGTAGTGTCGCAGAAACCCTCCTAGAAGAAGTCCGCAGCACAGACTTTGTATCTCGTGTCGGTGGTGAGGAATTTGCAGTGATTATGCCGCATACAACTCTAGAAGAGGCTGAAATTGTATTGAACAGGCTACGTGTCGCGGTTCAAATGCGTAGTGATAGAGGCATTACTGTCAGTGCTGGGTATAGTGATTTAACCTCTGATCGTACAAGAACGTATAAATGTGCTGATATTGCTTTGTATGAGTCAAAAAGTGCAGGGCGTAACTGCGTATCGCTATGTCATAGTTATGATGATATTGCTTAGTGCTTTTACAAAAACGAAAAAACGGGGATAGACCCCCGCTTTTTAGTCTCAGCGTTATTCGCTAGCCAGTATGCGACATTGGTTGTCGATGGCGGCTTCGATACACTGTATTGACTGTCTCAAATAACGCTCTAGATAACCTAAAGCATCCTGACTCTTTTTGTCTAGCGATGCCTTCATCAGTATTTCTTGCTCATCGAGATTACAGTGCCCAGGGTTCCCTGTGCCTAAAATCTGCATCGCGAAGTATTGGTAGCGTTTAATTTGCGTGAGTAGATCGCGGAAAAACCCAAACATATTGACAGAGCCAGCACCTTCAAACAGCGCAGTAAGAAACTGATTTTGGCGCTCTTCCCATTCCCTCCAGCAAAAGCTTTCGCCAGGTTTTACTCGGGATAACTTGTGATAAGCAGTTAGTACATCCAGTTCCCATTTTTCATCGCCAATCGTAATTGCCTTACTGAGTAAGCATGCGGAGACCATTTGCAGGCTTTCGTACAAGTCATGTAACTCATCTTTACATATAGGTGCAACCCAGCAGCCTTTTTGCGGCTCGAGTTTGACGTATTTGCTCCAAGATAATTGCACCAATGCTTCTCGAATGGGTGACGCTCCTACGTTGTACTTCTCTTTGAGTTCGGCAACCACGAGTTTTTGACCTGGTTTAAGCTCGCCATCGAGAATATCCTGACGGATCATTCTTAATACTTTGTCGGTAAGAGTGGGACTAGACACATACACCTCATAGAAACTTTAATCGTGACGATAAAATTAAACAGTACGAAATTCTGATAGAGGTAAATAATACAATTAGCCTATTATGAGAGCAAGAAAGCCATATAAAAAAGGAGGGCATAAGCCCTCCTTCTCAAGAAACTGAAGTGTTAAAAGTTCAGTCTTATAGCACGTGTACAGAAGCTGTGTTCGTAGTACCTGAAGCAACTAGAGCGCCAGAAACCATAACAACGATATCGCCTTTGTTACCTAGACCTGATTCTAGAGCAAGTTCTTTACCCGCTACGTAGAATGCGTCAGTGCTTTCGATTGAATCAACAACTACAGGAGTAACACCTTTAGTTAGAACTAGCTGTGCAGCAGTTTTCTTGTTAGTTGTTAGCGCTAGAATGTTTGCAGTTGGGAAGTACTTACGTACTGAACGTGCAGACTTACCGCCTTCAGTTGCAACAACGATAAGTGGAGCAGCTAGTTTCTCAGCTGTGTCTACTGCACCTTTACATACTGCTTCAGTGATGCGTAGGCGTGGGCTGTCTAGACGAGAACCTAGTTCAGCTTTTAGCGCTGAGTCAGTACGGTTCGCGATTTGAGCCATGATAGTTACCGCTTCAACAGGGTATTTACCTTTCGCCGTTTCACCAGAAAGCATTACTGCGTCAGTACCGTCCATTACCGCGTTAGCAACGTCGCCTGCTTCCGCACGAGTAGGACGTGGGTTGTTGATCATAGAATCAAGCATTTGAGTTGCTGTGATAACCATCTTACGTGCACGGTTACACTTCTCGATCATCATTTTCTGAGCGAAGATTACTTCTTCAGCTGGGATTTCAACACCTAGGTCACCACGTGCAACCATGATGCCGTCAGAAAGCTCTAGGATCTCGTCGAAGTTATCAACACCTTCTTGGTTTTCGATCTTAGAGATGATGTGGATGTTCTCGCCGCCGTTTGCAGCAAGTACTTCACGGATTTCTTGAACGTCAGACGCTTTACGGATGAAAGAAGCTGCTACGAAGTCAACGCCTTGCTCACAACCAAACTTAAGGTCGTTCTTATCTTTTTCAGATAGTGCAGGTAGGTTTACAGAAACGCCAGGAAGGTTAACACCTTTGTTTTCGCCTAGTGCACCGTTGTTAAGAACTTTACATTTAACTTCAGTTTCAGTCTTAGAGATAACTTCCATCTCGATTAGACCGTCGTCTACTAGGATAGTGTTACCTACGTTTAGGTCGGCTGCGAAACCAGCGTAAGTTACTGCAACTTTATCTTTGTTACCTACAACTGAAGTGTCAGTTGTGAAAGTGAATTCTTGACCTGCTACTAGATCAACATCGTTACCGCCTTCTAGCTTGATAGTGCGGATTTCTGGACCTTTAGTATCTAGAAGAATTGCTAGTGGTTTGCCAGTAGCTTCCATTACTTTACGGAAGTTCGCGATACGAGTGCCGTGTTCTTCGTAGTCACCGTGAGAGAAGTTAAGGCGCATTACGTTCATGCCTGCGTTAACTAGTTCAGTTAGCTTCTCTACAGATTCTGTTTTAGGGCCAATCGTACATACGATTTTGGTCTTTTTCATGGAAGATACTCTCCGGTAAGTATAGTTACAATTTGAAAGTCGGTTATTTACTCTGAAGTCAGGACGTTTTTGATGACATTTAGTACCTGTCATCCACCGATTTTTCGTCTCATTATTAGAACTTCAGATTCTGAAAGTCTTTCACCAAGTTTAGTCATTTTATGACTAAAAGATCGGCGATTTTGGTTACCTTTTTGTGACTAATCCCACTTTATATGCAGAAAGTTGCAAAAAAATAGCCTTCAATTCTGTAATTTTTTTTCTTTTCGGTGGCGAATTCTACCACTGAATGAATCCAATATCACTGTTTAAGAATTGTCTTAGGACAAGGTTTTATCGAGAAATATTAATTTTTTGGATCGAAATAAATGGACTTGAAAGTTTCGGTTTGACTATAATAAGTTTCACATCGAAACTTAAAGTCAAAACTTAAATGTCGAAACGAAATACTCAATTAAGAAGACACGCCATTTCTAACTTGGTTTCTGAACTAGGAGAAGTCAGCGTTGATGAACTTGCTCAGAAATTCGAAACCTCAGAGGTCACGATTAGAAAGGATTTAGCTTCTTTAGAGAAAAACGGCCAACTTCTACGCCGCTATGGCGGTGCGATTGCTATCCCAAAGGAAGTCATTCACGAAGAATTGGGCGCTAATGTTTCGACTCGAAAGTTAAGCTTAGCAAAAGCAGCAGCATCATTGATTCGCGAGCATAATCGCATCGTGATCGACAGTGGCAGCACGACTGCCGCGCTGATTCAACAGTTGAATGACAAACGTGGCTTAGTGGTCATGACCAACTCGTTGCATGTTGCTAACGCCCTAAATGAATTAGAGAGCGAACCGACACTGCTGATGACTGGCGGTACTTGGGATACGCACTCAGAGTCCTTTCAAGGCAAAGTAGCCGAATCTGTATTACGAGCTTACGACTTTGACCAACTATTCATCGGTGCGGATGGCATCGATCTCGAGCGTGGAACCACGACATTTAATGAGTTGGTTGGCTTAAGTAAGGTAATGGCAGAAGCGTCACGTGAAGTGATCGTAATGATAGAGTCCGAAAAAATCGGCCGTAAGATCCCAAACTTAGAGCTCGCTTGGCATCAAGTTGATGTGTTGGTGACCGATGCAGATATCCAAGCAGAGCATAAAGTACAGATTGAACAACATGGCGTGAAAGTCATTTGCGCCTAATGATGTAATCAGTTTCATATTTCACTTCCCTCTGGATAAAGGCCTTTGCTTGCTGCCTCTATTTGAAATCATGGCTAGGGAAGAACAAAACTACAAACGGAGATAAACACATGTGTGGAATCGTAGGTGCAGTAGCACAACGAGATGTTGCAGAAATTTTGGTTGAAGGTCTACGCCGCTTAGAGTACCGCGGTTACGACTCTGCTGGCGTTGCGGTTGTTGATGGCGAATCAAACCTAACGCGCGTTCGTCGCTTGGGTAAAGTACAAGAATTGGCTGATGCAGTAGAAGAAGCAAAAGTGATCGGCGGAACTGGCATTGCGCACACTCGTTGGGCGACGCACGGTGAACCTTCTGAAATCAATGCTCACCCACACATGTCTGGTGATATCGCAGTGGTCCATAACGGCATCATCGAAAACCATGAAGAGCTGCGTGAGCTGCTTCAATCTCGTGGCTACGTGTTTGAATCGCAAACGGATACAGAAGTTATCGCACACATGGTTGAGTGGGAACTTCGTACTTCAGAAACGCTATTAGAAGCGGTACAAAAAACAGCAAAACAACTTGAAGGCGCATACGGCACGGTAGCGTTGGATCGCAAAGATCCTTCACGCATCGTAGTAGCGCGTTCAGGCAGCCCGATCGTGATCGGTTTTGGTGTAGGTGAAAACTTCCTAGCGTCTGACCAACTTGCATTACTTAACGTTACGCGCCGTTTCATGTACCTAGAAGAAGGGGACGTAGCAGAAATTACTCGCCGTGAAGTCACTGTGTTTGATGCAACGGGTGAGCCAGTTGAGCGTGAAATTGTTGAATCTAACGCAGAGCATGATGCAGGTGATAAAGGCCAATACCGTCACTTCATGCAAAAAGAAATCTATGAGCAACCTAAAGCGTTGATCAACACAATGGAAGGTCGTATCACGGCAGACTCTGTTGTGACAGACGCGATCGGTGTGCACGCGGCAGACATTCTAAGCAAAGTAGAACACGTACAAATCGTCGCGTGTGGTACGTCTTACAACGCAGGTATGACAGCGCGTTACTGGTTTGAAGACATTGCTGGCGTTAGCTGTGATGTAGAAATCGCGTCTGAGTTCCGTTACCGCAAGTTTGTGACTCGTCCAAACAGCCTTCTTATTACGTTGTCTCAGTCTGGTGAAACTGCAGATACGTTAGCAGCACTTCGTCTTGCGAAAGAGAAAGGTTATATGGCGGCGATGACCATTTGTAACGTAGCAGGCTCTTCTCTGGTTCGTGAATCAGATTTTGCATTCATGACTCGCGCTGGCGTCGAAATCGGCGTGGCTTCAACCAAAGCGTTCACGACTCAGCTTTCTGCACTACTTATGCTGGTAACAGCACTAGGTAAAGAGCAAGGCCGCATCAGCAAAGAGAAAGAAAAAGAGATTGTTGAAGCGCTGCATGCACTTCCTAAGCAAATCAACGCGGCACTTTCTTTCGAGAAAGAAATTGAAGCACTAGCAACGGATTTTGCAGACAAGCACCACACATTGTTCCTAGGCCGTGGCGAGTTCTACCCAATCGCGATGGAAGCGTCTCTAAAACTGAAAGAGATCTCTTACATCCACGCAGAAGCGTACGCGGCGGGTGAACTAAAACACGGTCCTCTTGCGCTGATTGATGCTGACATGCCTGTTGTTGTGGTTGCACCAAGCAACGACCTACTTGAAAAGCTAAAATCAAACGTTGAGGAAGTACGTGCGCGTGGCGGTCTTCTGTATGTATTCGCAGATGCAGACGCAGGCTTCGAAGGCGATGAAACAATGAAGATCATCACGATGCCTCACGTTAGTGAAATCACGGCGGCGATCTACTACACCATCCCAATGCAATTGCTGTCTTACTACGTAGCACTGATCAAAGGTACGGACGTAGACCAACCACGTAACCTGGCGAAAGCGGTAACGGTTGAGTAATTACGCTTAACAGCAAAAATCCAAGTGTCGTAAGACAATAAAGATTGAAACTAAACAATAAAGTTTGAAACTAAACAATAAAGTTTGAAACTAAGACATTAAAGTTGAAAACTTTTTAAACCCGGTTAAGCTGATTAAAAGTTAACCGGGTTTTTGTTATGGCAAAATCAAAGTATGTTTTAACTGAAAAACAAATCATCAGGCGGATTAAAGAAGGCCGAGGTTCAGGAAAGCTTTCTAACTATAAACCGTGGCTGTACGTGAATGAGGTTCCATCCGAAGGTAGATCTCAAAGAGTCTACTCTCACCTAACGAGCCGCATTCATCATGTGCTATCGGACCTTGAATTCGCTATTTTTCTCCTTCTTGATCATAACCCTGCCGTAACTGACATTCGTGAGCAGTTTCCACTCAATAGGGATGACACGCTAAATATCTGCCAGGAACATCAGCTTTGGCACCCTGCACAAAATGGGGTTAATCAAGTGATGTCGTCAGACTTTTTTGTCAACACCTCTTCTAAAGTTCAGCCTAGATTTGTTATCCAAGCCAAGTATAAAAATGCCCTTAAAGATTCAAGAACTATCGAAAAACTTGAAATTGAACGTCGTTATTGGCAGTTAAAAAAGATCCCGTGGTTCCTAGTCACGGAAAAAGAAATAGATAAAGTCGTTGTGGATAATATTGAGTGGCTATATGGCGTCAAAGGGTATTTCGATGAATTGATTACCGATGAGCTTTTGCTAACGTTTAACCACATGAAAGCTTATTTCTCTCGCATTCCTGACAAAAAAGTGGTTGAAATTGCAAAAGAATATGAGTTGGCTTATGGACAGAAGTTAGGAGACTCTATGTTCGATCTTCGATTGATGTGCGCTGCTAGGCTTATCACGTTTGATATTCGATATCCTTTCCATAGCTTGCGAGCAAGAGACCTTGTATTTAGAGGTGTAGCTTTTGATGAGGGGCACAGCTATGTGGCGAGTTAATGAAACCCTATCATTTGATGGCAAGCCTTATCGCATTCTTTTTACTGAGACAAGCTACTTCTATTGGATTGCTATTGATGAGAACAAAGGTTTACCTGAAAGAGTCTATTTTGATGAATGCTTCAATTGGACTGATGAGGGGCGTTTAGAAAAGATCCCTGACCCCTACTCATACCTCCAAGGTGAGTCTTGGGACGAAGCATCTAGTAGTTATTTGGAAAGCCAACGCAACTATGAACTGATAAAGCCTATCGTTGAAGGCGAAGAGGCATTTGACAAGCGAGTTCGAGCGAGCAGGCTTAATCAGGTTATTGCTGAATCGGGTAAAGGAAAACCTACGATCTATCGACTCTTAAGGCGCTATTGGCAAAGGGGTCAGATTAAGAATGCTCTTTTACCTGATTATAAAAACTCTGGTGCAGGTGGAAAAAGAAGAAACTTCACGACTAGCAAAGCTGGTAGACAGAGGATATATGGCATTGGTCGCGGAGAGCCTGTAACCGAAAGTGTCAGAAAGCAATTTCGAATCATTTGTGATAAGTATCTGATGAACGATAAAGGCTTTTCAATTCGGTATTCGTATATCAAGTTTACTAAGGCTTACAAGCTCAAACACCCTGAAGCTGAAGAGCATGAAATTCCGACACTTCGTCAGTTTCAATACTTTTACAAAACCGAGTATACAAAGGCCACTCAGCTCACTGTTCAGACGCCTCAAGGAAATTACAACAAAGACGTTAGACCACTTCATGGCACAGCTACCGAGCAAGCGTTAGGCCCAGGTAGTCGATACGAAATTGATGCTACCATCGCCGATATTTACCTAGTAGATGACGATGACCCGGACAAGGTTATTGGTCGGCCGACAATTTATATGGTCATTGATGTTTTTAGCCGCATGGTTGCTGGCTTTTATATCGGTTTCGATAACCCATCTTTTCCCGTTGCAATGAAGGCACTGATATGCAGCTTTGATAGCAAAGTAAAAGCCTGTGCAGAATATGGTATCGATATTTCTGAAGAGCAGTGGCCATGTGTAGGTATTCCTGATGTTCTGTTAGCCGATCGCGGTGAATTGATGAGCCATCAAGCCAATTATTTGGTTGATGCTATAGGAGTTCGCCTTGAAAGTGCTCCCCCTCGACGGGGTGACGCCAAAGGTATCGTAGAGAGATCATTTGGCACGTTGCAAGCTAAGTTTAAGCCCTATATGCCAGGTGTCGTAACTGGTAACAAGGTTAAGAAGCATGGTGAAAGAGATTATAGAGTTGAAGCTGCTGTGGCGAGATCAGATTTTATTGAAATACTGCTCTATTCAATACTTGCTCACAACTTAAACAAACCGTTAGAAAAGTACGATCGTGCTCCTGATATGCCAGAAGGCCTTCCATCGATCCCTATTGAGCTTTGGAGATGGGGACTACAGCATCGCACTGGGCGCTTACGAGCCATCGATACGGATATTGCAAAGATACTGCTGTTACCGCGTCAAAAGGTCACTGTATCCGAGTTAGGCGTAAAGTTATGGGGATTAACCTACACAGGAAAAGAAATTATTCAGACAGGTTGGATGCACCGTTCTTCGGAAGTATCTAGACCTAAAAAACTATTTGCAGCCTATGAGCTTGGTTCTGCTAATCACATATATCTGTTTCCTGAAGAAGGAAAAAATACATTTTGGGTTTGTGATCTTTCTAGTCGAAGTAGAGAGTTCCGTGATCTAACTTGGTATCAAGTATGGGAACGTCAAGCAGCTCAAAAGCAGACTTTAGCTGAAGCTAAGTATCAATTTGCAACCGTAGAACGAGATTTTGATGATCTTCTTGAAAAGAAACTGAAGAAAGCTACAAAGAATCGTAAAACCAGTACACTGAGCAACGCGCAAAAGATAAATGACATCAAAGGCAATAAACGGAATGTTCGAGAGCAAGAGAGAAAGGAGTTAGCAATACAGCCAGTTAGGGCTAAACAAGAAGAAGTCGCGTCGGTGATACCTATAAAGGGAGAGGAGGAAAGTTATCAACTGCCTGATTTCATTCCGGAGCTATTTGATGATGAGGATGATAACTGATGAAGAAAAGCCAAGATCATCGTGTAGTAGCCGTCTATCAAAGTGCTACGCTCTCAGTTTATCGAAATAACCCGCTGATAGAGGCATTACCACCGATAAATAGTTTCCTAGACGACTCGATTGCTCTGAAGGGCTCGTTAAGGTGTGCCGCAGAAGATATCCATCGAAATGGCATCGAAAGAGCGCATAGTATCTGTCGTGTTATTGATGATTTTTTCCAGCCCCTCAGTCAGCACATACAGTTGCATGAACGACTTTCATTGATGATACGGCGTGGCTATGTTGGAAGAAATCCCGAAACAGGTGATTGGGCAAGACATATACAAAATGGTTACGAGCGTGTTTTATCTGGTGATTTGAAGGCGATAAAGTTCACGGAAGTTAGTTCTACAGCCCAAAGCATGACATTGATTGGATGTAGCGGAAATGGCAAAACAACGGCGATCAAGCAGCTTTTGTCGTTATACCCTCAAGTTATTTACCACCCTGACAGAAATCTTGAGCAAGTCGTTTATCTAAAAATTGACTGCTCCCATGATGGATCACTGAAAGAGCTGTGCTTGAACTTTTTTCGTGCGATGGATAGAGCATTAGGGACATCCAACTACGAAAGACAATACTCGATGAGCAAAAGACCGAGTATTGAAACACTTTTAGCTGCAATGGCTCAGGTTGCAAACGCTCATGCAGTTGGTGTTCTTATTATTGACGAAATACAGCACCTTAGCCGTTCTCGCTCTGGTGGCTCTGAGAAAATGCTTAATTTCTTTGTGACATTAGTAAATACCATTGGCCTTCCTGTGATTTTGGTTGGAACACCACGAGCCCGCGAGATATTTGAGGCTGATATGAGATCTGCAAGGCGAGGCTCTGGTCTTGGAGCGATTTTTTGGGATCCAATGGAAGAAGGAAGAGAATGGAAAGCGCTCACGGATAAGTTATGGACTCTTCAATGGCTACAAAAACGTGATGAGGTGTTGTCGGATGACATTCGTTCTCTATGGTATGACCTAAGCCAAGGTGTCTTGGATATTGTGGTTAAGCTATATGTCTTGTGTCAGCTGAGAGCAATCGCGACAAAAGTAGAAAGGATCACACCTAAATTAATGCAACAGGTTTACGAGGATGAATTAAAACCTGTTCACCCAATGCTAGCAGCTCTTCGCTCGGGTGATGCCGAAGAAATGATTAAGTTTTCAGATCTTAAACTAAGCAACACTGATAAAAGGTTGCTTGAGCTGCAAAAACAGGTAGCAACAACTGTTCAGCAGACGCCGGAGGAGTTTGCATATCAACAACTCAGAACCGATGAAGAGCGGCGTGTATATATGGCCTTAAAAGATGAGTTTGATTCAACGTTTTTGGCTCCTGTAATACGACAGCTATTTGATCTACATCCTGATTTGACGTGGATCAGCTTACTGCCACTGGTACATGAGCAACTCATTAGCCCTGAACAGACACAATCTAAAACAGAGGCTAAGTCAAGTAAGGGCAAGAGGGCATCCTCAATTAAACAGACGCAATGGCATACCCTTGATAGTGAGGATTTGAGGTTTGTTCACTCTCAATCTGATTCTGATAGCGAAGTGTACACCGCAATGTCAAAGTCGGGTTTGATTTTAGACATTCAGTCATTGCTAGAAAAGGTGGTTTAATATTGCGCTGCTTCCCTGTGCCATACCCAGATGAATTAATCTATAGCTTGGTAGCTAGAGCTGGAATTCGCAGTGCGATAACAAGCTCTAAACAGCTACTAAGTGAAGTGTTTGGTGACAGAAAAGTGATTGCGACAATTGATCTGCCTAGTCATTTATCGTCGATATCAGAGCTGCTCATTAAT
The DNA here is from genome assembly GCF_033340275.1 of Vibrio sp. 1402. Classification (NCBI taxonomy): domain Bacteria; kingdom Pseudomonadati; phylum Pseudomonadota; class Gammaproteobacteria; order Vibrionales; family Vibrionaceae; genus Vibrio; species Vibrio sp. 1402. The sequence goes on from NZ_JAWOWE010000003.1 coordinate 321,955, forward strand.
ACGGGACGATTTGACGTCCAACAGCTTATTTATGAACATACAATGTTCCCGATTTACGCTCCTTTTGTTGATGAAAGCATTAGGATTAGAGCGATGGAGCGAATGGAACGTTGCGCTAAGGGCTCTGTTCATCTAATGCTAGGATCCCCAGCTTCTATTGTAAAAACGTCGGATAACTTTTGTGTTTGCCCAGCTTGTGTCGCGGAACAAAAGCAAAAATATGGGGAAAGTTATTGGTCTAGATTGTGGTTTTTGCCATCTTTACCTTACTGCCCTAAGCATGGACTTCTAAGTCAATCGACAACCTCTTACCATGACAGTAGGCACACGTACCATGCATGTAGCCGAATACGATGTCAGCCCCTTTTATGTAACGACCATAATGTAACAGCGCAGCGGTTTGCTTACTTAGCTAGCAAAGCTAAAGAGGTCATGTGTTTACCAGCCCAAGACTCCCCGACTCAGCATCAATGGAGCCTTTTCTACAATCATCTAGCACACGACTTTGGGTGTGGAAAAGGTCCTAAACAGGTTGCTCACGATAAGATTGCAGACTTAGTTGTAAGCAAGATCGTTACCCCTGAGCTAACCATCAATTCTGATAGAGATACTAACTGGCTTCGCACGTTGTTTCGCCGTCATCGTAAAGCTTTTAGCTACCTACAGCACTTAATGGTTTGGTCTGCTTTTATTCCCGAAATGTCGGTTGGTGAAATCATCAAAGAAGTAAAATCAAAAGAGGGAGCGACGATATCCTTCTCGAAGGACAACGTTCATCTTGTGCCAAACTCTAATGAGAAAAAACGTAATCAGTGGCGTGACTTAATAGGGAAGACCCCGATTAAGAAAGCACGCAAACTTCGAGGTGGCGGTGCACTGTATGCTTGGCTTTACCGAAATGATAGAGATTGGCTATTAGCTTTCAATCGAGTCCATCAATCCCAATCTCATGTAAGGCAGAAAAAAGTAGATTGGAACGCAAGAGACCGCTCACTAACTAAGCAGCTTATTAGGATTGTCGAACGATTAGATACCGTTATTGATGGCCCTCGAAGAAGCAAAAATTTCTTACTTAAGCAGCTAGATGATTACGGCTCGGTGAGCAAAAAACTGAACTTATTACCCTTACTATCTCTTACTGTGAATCGGTATCAAGAAAGCGTCTTTGAGTTTCAAGCTCGTCGGCTAGTCATGGCAGTAATTGCAAAATCAAAAAAAGGTTCAGGAATGAGTCGCTGGAAATTGATGCGTTCAGCAAGTCTCCCGAAAGAAAGAATACTGCCAATCGTTGACGATTTGCTCGACTGGGTAGTTATAGGATCAAACATCAAATAAGGAAATGATATGGGAGCTAGGTTTTACAAGTGTGACGATGATGTACGTATAGTCCATACAGGTAAAGTATTAGTACGAACAAGTGATTCGTCTTACCGGCCTTCAATTGAAGTTTGGTGCTATCCACCACAGCAGAAAAATAATTTTCATGCGACTGCATTTTCTAACGTTCCTGCTTTGTATCGAGGAAAAATAATTAATCAAAGAGGGTTATCAGAAAGTTACGCTAAACGAGGAAGTCACAAATTTAGAAGTAATGAGTTCCTTCGACACAGTAGTTTGAGTGAGTTCCCTGACTCAGAGTCAGCAGAGTCTTTGAGAAAGAAAGAGTCAGAGCAACATGCATTTATATTAGACCGAGGCGCTGCCCCTACACTGGTTATTCCTCAGCTTGAGCTGGCAAGGGTCCTATTTTATGCCAGCTCGTACTTATCGCGAGCGTCATTAATGTCTTCTCGTTTGCTTACAGACTTCAAGGTCGAAGTAAACACCAAGGAGGACTATGCCAATATCGAAGTGTTGCAAACATCAAACTTTCCTCCTTCGGCATTCAATGATTCAGCAACGAGAGCAATGTTGAGCTGGTTGCTTATTGATAGCAATGCAAAGCGTTCATTTGAGTCGATTTTTAGATATTTCAACGTCGAAAAGGAACGAGATGTGTCTGCGGGGTATAAGCGTTGGCTATTTCACTTTGATCCGCCACAAATGGCTGGATGGTCTTTCGAATACGAAGGCAGGCTTGATGCAAGTGGTCGCTATTTTCTGGTGGAAAAGATCACAGATATTGAAATTAATGCTCAAATGCCGTCTCGGGTCTACTTCCATAACCCGTCTTTTACGCATCCAGATGAAGGTCAAAAACCAACGTGTGGTGGTGAAGGCCCGGAACCGTATGAGCGCCCAGAAGATCATATTATCGATGATGATCGCGAGGCGTCCGATGCTAACCACGCCTTCTTGCTAGGTGAAAATACCTGCTCAGTAAGGTTTAAAAATAGTTTTTCAACGTCGAAAGCAACAACACCCAAAAGGAGTCATCGACCAGATAGAAGCAAAGATGCAGCTAAGAAAGCTGGTGATAAGGTCAGTACCAATGAGCCTGGCAGTAATGGTGAGATACCTTCGGCAGACATGGGTGGAGGTATGCAAGATGGTACTGATAGGTCTGAGGAGTATGCCTCTCGCTTTACGGCCTTTAACATGATGGTGCAAATGCTAGAGGAAAAATACGCCTGTACAATCATTGATTCTTATACTCACGAGCTGGATCAGGTTGGGCGTAGTAAATGTCACCTGATTGACTCTGGTGCCAAGAGAACGATTCGTTGCGTTGTCGTTGAACGGAACGGCCATATTAATTACTTGATTGAGATAGATGTAACAGGCCTGAATAAATGGATCTCAACCAAATGCGTGCGGCAGAACGATACTCGTAATTGGAAAGAACAGTTTTCTCGAATTAAAATAGGCGTGGTGACAAAGTCTCTTGGATGGCCAACACAAGAAATGGATGCCATGTTTGGCTTCAAAAAGCATATTGGTATATCTCACCCTAAGTCAGTAGAAGGGCACCCGACAGGTATTCCAATCGAATCAATCTTAGATTGGGCAGGGAGGGTTGCTGAGAAACTCTAGTGTTTTTAGCTATGTGGTTAAGCGATTCGTGGCACTACCTGAATCCGGAGAGCCTCCAGATCATTTAGAGTTAATGTTCATTACATTATTGCAATTAGATCCCAATTTATCCCTCACCAATAACATTCCTCTTGAATTTTTTCTCAATACGCTTGACCTATGTCTAACACATAGGTTTTAAGCTACAACTAATACACATTGGTAACGAATTGGAGATAGTTATGAGTTGTTGTAACAAAGCCCCAAACGGTGGGAGCAGTGACCCTAAGTTGTTACTTAAACTGTTTATTGGGTTGTTTGTGATTATATTTTTAGTCGCATTTATTTTTGGCTAGCAACATAAAACGAACAAAGTTTCATGTGCACTAAACCTTCAGAGGCATGGATTATGTTGACAACTGAAATTGCGAGAGCAGCAGGTGTGACTGCTGAAACAGTCAGGTTTTACACCAGAAAAGGTCTTCTTTATGCAGAGCGAGATCCTAACAATGGCTACAAGATATACCACCAAAGTGCGGTTAATCGCCTGAAGTTCATTTCTCATGCAAGAGCTATTGGTTTTAGTCTTAGTCAGATTCAAGAAATCATTGATTACTCTGAGCAAGGACTGACTCCTTGCCCTGCTGTAAGGCAAATGCTGACTGATAAAATTGTAGAAACCAAGCAAAAAATCGAAGAATACCAGCGCCATTTAGCCATGATGGAAGCGACTTACACAGAGTGGGATAAAAAACCGGATATGGATCCCAACGGCAACGCATTGTGTTGCCTAATCGAAGACTGGTCTGAGAAGCACCATCAAGTACTACCCGAGGAAAACTAACATGAACACAACACAGTATTCACTAGCACTTTCCGGCATTAATTGTGGCCGATGTGTCGCTAAAATTGTAGATGGGTTACGTGAACGAGACCCTGATGTATCTTTCACTATTAATGATACCAAACATAGAGCAGAGCTTATTACCACGTTAATGCCGGAAAGCGCGATAGAAGTCATTGCAAAGTTAGGATATGCAGCTTCAATACCTACGCAACAAGAGTATCGTACATCAGTATCTAATGTTACTTGCCAACACTGTGTGGGTAAAATCACTAAAGCAATAGTTGAACTGGATGCCTCCGCTCAGGTAGTTGTTGATTTAGACAAACAAACATTGGTGGTGAATGGCAGTTTGAACGGCGATGACATTGAAAGCGTATTAGCCGAACTGGGTTATAGCGGTAATACCGATGACACACAACCACAAACTACGGACGTCATTAAATCGAATAAAGTGAAAACAACACAGGCGGTGGATGTCAGTATTGAGCTGTCATTAATTGGTGTCACTTGCGCAAGTTGTGTTAATACGATTGAAGGTGCGCTTATATCGGTGTCAGGAGTCGACTCTGTTGACGTGAACTTTGCTAATCGCACGGCGACCGTGGTTTCAAGTCAGCCTGCCAGCGTACTTATTGAGGCGATACGAGGCGCAGGATATGACGCAGAAGAAATTGTCGATCAGGCGTTAGCAAGTGACCTCAAAGAAGAGCGTGAAGCTGAGGAGTATCGCTTTAAAGTAAAACAAAGCGTTATTGGTCTTGGTCTTGGCGTACCGTTGATGGTATACGGTCTGTTCGGCGGACCAATGAATGTCAATACGCAATCTGAGCAGTTACTATGGTTGGCCGTAGGCTTAGTGACATTTTTCATTTTAGTCCGTGCGGGTAAGCACTTTTTTACTGGAGCTTGGAAGGCCTTTCTGAACCGTAATGCGAACATGGATACGTTGATAGCGCTGGGAACGGGTACCGCCTGGCTCTATTCAATGGTGGTCGTTGTTGGGCCGCAGTGGCTACCGGAAAGTGCAAGGCATCTCTACTTTGAAGCTACAGCCATGATCATTGGCTTAATCAATTTAGGACAGGCGCTTGAGTTAAAGGCGCGAGGCAGAACTTCGCAGGCTATTAAGCGTTTACTTGACTTGAGAGTCAAAACTGCCATGGTGATTCGTGACGGCAAAGAGATGTCTTTACCGATTGAACAAGTTATCGCAGGCGACTTGATTCGCGTTAGAGCCGGTGAAAAGGTCCCAGTTGATGGTGTGATTACAGAGGGTGAAACAACGATTGATGAGTCTATGCTCACTGGAGAGCCTATTCCTGTGGTTAAACAAGTGGGCAGCTCAGTGTCTGCCGGGACAATTAATGACCACGGAAGTTTCGTTTTTGAGGCTCAGAAAGTGGGCAGTGATACTGTTCTTGCTCAGATCATCAGCATGGTGTCGAACGCGCAAAACTCAAAGCCACCAATCAGTCAGCTAGCCGATAAAGTGTCTTCAGTGTTTGTACCAACCGTGATGATTCTATCGATTCTTACAGCACTGGCTTGGTATAACTTTGGTCCTCAACCTTCCTTAGTTTATATGATTGTGGCAGCAACCTCGGTGTTGATCATCGCATGCCCATGTGCACTTGGTCTTGCAACGCCGATTTCTACTATGATCGGTGTCGGTAAGGCAGCCGAGTTTGGCGGGCTAATCCGAAATGGTGAAGCGCTGCAAAGAGCCAGTGAATTGGATGTCGTCGTATTGGATAAAACTGGCACGATTACTCAAGGTAAACCTGAAGTAACCAATTTTGTCTCGTTGTCAGAAGATTCAGAGCTGCTGCCTCTGGTCAATGCTTTGGAGAAGGGATCTAACCATCCACTAGCGAAAGCGTTAATCGCATTTACTCAAAGTGAGGTACATGATGAAGCGAGCCTACCAGAAGTGTCAGATTTTGAGTCATTAACTGGACTTGGTATTCAGGCTCAGTATGCGAGTCAACGCGTGTTGCTTGGCAATCGCAAGCTGATGAGCCAGTTTAACGTCAATGTTGAATCGGTAGCAGAGTATGCTTTTCAGTGGGAGCAAGAAGCCAACACAGTGGTGTATTTTGCGATAGGCGATCAAGTGCAAGCGCTGTTCGGTATCAGTGACCCGATTCGAGATGATGCTCGAAGTGCGATAAATCGTTTTCACCAGCAAGGCATCCATGTCGTGATGCTAACAGGGGATAATCACAATACAGCGAAAGCGGTGGCATCACTCGCGAATGTTGATGAATATCACGCGGAATTGATGCCTGAGGATAAGCTTCACTGGATTAAGCAGTTGCAAGCGAAAGGGCATGTTGTTGGCATGGTCGGTGATGGTATCAATGATGCGCCAGCACTTGCTCAATCAGACGTTGGCTTTGCTATTGGCAGTGGTACGGATGTCGCGATTGAAAGTGCCGATATTACCTTGATGCGCAGCTCACTCCACGGTATCTCAGATGTGATTGGGATCAGTACTGCCACAATGAAGAATATTAAGCAGAACTTGTGGGGGGCGTTTATCTATAACAGCTTAGGTATTCCCGTGGCTGCAGGGCTTCTGTTTCCGTTCACAGGGTGGCTATTAAGTCCGATCATCGCTGGGGCAGCGATGTCACTGTCCTCTGTTACCGTCGTAACCAATGCGAACCGCTTGCGCTTATATACCCCACCTTCAGCCCCTACAACCAATGAGGAGTAATACCATGTTAGTTAATTTTTTAGGTCTTACAGCAACCGTGTTTATAGTCTGGTGGTTTTGGGGTAAGAAAAAAAACTAAGAAGATAAAAATGCCATAAATCCGCCCCTCCATTGCTGATCTAAGCGTTGCGATAAACTGAGGTTCAGTTAACTGAGTTGAATTTATTTGGAGAGCATGAGGGTGTTTATATAATGGGAAGGCCTTCCTATCCCCATTGGACAAAGAGCTACTTTACAACTGAAAAGTAGCCTTTGCTTTAGATTTAGCAAATAAAGGGCTCACTAGCTGCTGATTTTTGGAAAGGTAGAAAAGGCTATATAAGCAACCGTTACTAGTTTTGGTAATTCAGGTTCTACAGCTTATTGGTGTAACTTTCGACAGACGCCTCTACATTAGTTTAAGTTGAGTTTGTCTTACGTATTAATAAAGGAAACGTGGTCGGAGTTACAATTATGACTAAGATGTCATAAATGGATACCAATAGAGTCAGAACGAAGGTGCTAAATTGAATTCATCAACACCAAAAAGGAAAGACATATGAATACTCTTAACAAGCTTCTTCTGACTACCTCTATTTTGTTCACTAGTGCAGTGACTGTCGCTCAGCCTTTGTATTCGGGAGGTAACTACGTGAGTAGAGTTAATCATGCAACAGTATTGACACAAGCAACTAGCTCTAAGGAGCTCGCTTATAAATTAGGTGCGGAAAAGTTAGCAGAGTTAGAGGGCATGAACGGAAAAGAGCTCGAGTCAGAGTTTATGTTAGTTAGAAACTACGGTAGTAATAGAAACTCAACCCACCTTAAAGAACAGCGATATGTCACAGTCGAAGAAAGGCTAAATAGTCAAGGACAAATGGAGTATGTCGCTCAAGTCCATTTACAAGTACATTATCAAGAACGCGACAGTAATAATTAGATGCGATATTACACCTCTTGTAGTACATATTGCTACAAGAGGCCATACTCATTGAAAATTTTATCACCTATTTTGGCAGTATACTGTACTTGGAAATTGATTTTTTTTCAGGTGTATAATCATAGTGTCAATACTAATACAACTAATTGGCGTGGTTTTCGCTAGTTTGAATAGGCAAGATTATTAGCTATTCGAGATTGATTGGGTTCAGAGGCCACCTAATCGGAGTATAATTAGCTCAATGTATTGAATGTTTGGTGCATCTCGACTCGTATTGGGTTGTTTCAACAACGCATCACGGACCAGAGTCGCAGGCTCTAGTATATCCATAAACAAAGCGATAATTTGCCGCGAGATAATTCCTTTCACTTCATAATTGCGGCAATGGTTTTAACATCATGGCTATTACCGTTGTCGCGAGTCCTTTTGACTAGAACTCGAGCCTGCACATTGTGGCTGTGGAGCACCCTCGAAAACGACGAGTTACAGTAAAACCCTTCTCTCACGCTATTTCTCTACATAAAGCGCATCAATAATCGGACAGTCATCAATAGAATAACGATTTCCTTTGCATTGGCTAACCATCGTATTTAATGCCTTTTTAAGCCTTTGCAGATCGTCTATTTTCTGCTGGACAGCTCTGGCTTGTAACATTGCCATTGCTCTCACCTCGCCACAATAGTGGTCTGGCTCATCAATGAATTTCAGTAATTCTTTTATTTGCTCGATGCTGAATCCTAGCTCGCGGCTGCGGCGAATAAAATTGAGCCGCTTAACATGCGACAAGGCATATACGCGATGGCCGCCTTCAGTTCGTGGCGGATCAGGCATCAGCCCGGTTTTTTCGTAGTAATGTACAGTCTCCACCTTACATCCAGCACGTTCGGCGACCTGGCCGATTGAAAATTGGGGCGAATTCATTTCATTGTACCTTGAACCTGTAGTAACTATAGGTTTTATACTAACAGACATCTATCAACGAACCAGGCGATTATTGATGAAAGACCTTGTAGAGCAATCAGAACTGACCTGCCCAGATTGTGGATATCAGGAAATACTCACCATGCCTCTGGATGCGTGCCAGTGGTTTCACGAATGCTCAAATTGCCATGTTTTACTTAAACCGAAGTCTGGGGACTGTTGTGTTTTCTGTTCCTATGGCTCAGTGCCTTGTCCACCGATCCAACTTCAAGGCACATCCGAGTCTATGGGAGGGTGTTGCCGTGGAGAGTAACCTGCCAGATAAATCCTGGATACGATGGCTGACCCTGTTCGTAACCAGCAGCACTTTAATATGCTGTGCTTTACCGGTGCTGATGGTGTCTTTAGGGTTTGGTGCTGCGATGGCCAGCCTGAACTACAACGTTCCGGGGTTACTATTTCTTGCCGAACACAAGCTAGGGACTTTAAGTTTGTCGGCACTATTACTGTTGTTTCTGGCCTGGATGATTTGGCGACCGAATCAGAGGTGTCCTACCGATCCGACGTTGGCAGCACTCTGCCAGAAAACCAAACGTTGGAATCGGTGGATATTCTGGATCAGCGTCAGTATCTAGAGCATTGGATTTTTCTTCAGCTACTTACTACTGCCGATTCGGCAGGCTTTCTGGTAGGAGGGGGTAAAATGAAACGATGGTTGACACTTAGGTTATTGGCGATAGCGATGATGATGGTTCAGACTGCTTTTGCGAAGACGCTTGAGGTCGAGGTCCATGGCATGACATGCGCTTTTTGTGTCGATAGTCTGGAGCGTAAACTAACGGCTATGCCTTCGGTTTTCAAGGTTCAGGTCAGCTTGAAAGCCAACAAAGTTCGCCTTGAAACAGATGGCGATACACCGAACGTTGAAACCATTAAGCAAGCTATACTGGATGCGGGTTTTACGCCGGTCAAAGTCACGGTTATCAGTGATGAAGAAAACAAAGAATAACGTTCTTGCTGTCCTGGGTTTAAGCTGTCTGTTGAGCGCTGTTGCACCTGTCCATGGCATGGGGTTGCGATCATTAGTGGCGCTACCGGTTGAAAAAGATGGAGCAGTAGTCCGCTTTGTGTATGAACACAGTCAGGATGTTGATACCAATGTCTTATCAGCTAATGTCGCTTACGGTTTGAGTGCAAACCAAACCTTATTACTGGGATTACCCTATCGATTGTCACCTGGCGGTACAGATCAGCAAGGTGATTTATCGATCCTGTACCGGCATATCCTGTGGCAGCAAGACCGTCGGTCTGGTACCAGTCGGTTGGGGCTGCTTGGAGGTGCCATTATTCCGACTGAAAATGGTCGAAACGGAGCTTTCCAGGCCGGATTTGTGTTTACACACTTTCAGGCTCGCAATGAATTTGATGTTGACGCCGTGTACCAGGCGGGCATTGAAGATCGCCCCGCCAGTGGTCGTTATGATGTGTCTTGGCAATATCGATTGTCTCCAGCTAACCGGCCCGATTGGGGGATGCTACTGGATTACAGCGGGTTCATCAGCAGTGGGTGACTGAGGGCGGAATTGTACAGGATTTGAATGCCACAAAAGACAGGCATTATTTGCTAAGTGCCCGGTTCCATTTCTAACTCCGATTGCGTCCGCAAGCGCTACACTATATCATCCGGATGACGAATGCTGCAGGGCGAGTTTAGACAAATTCTGATGGGATGCCGTTACCTCTTGAGCACTGGAGTCGTTTTTATCGTTCCAGAAGGGCGCACCACCAAACCGTATCCTCAGCGGCATAAATCCGATGACTTGCTTTTGCACTGAAGTCTTCAGACTAGCGTCCCCCATACTAACAGGTCCTCCTAAAGGAAGGTCTATTAGCTATTGTGAAACCTGAACTTGCCCTTTCATGCCGGCTTCCATATGCCCTGGGATCAAGCAGGCAAAGTCCACAGTGCCGGCTTGATCAAAATGCCACACTAATCCCCCTTTCTGACCGGCCTTGAGGTTCAGCATATTGGCTTCGACGTGTTGCATGCCTGGCATGTCACGCATCATATCGGCATGCTCCTTCAACATGGCGAGGTTGCCCAACACCAGCTCGTGATTAAGCTTGCCAGCATTTTTTACAAAGAAGCGTACAGTTTCTCCGACCTTTACCTTAATGGTGGCAGGAGTGAAACGCATATCGTCGCCCATCTCCACCACAATGGTTCGGTTGACTTCGGCCGGCTGACCGGGCCGGCCCATTCCATGCGTGCTCTGTTGGATGGAAGCAGAGTTATTGCCTTCATGATGGCCATGTTCACCCGCGGCTAGTGCTAGGCCGGGCAATAATGACAGAATTAAAACCAGTAACGTAGTTTTCATGGTTAATACTCCTAATAAATAAAAATTAGTCTTTGTCGCTTTAAAACCAGAACCTGATCCCGGCTACCCAGCGATTTTCCTGAGTTGCCTCATGTTCTTCCCTGAGTTGATTCGCGCGTTCACCTAGGGAAGCCTGCCATTCCCAGCCTAAATAGGGAGCGAACTGCCGACTTATCTCATAGCGCAACCGGGCACCGGTCACCACATCCGAGAGCCCCCTGCCTTGACCTCGCTCAGCATCGTTACTGCCATAAGCAGTGAGTTCAATGGCCGGTTGCAAAACTAACCGTTGGGTAAATAAAATCTCGTATTCTGCCTCCAGCACTAATGCAGTCTGGCCATCGTAGCCTAGATAGGCAGTAGCGCCCAGCTCCAGCCAGTAGGGTGCAAGACCCGACACACCAGCGGCCAGCCAGCCTTGGCCTGGGCCATGACCCGCGTCATAACGTATTCCTAAGTCTCGGTTCCAGAACCCGGTCAAGGCATGACGCCACAGTAACTCGGTACTCGCTTCGGCCAGCCTTCCGTGTTCAATGTCGCCTTCCGCTCTCAACACTACGCGGGAGTAGTCACGGCCAGCCCAAGCGTTAACCTCGTAAGCCAGCACTTGGTCATCCCCGTTGTCCAGCCGCTCCAGCCGGTCAGCCAGTACCCCGTAAAACAGATGCTCGTCGGCCAATTTCAGTTGGCGAGGACCTGGTAGAGCATAAGGGCCTTCGTCCAGACTGTAACCGCCGGAGTAAGCATGAGGATCACGGGCATCGACTGGCGGTTGTCCGCCTTGCATTTTCATCTCGCCGTGATCTACTTGGGCTAGAGCAGGAAAAGCGGTCAGCGCCAACACGCCCAATAAATGTTTCATCATCGCTCTCTGTTTACTCATGACACCACCACCATGCGGAACATGCCCGCGTCCATATGGAACATCAGATGACAATGCCAGGCCCAGCGACCTAGTGCATCGGCGGTGACCAGAAAGCTGATACGCTGGGCTGGCTGAACTGGTATGGTATGCCGACGGCACAAAAACTCGCCGCTAGGGCTTTCCAGCTCGCTCCACATACCGTGTAAGTGCATGGGGTGTGTCATCATGGTATCGTTGTGCAGGATGACGCGCACCCGCTCACCGTAGCTTAGATGAATGGGTGTGGATCCCCCAAACTCGACGCCATCGAACGACCAAGTGTAGCGTTCCATATTGCCTGTGAGATGCAATTCAATTTCCCGCTCGGGTGGGCGAGGATCCATGGGGCCACTAGGAGTGCGCAGATCTGCTAAGGTCAGTACTCGTCTGCCGTTATTGCGCAGGCCTACACCGGGGTCATCAAGGTTGGTTCGCGGCATTTCGACTCGCATATCGACGCTAGGGCCATATTCGGTGCGGGCGTGACGGACTTCCTTGCTAGCGGCTGCCAAACTACTAGTCATGGCAGCATGGTCCATGCTCGCCATATCATTCATGGCACTGTGATCCATACCATTCATGGCACTGTGATCCATACCATTCATAGCACCATGATCCATATTGCCCATCATGTCGGCCATGGTCAGGGCTTGAGGTTCATCCAGTGGCGGTACTATCGTGCTCAGCCCTTTGCGGGTAGCTAGGGTTCCCCGGGCATAACCAGTTCGGTCCATGGACTGGGCAAACAGAGTATAAGCCTCGGCGGTGGGCTCTACCAACACATCGTAGGTTTCTCCAGGTCCAAAACGGAATTCATCCACCATCACAGGCTTCACGTTAACACCGTCGGCCTGCACGACAGTCAGCTTCAGACCGGGAATACGCACATCGTAAAATGTATTGCCAGCACCGTTGATAAATCGCAGCCGTACCCGTTCCCCGGGCTTGAACAGCCCTGTCCAGTTGCCGGCGGGCGTGGTACCGTTCATTAGATAAGTCAGAGTTTCCGCGGACAGGTCAGCTAGATCGCTGGGGCTCATACGCATGTTGTTCCACATCTGTCGCTTTTCCAGCGATGCGCTGAGGCCGACACTGGCCATGTCTCGAAAGAAATCCACCACCGTTGGCTGGTTAAAGTTGTAGTAATCGCCCTGGTTTTTCAGTTTGCCGAACACCCGCATGGGGTTTTCGTCGGTCCAATCCGACAAAACCACCATATGTTCCCGATTGGCACTGATGGAATCAGCATCAGTTGGCTCCACAATCAAGCCACCATACATGCCGGTCAGTTCCTGCATGCCCGAGTGAGAGTGGTACCAGTAAGTTCCGCTCTGTTCCAGAGTGTAACGGTAGGTAAAGGTTTCGCCGGGCGGAATGCCAGCAAAGCTGATGCCAGGCACGCCGTCCATCTCAAAGGGAAGAATAATGCCGTGCCAGTGAATGGAGGTAGGCTCCTTCAGGCGGTTGGTGACGCGAATGGTGACGGTATCGCCCTCGCGCATGCGCAAGGTAGGCCCTGGAATGGAGCCGTTGATGGTGGTAGCCATGCGAGCTTTGCCAGTAAAATTGACTGGGGTTTCATCAATTACCAGATCGAACTCGGTACCGGACAGTTCGGGTACACTGCCGTTTAACGTAGTGGGGACGGGTGAGCGGGCTGAAGCCAGTATGGGAGAGACACCCAGAATTACACCACCCGCAGCCAGTCCTTGTACAAAGCGCCGCCGAGGCAGATTGAGCGGGTTTTGGGGCTGTTTCATAATTTTTCCTAGATTGTCTTTTGACATAGAGACAGCATAGATAGGCACACCTGATGCCTACATGACGTGAAGATGATAAAAATGTCATCTTCTAGCGAAATACCCTTGAACCCATTACAACGAGCTTGAGAACAGAACTTAATGTGCACCATCATCAAGGTAACCAACTTCACGTAACTAACTATGAAACAGCTGCTTAATGAGGATAAAGAAAGCACCTACAATTACCTGCAAAAGGGCCTACCCTTAATGTCTAGTGCCAAGCCTACAAGAGTAGTGCTGGCAGATGCCAGGACTTTGATTGACCGCGCGAGACAGTCTGAAAGACAGAGTACTGAGCCTGCTTAATCGGGCTAAGGTCCCCAAACAAAGAAACAATCATAACAATTTTCTATCTCATTGATTTTCAAAAAATAAAAACATCACAGTCATGCCTGTAAAATCGCTATACCATAAATTATTCTAACGCTTTCGATCACTTCAAAGCGTTTAATCTTGACTGATATCGGGAAACACTTTTGCTATTAAAGCTCATTGCAGGCACAAGATTAAACGAAAATGAAAAACTTAATCAGGAACGGTCAAGCTTTACCAAGTTGTTGCCAAATAGCAGTTGAAATCACTGGAGTAGATTAGCTCTTTACCGGCAGGTTGGTATTCTACTTTGAACACAAAACAAACAGTAACGAAATGTGCAGATTCATCTGTAATCAAAGTACACGTGTTATGTTTACTTGTTTCGTGGTTGGCAGATTTTCAAGCTATTTGTGGATATAAAAAAACACAACAGCTCCATTTATATTGTGAAGTATAGCCCCGTATGACGGTAGAGCTAAGCATTGCCGAAGCAGCAATATCCGCGTTCTTCTTTTACGGTGGAGTCCAACGCCAATCGCTTGGTAGTTTTAAAGGGCTAAGATGACAAAACTGTCATGAATCCCTCCCCACTCCTGATCTAAACGTTGCGATAAACTGAATCTCAGTTAAACGAGTTAAAGTTATTTTGGAGAGCAAGAGAATGAAAAGCAAAAAATCAGATTGTCACAAGAATGGTCATCATAAAGGTCATGGATGGATGATGGTTCTATGCGCGTTACTAATGGTGGGTATTCCATTATTTATTCTCTCTTCTAGCCAAGAGATGTTTAGTTGGGCATACCTTAGTAGTGCGATTGTTCCATTAATCATCTGTTTAGCGATGCATGGTTTAATGATGAAGATGATGATGCCGAGTGAAAAGAAAGGCTCCGAAGCCAACGAGCAATCGGTGGAAAAAATTGAAAACAATCAACAGTTCAAAGCATAAGTAAGGGTTAGGTGATTTTATGAAAAAGTTATATGTATCAGTGTTATTAAGTGGTCTAGTTGCGATGCCAGTGCTAGCAACAAGTTCCATCGATGATCAGCATCGAGACCACCATGCCGTTCAAAATGAGAAAGTACATGCTAATCGACCTCATACGGATCAAGTGAAGGATCACGAAGGAATGATGGAACACATGCAAATGATGCAAAGCATGAACATGGAAGACATGCCAGAAGAGTGCAAAAAAATGATGAGTAGCTGAACCAATGAAATATTCGTAATCAGAAAAAGAGATCCCCTTTACTTTTTCGAGTAAAAAAGAGCCGCCAGAGCTAACTGGGCGGCTCTTTATCGTTTAGAGCCACAGGATTCATCGCAATCACTGCAAGGCTATTTTTGGGGTTGCTTGATTTTATTGCGGTTAAAAGTTTATCGATTGTCTCCCTCCTAAATCTTAATATGACAAAAATGTCATGTTTGAGTGCCGAAAACGGTCACACTGGTTTAGATAAACTAAGAGCATCCAAACAGAGAAGGAAATAATAATGAATCTATTAGTCAAAACTCTATTAACTAGCTCTATTATACTTACTAGTGCCGCATCATTTGCACAACCATTGTATTCCGGTGGCAATTATGTAAGTCGAGTTGATCATAAAACTGTCTCTATTGATGCCGTGAGCTCTAAACAGCAAGCATACACGTTAGGGCTGGAAAAACTGTCAGAATTTGAGGATATGAGCGGGCGAGATTTAAGTACAGCTCTGGTCCCTGTAAGAACTTATGGTAGTGCTCGAAATTCTACTCACCTGAAAGATGGAGGGTATGTAACTGTTCAGGAAAGATTGAATAATCAAGGTCAGATAGAGTATGTAGCCAAAGTACATCTTAATGTTCATTATCAAGAACGAGATAGCAACAACTAATCTCAGCAGAGCTCCTAGAGCATCAATTTGTTCTAGGAGCTAAGGAGCAACTATGATTGATAAAATTTCGGTAATATTTCAGGAACAAAAGCTTGAGGATATTGAATCAGTTCTCGCAGAGGAAGGGGTGCGAAACTTCACGATTTATCAAGTACAAGGGCGTGGAAGTCATGCAAACCTAATTGATACCCATGCTTTAAATACACATTACCAACTAGATGTTTTCATTGGTCATAGCCATACTCAGAGTTTGGTTGGTGCATTACTAGATACTCTATGTGTGTCACAAGAAGGAAATGGTGTTACGTCTGTCATAGAAAACGTTTTGTTGTTTGATAATAATACGAAAAATCAAATTTCTAACCCATCATATAATCACAAGCTCGATGTATAACATCCAAGGAAATGAAGGCATTTTTCTTATATGAAATTACTCGTTGTAGAAGATGAAGAGAAAGCTGGAGCTTATCTTAAAAAGGGCCTAATTGAATCAGGCTACACTGTAGATCTATCTACCGATGGTGTTGATGCGTTGTACTTAGCGACCACTTATGAATATGATCTCATTGTTTTAGACATTATGCTACCAAAGTTGAATGGGTGGCAGTTATTGCAGACACTTCGCAGCAGTGAAATATCTACACCTGTCATTATTTTGTCAGCTAAAGATCAGGTTGAAGATCGAGTGAAAGGACTTGAACTTGGAGCGAATGACTACCTTGTTAAGCCTTTTGCCTTTGTCGAATTGCTTGCAAGAGTCAAAAATGCATTACGTCACCAAACTACCACGGTCAAAACTGAGTCTGTTCTAAGTATTGCTGATTTGAGCCTCGACTTACTTAAACGAAAGGCGACTCGAAACAATGACACGATCCCTCTGACGGCAAAAGAGTTTTCTTTGCTGGAATATTTATTTACGAAGAGGGGTCAAGTTGTCACTCGCACTCAGATAGCGTCCGCTGTTTGGGATATGAACTTTGATAGTGATACGAATGTCATTGATGCAGCAGTGAAAAGATTGAGGACGAAAATCGACAAGCCTTATCAGAACAAACTTATCCAGACCGTGCGAGGTATGGGGTACAAGCTTGATGACGCCGTAGAATGAAAAAATTACTAAATCAATCAATTGCACGCAAATTGGTGTTTATGTTTGTCACAGCCTCTTTTGTAGTTTTAGTCGTGTTTGCTTTAACGATCCAACACGCTATCAAGAACCATTTTAATGAGCAGGACTATAGGCACCTAGAAACAAAACTCCTTCCTTTAATAAGTACTGTTGAGCGAGATCTAGACTTGTTCCAGTCATGGGATATCTCAGCCTGGATATTAAACAATCAACAGGTGGTGCAAACGAACAATGAAGCTATTGACCTTCCATCTGAGCTGATAGGTAGCTCTTCATATGAATGGAGTGTAGGCAACAACCGTTTTCATGCTTTTAAGTTCGATTATCCTGAGGTAGAAAACGGTGCGATCGTGCTCGCAATGAATGTGACTCATCACAAGCTGTTTTTCGACAAGCTAAATACCATTCTATTTTGGACATTAGTTTTAACACTGAGTTTATCGGGTGCTTATGCATTAATCATTGTTAGAAATGGGTTACAGCCACTGAAACAATTAAAAGAGTATATCGAGCAAGTGAATACTAGCAACCTCAGCATTCGTATACCAAGTGACTCACTTCCAAAGGAGTTAAGCAACTTAATTATTTCTCAAAATGAAATGCTAGAGAGGTTGCAAGAAGGTTATCTCAGGTTGAGTGAGTTTTCATCAGATATTGCTCATGAGTTAAGAACACCGTTGAACAATATCTTGACCCAGACTCAAGTGGCACTTGGTATAGAGCGCTCCGTTGAAGAGTATCAAGACATTCTAGTATCAAACATCGAAGAGCTAGAGCGATTCAATAAGACCATTTCAGATACATTATACCTAGCTAAATCAGAGAATAGGCTTCTGCACAAGACCGATGCAGAGTTAGAGTTGAGAGAAGTAATCAACCCTTTGCTTGAATATTATGATGTGTTGGCAGAAGAAAAAAATGTTCGATTTACCCTAGATGGTTCCTCGACTCTGTTCGGTGACAAAGATATGCTTCAACGAGCATTTGGTAATGTGTTGTCTAATGCGTTGAGGCACTGCTTCCATAATACGGATATATCGGTAGTAATCTCCGAATCAGAAACGAGCAACAAGGTGATAATCAGCAATGTTGGTGAGCCTATACCTTTGAGCTCTTTGCCCTATATATTTGAACGGTTCTATCGTTCAGATAAGTCGCGTGCCCATAACGGAAGTGTTGGGGCTGGATTAGGACTTCCTATAGCTAAGGCTATCATGAAAGCACATCACGGGGATATCTTAGTCAATGCGAAGGATGAGCGAACTGAATTCGTATTTATTTTCAATAATCTTTAGCTCCAATAGATTTTTAATATCACTATTGCTCATCAGTTCTCATAAGGTATTATGAATGCAAAGTGAAAAGGTACCGCATGACAAACTCTTTGAGACAAACAAGTATTTTGATTATCAGCATCTTAGCGATGTTGATGTCGAGCTACGTCTCAAGTATGCCAATGATGGGTATGAGTCCAATATCGTCCTCTTCAGTTCAACCCAAACTTTCTCACCATGACTCGATGGAAATGTCTGAGACTACAGCAAGCCATCATGCGATGATAGGCTGCCCATCGATGGAGATGACAGAGAGCGATAGTTCTATACATTGCGAGAGCTCATCTACATTTGGTGGCGACTGCTGTAAAAGCGTGTGTTCTAGCGTATTTTTTCCACTCTCATCTTCTCGCTTAATCAGTACATCTGAATCTGATTTAGCCCTGCGTCACCCAATCAAAATAGGCGTTACAGTAACTCGTATTCAGAGCTTACTGCGTCCACCCTCTGTTTAATTCAACTATCATAACTATTTAGCTCTCAATTCTTTCTGCTGGAAGGTAGAGGTTGGGGTATGTCCATATTGTTTTATCGTGGATAAACAACAATGAGTATTGAATTAAACGGCTTCAGGGCATTTAAATCCCTGAGTCTTGGGGTTGCAGTCGCACTTTGTGCAATGCCTGCCCTGTCACATACGGGGTCGAACGCGACTCCACAAACTATCGTGGCTTCGACACAGCAGTTGAACGCGCTAATTGAAGCGGCTCTAGCAAATGATACGAGTCGCTCTCAATATGCTGCGCAGTCACAGGCGATGCGTGAAACGGGCGTTGCAAGCTCGACTCTCATGGATCCAAAACTTAAGGTGGGCTTTGGCGGTTTACCTGTGGATTCATTCAAGTTTGATGAAGATCCCATGACGAACATTTCTGTTGGATTAATGCAACAGTTTGAACGTGGTGCGACGTTAGATCTTAACCAACGTAAAGCGAATCAACAGGCCGATGGTATGGCGTATCAGGTTCAAGTTCGTGAGCGTGAAGTAGCGAATAGTATTACTCAACTATGGTTGGAGCTGGGCTACCTTCAATATGCAGAAACGTTGATTGAATCTAATCAACGTTTCATGGTAGAGATGGAGCAGTATATTCAAACCAATTACTCAATTGGTAAGAGCGAAGCGCAAGATCTGCTTAACACCCAGCTTCAAGTCAACAAGCTCGACGAAAAGCTGCAATCGAATCAACAAATGCAAAATCGAGCCGTAGCTCAGTTATCAGAATGGCTAGGCTCAGAGTGGTTAAATCATCGTTCCATTGATTCGAATCAGGCAGGCTATCAATTAGACTGGTCGCGTTTGAATACGCTTTTAGAGCAGCAAACCAGCAACACCCAGTACTACTCACTGCTTAACCAACATCCTATGGCGCAAATGGCTGACGCCAACATCTCTGCCAATCGCACCCAAGTGGAGGTTGCTGAACAATCTTACACGCCACAATTTGGTGTTGAGGTGATGTATGCCTACCGTCAATCTGACAACATGAAGGGTGAGCCAGCTTCAGATTTGCTGAGTGCCTATCTTACTATGGATATCCCTTTGTTCACTGACAACCGCCAAGATAAAAATGTAGCGGCCGCTCAATACCAAGTAGGTGCAGCGCAATATCAAAAAGATACGCTGCTCGCTCAAATGAACGCCCAAGTAAACGCATTAATGACGGACAGAATGAATCTCACTGAACGTATTCAGCGCTACCAAGAGCGCTTATTACCTCAGTCTAAAGCCCGCATTGAAGCGGTAGAGCGCGGCTATCAGAACAATACTGCTCAGTTTGGTGATGTCATTACTGCATCAACCGATGAATTGGCTCTTCAAATGGAGCTTGCTCGCCTAATAACCGATATGAATCAGGTCAATAGCAAGTTATCAATGTTACTTGGTGGTTTCGAATATCAAGTTTCTGCGCCAAACACTAAGTACAAAGAACAATAATAAAGGAATCAAGATGAGTACATTTAAAGTTGCAAGCCTAGCGCTTTTAATCGGAAGCGCACTAGGTTATGGAGCGAATATTTACCTTTCAGGCATGAACCATAACATGGTTGGAATGACAGCTTCTGAGTCTAAATCAAGTGATGAACCACTATATTGGGTTGCACCGATGGACCCAAACTATCAGCGAGATAAGCCAGGAAAGTCCCCTATGGGGATGGATCTTATTCCTGTGTATGCTGATGATCTCAATGGTAGTAACGACAAGCCAGGAACAGTAAAAATCGATCCTGCGGTTGAAAATAACCTCGGTGTAAAAACAGATACCGTAAAGCAAGAGGTCCTTGCACCACGTATCGAAACTGTCGGCTATGTCGCCTTTGATGAGAGTCAACTTTGGCAGACCAATGTTCGAGTATCGGGTTGGGTTGAAAAGCTTTATATCAATGCTGTTGGTGAAAAAGTGAAACAAGGTGACACGCTGTTCACTCTGTATTCCCCAGAGCTTGTAAAAGCACAAGAAGAACTGATCAGTGCCTATAAGAGCCAGCGTAAAGGAATGATACAAGGTGCTACAGATCGTTTGATCACTTTGGGGGTTGACCGCAATCAAATTAAATCCATCGCCCGTCGAGGCAAAGCGTCACAAACCATTGAAATTAAAGCACCGGCAGACGGCGTTATTGCAAGCCTCAATATCCGTGAAGGTGGCTACCTTTCTCCAGCTCAAGCGGTGATCAGCGCAGGTCCTTTGAATCAAGTATGGGTAGATGCAGAAGTCTTTGAGCGTCAATCCCATTGGATTAAACAAGGCAGTCAAGCATCTATGACACTGGATGCCTTACCTGGTGGAGAATGGAATGGTGAAGTGGATTATGTCTATCCCATTCTAGACCCTAGTACCCGTACATTGCGTGTTCGCCTTCGATTCGATAATCCACAAGGCGAACTTAAGCCAAATATGTTTGCAAATGTCACTCTGAAACCAGTATCAAATGATGAAGTGTTAACCATCCCTCGATCGTCGGTCATTCGATCTGGTGGTATGACTCGTGTGGTGCTGGCTGAGGGGGAAGGAAAATATCGTTCTGCCAGAATTGAAGTTGGTCGTGAAGCCGCAGATAAGATTGAGGTTCTAAAGGGGTTGCGACAAGGAGAGCGCGTTGTTACGTCAGCGCACTTCATGTTGGACTCTGAATCAAGTCAGTCTGCCGACCTATCAAGAATCAATGGCATCGAACCCACTGCCGAAACGGTTTGGGCAACAGGTGAAATTACTGATGCAATGGTTGGACATAGAATGCTAACTATTAATCATAAGCCTGTTCCTGAATGGGATTGGCCAGGAATGACCATGAACTTTATGGTGTCAGAGCACGTTGAAATGGAACCACTTTCAAAAGGGAAAATGATCGACTTTGAAATGAAAAAATCTGAATCGGGTCAATATGAAATCGTTGATTACAAAGTAACTGAGCTGAGCATAAATACGGAAATATGGATAGACGGTGATGTTTCTATGTTGATGGCGGATTTTGGTATGGTGACTCTAAATCATGTTCCTGTGGCTGATTGGTCATGGGATGCTGGTGAGCTCAACTTTTCAGTAGGTGGCGACATAGAACTCTCAAGTTTTCAGGAGGGTGACAAAGTTCGGTTTCTAGTGGAGAAACAAGGCTCTGATTATCTTCTCAAAGAGTTAGTTAAAAGAGAGGATAAGCAATGATAGGTGCAATCATTCGATGGTCTATCAATAATCGCTTTTTGGTATTGGTAGCGACTTTTGCTCTAGTCTTTGGTGGATTATATAGCGTAAAAAATACACCAGTTGACGCTCTCCCTGATCTATCAGATGTACAAGTGATCATAAAAACAAGTTACCCGGGTCAGGCGCCCCAAGTGGTGGAAGACCAAGTCACGTATCCGCTGACAACGGCAATGCTTGCCGTTCCTGGTGCTGAAACTGTTCGTGGATATTCGTTCTTTGGTGATTCTTATGTGTATATCATTTTTAATGATGATACAGATATGTACTGGGCTCGCTCACGAGTGCTCGAATATTTAAGTCAAGTTGCACCAAACCTTCCTCCAAGCGCTAAACCAACACTAGGTCCAGATGCGACAGGTGTGGGCTGGGTTTACAGTTATGTTTTACAAGATAAAACTGGCAAGCATGATCTTGCTGAACTGCGTAGCTTACAAGATTGGTTCTTAAAATATGAGCTACAAACCGTAGACGGCGTTTCAGAAGTAGCGACCGTTGGTGGTATGGTTAAGCAATACCAAGTGCAAATCGATCCTGCCAAGCTACGTGCTTATGACCTAACTCTGCAACAGGTCAATATGGCTATTCAAAATGGTAACCAAGAAAGTGGCGCGTCTGTAGTGGAAGTTGCAGAAGCTGAACACATGGTACGAACCACTGGCTACTTGTCTAGTATCGATGACATTAAAGCGCTACCTCTCAAGGTAAGTAAAAAGGGATCTCCCCTAATATTAGGTGACGTTGCTGATATTGAACTCGGACCACAGATGAGACGAGGAATCTCTGAATTAAATGGAGAGGGCGAAGCCGTAGGTGGCGTAATTGTCATGCGTTTTGGAGAAAACGCAAGCGAAGTGATCAGTAATGTTAAGGATAAGCTAAACGAGCTTCAACGTAGCTTGCCTGATGGCGTTGAGATAGTGGCTACTTACGATCGCTCGACGTTAATTAATGCAGCGGTTGAGAACCTTTGGAAAAAGCTTGCAGAAGAGTTCATTGTTGTCGCTATTGTATGTGCGTTGTTCCTATTCCACATTCGCTCATCATTGGTCATCGCGCTAAGTTTGCCTGTCGGTATTTTAGGGGCCTTTATTGTCATGCATTGGCAAGGTATCAACGCCAATATCATGTCGTTAGGAGGGATTGCAATCGCGATAGGCGCAATGGTAGACGGTGCTATCGTTATGATAGAAAACGTACATAAGCACATTGAACGAACCCCATTGACTGACAAAAACCGATGGCAAGTGATTGGTGATGCGGCGCAAGAGGTTGGTGCACCGCTGTTCTTTTCGCTACTGATCATCACGCTAAGTTTTGTTCCTGTATTCGCATTGGAAGGCCAAGAAGGCAAGATGTTCTCGCCACTCGCCTTTACTAAAACTTATGCAATGGCGGCAGCAGCAGGCCTTGCTATTACCTTAGTGCCGGTGCTCATGGGATATCTTATTCGCGGTAAAATATTACCAGAGAATAAGAACCCTATTAATAAAGGTCTAATTGCCCTTTATAAGCCCTTACTGAATATTAGTCTCAAGTACCCGAAAAGCATGATTGTATTAGCTATTGCTCTTATGGGGTCAGCTTATTATCCAACAACGAAACTAGGTAGTGAGTTTATTCCTCCTCTTGATGAGGGTGATTTGATGTACATGCCAACCACCTATCCAGGTATTTCCATTGGTAAAGCACGAGAGTTACTTCAGCAAACAAACAAACTAATTAAGACCGTACCTGAAGTGCAGACAACATGGGGTAAAGTCGGTCGTGCTGACACCGCAACAGACCCTGCTCCCTTAACTATGATTGAAACGGTCATTCAGCTTAAACCGCGAGATCAGTGGCGTGAGGGTGTGACAACTGAGTCGCTAAGAAAAGAGTTTGATGACTTAATTCAATTTCCTGGTTTAACTAACGCATGGGTGATGCCTATAAAAACACGCATCGACATGTTAGCAACGGGTATCAAAACTCCAATAGGTATCAAGATCGCAGGGAGAGACCTAGCTGAAATTGAGAAAATAGGTGCTCAACTAGAACCTATTCTTAACAATATTGCAGGCACTGCATCTGTATATGCAGAGCGTGTTGCCGGTGGTCGTTATGTCACTATTGATATCAATCGAACAGCGGCAGCTCGATACGGTCTTAACATTAAAGAGGTACAACAGGTAGTTTCTACCGCTGTCGGTGGTATGAATGTTGGAGAAACCATTGAAGGTCTTGAGCGTTACCCAATTAATGTCCGTTATCCACAAGATTATCGTGATTCAGTCGTTAAGCTAAAGCAACTGCCATTGGTTACCCCTAGTGGCGCTAGAATTGCCTTAGCTGATGTGGCTGATGTGCGCTATGAAGATGGACCACCAATGATTAAAACAGAGAATGCTCGTCCAAATGGCTGGGTGTTTGTAGATATCGATGGTCGAGACTTAGGCTCTTACGTTGAGGAAGCCAAACAAGCGGTTGCAGATCAACTTGATATGCCAGCTGGTTATTCAATTGCATGGTCAGGTCAATATGAATACATGGAGCGTGCGAAAGAGCGTTTGGGTGTTGTTGTGCCAATCACGATTGCCATCATCATGTTACTACTTTACTTCAGCTTCCGACGCGTAGGTGAGGTGATGATTATCATGCTGACTCTGCCTTTAGCGATGGTGGGTGGCTTGTGGCTCATGCATTACCTCGGCTACAACCTCTCAATCGCAGTAGGAGTTGGTTTTATCGCGCTAGCAGGGGTTGCTGTCGAGATTGGAGTCATCATGTTGGTGTACCTCAACCAAGCATGGCACTACACAAAGTTGGATGCTAAAGAGCAAAGTAAATCATTGAATGAAGATGATTTAAGTAACTCGATTCGCGAGGGAGCTGGCTTGCGCGTTCGCCCAGTAATGATGACGGTACTTACTGTGATTATCGGTTTGATCCCAATCATGTACGGTGAGGGGACTGGCTCTGAGGTAATGCAACGTATCGCCGCACCAATGATTGGTGGCATGGCATCCGCTCTGCTACTCACACTTCTGGTTCTTCCTGCGATTTTCAAGCTTTGGAAAACTCGCGAACTTAAACATAACTAAACACATACACTCGGGCTGAGAACCTACTTAGCCCGTAAAACTTCTACACAAATTAGTAAGGAATACATTATGAACATGAAAAAAACACTACTAGCCACATTATTCTCTGTGACTTCAATGTCGGTAATGGCAGGAATGGATCACTCAAACATGGATCATGGCTCGATGAATCACGCTGATATGGATAGCAGCAACATGAACCATGGCTCTATGAACCATGAGAGCATGGACCATAGTAATATGAATCATGACGATATGGATAATTCAATGATGTCGATGGAAGGCATGTCTGATGTTGGTATGCCAGCAACAGGTGCAAAGCCAGATAAAGTGGTTCATGTTGTGTTGGCAGATGACATGACAATCAAGTTCAAAAAAGAAGTACAAATTGAACCTAATGATGTAGTTCAATTTGTGGTTATGAATGTTGGCAAGATTGATCATGAGTTCACTATTGGCTCAGCGAAAGAGCAACTTGAACATCGAGAAATGATGAAGAAAATGCCTCATCATATGCATGATTCTGGGAATGCAGTTACAGTAAAACCGGGTAAAGCTAAGCAGTTGATTTGGCACTTCCAGGGGGATAGCAAGGTTGAATTTGCATGCAATATTCCAGGGCATGCAGAAGCAGGCATGATTAAAAAAGTGAGTTTATAGACGCTATAAAGGAACCTGATGATGTTAAAGCGTTTATTCATGCTAGCGGGTATGTTTAGTGTGAGTTTGTTCACCTATGCTTCAGAAGACTCAATTTCAGCCGGTGAGTCCACTTTTCTTACTGTAGGTGGATATGGATGTATTGCGTGTCATGGGCTATACGGTCAAGGGGGAGGTAACGTTGGTGGGAACATCAGAGGTAGCTCCTTAAATGATCTGAAATATAGCCTAGAGCATGAACAAACAATGAAGCTTTTAGGCGATGCACTAAGTGAACAAGATAAGATAAATCTAGCAGATTACATGGAGCATCTTGGAACGTTTCAGTTAGTGGATTGGATGTATGAAGGCACCAAAGAGGCGCTACTCTCAGTTTCTATAGATAGCGGTGAGAAGAGTCAATTGGTGGTACTAAATAAAACGTTTGAGTCAATGTCAATTGACCTCTCCCCTTTGGCTGGTAAACATTTAACACTGCGCGTAGAGCCGTATGAAACTCAGCACTTTGAGTGGATTCCTGAAAAAGGAGTGTATGAGCTGAGTTATGGCGATGAAGCCGTCAGTATTAACGTAAAATAGATTTTAGTTAGGTAACTATATGAGTAAAAAATTGAGACTTATTGCACTTTCATCTTTGATTTTGAGCTTTAACGTCTTTGCTAAGCCTGTTATTGAGCTTTATAAATCGCCTACGTGTGGTTGCTGTAAGGAATGGGCAGCAATTATGGAGAAGAAAGGCTACGAAGTGAATGTTAACCATGCTCGCGACTGGAGTTATGTCAAACAAGAGTTTGGAATGCCTAGTCAACTGATGTCCTGCCATACAGCTGTCATTGATGGATATATGATTGAAGGGCATGTTCCTGAGTCTGATATCAAGCGTTTGCTTGAGGAAAGGCCTGAAAATATTTCAGGAATCGCCGCTCCCGGTATGCCGCAGCATTCGCCGGGAATGGCACGACCAGGGCAGGAGTACAAAGGCTTTAACGTGGTGTCTTTTGATAAGACAGGGCAGATGAAACTTTATAATAAGTACTAAAAGTCGATTAAGAAGTTGGGCTCTTGAGGTAAGTGCGGAGCCCTTTTGTTTATTTAAAAGGAGCTCTTACACTAAATCGAAACGAGTCCGTTATTCCGTTGTATCCAAAAAGTTTGCTAAGCGAGACTGGGTTGACCAATGACTAAGTGCCTAGAAAGGAAGGTCTCTTACAATGCTTAAAGTTTCAAACTTTATTGTCATAATTCTGTTGTGCAGAGAGTTATGGCATTAAGTTAGTTTCAAACTTTATTGTTACCTTCTTTTATCTAGGCTACTTGGTACTAAACTCTACACGAGAGAAAAGTTTCAAACTTTAATGTCCTCCGACACCAAGCGGCACATGCGAGAGTATGTGCCGCTTTTTTATTTAAGCCCACTTTAAGGGGGTGAGTTATTGACCCAACTGGTGAGCGGTTAGAATTGCAGAGTAGACATTTTCTGCCGTCACTGGGAATGGCATATTGTGGATGGTTTCTCCCTCGGCCGTTGAGGCTTCGGCGACCTCGCGCAACTTAGCGTGGTTAAGCTCTTTAACGCCCATATCAAATAAGTTGGTTGGTAGACCTACAGAGCGGCAGAATGCAAGAACCGTATTAATCTCTTCCATCGCTGCGTTTTCTAGTACCAGCTGAACTAGTGTGCCGAACGCGACTTTCTCACCATGATAGAGATGATGACACTCTTCAAGCTTAGTTAGGCCGTTATGAATAGCGTGAGCACCCGCTAGACCACTGCTTTCAAAACCGATACCGCTTAGGTATGTATTGGCTTCAATAATGTTTTCTACCGCTTTGGTGCTCACACCATTTTCTACCGCAGCTTTTGCTTTTACACCATCTTCAAGCAAGGTTTCATAGCAAAGTTTCGCAAGCGCTTGTGCTGAACGCGTCGCTAACCCACCAGCCATTGTTGCCTTACCAGAAGTCATGTTGGCACGAGCTTCAAAGTAGGTGGAAAGCGCGTCGCCCATCCCCGATACAAGTAAGCGAACAGGGGCTTTGGCGATGACTGACGTATCCATGATGACCATGTCTGGGTTTTTAGGGATCATCAAATATTCTGCAAATTCACCTTCAGGTGTGTATATCACCGCAAGCGCTGAGGTTGGTGCATCTGTCGAGGCAATCGTAGGAACCACCACGACAGGAATTTTTGTGTAAAACGCAACAGCCTTTGCTGTATCTAACGTTTTACCACCACCAATACCGACAATGACATCGTGTTTCTGAGTGGCACAAATGTCCGTGATGCGTTCAATCTCAACGCGCGAACATTCGCCACCAAAAATGTTCATAGTGAGTGGAAGCTTTTCGTCAGCAAAGCTTTGTTTGACGTCATCACCAACCAGGTTAGTCACGAACTCATCGGCAATTACTAACGGACGTTCACCTAATGTTTTCACATAGTGAGCGATAGATGTAAGTACTTGTTCACCTTGGACGTATTTGCTTGGGCTGATAATAATTTTGTCCATAATTCAAACCTTTAACCTTTTTTATGTGTGTTTTGGACTGCAATGAATATCCATTGTAGGGATAAGGTTTATATTAGGTTTGGTGTGGTAGGTGGTGAAGGATATCTCTGGTTTTGTTCCATGCTTTTATGACCTCTGTGTCAAACCGACTGTCAGAAGTAATAAGCATCAGCATGCTTTATGGCGCCGATCACTATTCAAGCGAATCTGTCGTTTTTCGTTTCATATTGAAACGAAAATACCGAAGTCGTTGTTTCAATATGAAACAGATTGATTTTTGTTGAGCACGTTTTTTCTCTGTTTAAGATGAATTCATACCCTACATAAAAATATAAATGGAATGAGATAGAACGATGAAAAAGTTAATTAACCAAGTCGATGATGTTGTATTGCAGCAAATGGAAGGCCTAGCATTGTCCCGCCCTGAGCTAAAAGCGAACTACGAACCTCGTTACATGTGGCATGAGGAAACGCCGGGGCAAGTGGCACTGGTTTCTGGTGGTGGCTGTGGTCATGAACCTTTGCACGCAGGTTTTATTGGTAAAGGCATGCTGACAGGCGCCTGCCCAGGAGAGGTATTTACTTCACCTACGCCTGATCAAATGTACGAATGTGGCAACCAAGTGAATACCGGTGAGGGCGTGCTGTTTATCATTAAAAACTACACCGGTGATGTGTTGAACTTTGAAACGGCTGTGGAGCTGCTTCATACCGATGGTATCAAAGTTGGGTCGGTGTTGGTGGATGACGATGTTGCAGTCAAAGACAGCCTATACACCGCTGGTCGCCGTGGCGTTGCTGGAACGGTATTGGTTGAAAAGTTAGTTGGGGCTGCCGCGAGCAAAGGTTATTCGTTGGAGCAATGTGAAGCGCTGGCTCGTCGCGTGAATAATCACTGTCGTTCATTTGGCGTGGCGCTTAATGCTTGTGTTGTACCCGCAGCAGGTAAACCATCTTTTGTTCTGGAAGATGATGAAGTGGAGTTTGGTGTTGGTATCCATGGTGAACCAGGTATCAAGCGAGTGAAATACACCGACGCCGATACGTTAGTGGATGAGATGTTTGCTGAAGTTGCTGAAAACACGCCTTATCAGCGCACATTGCGTATTTGGAATCGTGACGAAGGTGAATGGGATGAAGTGGAATCCAGCATTGAGCCTTTCGCCGCTGAGCACGACTACATCGTGATGGTGAATGGTATGGGTGGTACGCCAACTTCAGAGCTTTACGGAGTGTACCGCCGTCTTGCTCATAACTGCGAGCAAGCGGGGTTCCGTATCGTGCGGAATATGGTCGGTAACTTCTGTACGTCACTCGATATGGAAGGCGTTTCGATTACGTTTCTGAAGGCAGACAAAGAGATGTTGGAGCTGTTTGATGCTCCTGTCGATACGGCCGCGATCAAGTGGTAAGAGGGGGGAGCAAACATGCAAATTGAAAAACAACATATCGTTCACTGGCTAGAGTTATGTGCAAAAACGTATCAAGAGAATCAAGATTTTCTGACCGACCTTGATCGTGATATTGGTGACGCAGACCATGGTCTCAATATGAACCGTGGCTTTAAAAAAGTTGCTGAAAAACTGCCGCAATTTGCGGACCAAAATATCGGCAGCATTCTCAAGAATACGGGCATGACCTTACTTTCTAGTGTTGGTGGGGCAAGTGGTCCGCTGTATGGCACGCTGTTTATTCGCACGGCTGCCGCTGTCGGAACTCGAGAGCAATTAACATTTGAAGAGTTAGTGGATGCACTAAAAAGCGGTGTGGATGGCGTAGTGTCTCGTGGTAAAGCGGAACTGGGTGATAAAACCATGTGTGATGTTTGGTTACCCGTTTTAGTTAGCGTGAAGGCGTCGTTAGAAAATGGCATGAGCGCCGATCACTTACTGAATGAAATGGTTGAGCTAGCAGAAACGAGCGCGGTTGCCACGATTGAAATGTTGGCGAAAAAAGGGCGAGCAAGCTATTTAGGTGAACGTAGTATTGGCCATCAAGACCCCGGTGCAACCTCTTCTCTGTTAATGATTAAAGCACTACAGCAGGCAATAGCAGGTAATTAAGATGGTGGGAATTGTAGTTGTATCTCATAGTCGTCGACTTGCAGAAGGGGTGGCAGAACTTGCCACCCAAATGACGCAAGGCAAAGCCAAGCTTGCGATTGCTGCTGGGATTGATGATCCAGAGAACCCGATCGGAACCGATGCCATTGCCGTGATGGAAGCGATTGAGCAGGTACAAGATCAACAAGGGGTTGTTGTGTTGATGGATCTTGGCAGCGCGTTGCTTAGCACGGAAATGGCTCTGGATCTGGTTGATGATCATGTGAGGGAAAATGTCACCCTTATCTCGGCACCTATTGTTGAAGGGACCATGGCGGCGTCGGTGGCTGCTGCTGCCGGGCTACCTTTATCGACGGTAGTCGAAGAGGCACAGAATGCGTTAAGCGTAAAACGAGAGCATCTTGGTGATCAGCCACTAACATCCGCTGAGATAGCGCCAGTATCAGAGAACTTTGAGCAAGAACGGACATTTGATTGGGTAGTGCAAAATCCGCATGGATTACATGCTCGTCCCGCTGCGGCCATTGTTGGTGCACTCGCGCCTTTCGACTGCCAATTATGGTTGAAAAAAGGCGAGCGCCGTGTGAACGCGAAAAGCTTGAACAGCATTGCGAAACTTGGCGTTCGTAGTCAAGAGACGATCACCTTATGCGCACTTGGACCTCAATCCAGTGAAGCAATCAAGGCATTTGAAGCCTTAGCTAGTGAGCACTTCGGAGAAAAAGAGGCGGTTGAGCAAGGCATTATCGAACCTGAAGAAAGCTCGGATACTCTGCTCGATGGCATGACCTCAAATCAGATTGAAGGTGCTGTTGTTGGTATTAGAGTCAATGACGGTATCGCTACTGCTCCTGCTGTCCTTTTTACTCATGAAATGCCAGCAGTGCCTGAACGTGATTTCCAAAGTGAACAAGATGAAATTGAACGGGTTAAGCGTGCGATAGGCGTGGTTGTTCAACATTTGCAGGAGCAAGCGAAGCAGCCGAAAGGGGAAATATTTTCCGCTCATAGCATGATGCTCAGTGACCCAGAATTATGGGCATCGGTCGAGTCGCGAATTCAAACGGGCATGATAGCCGAGCAAGCTTGGGTAGAATCACTGCAAACGTTGGCCAAAGAGTTTCGCCAGGCAGAAAGTCAGTACATGCGGGAACGCGAAGCAGATGTGCATGATATAGCACGCCAAGTTATGGTCGAAATGACAGGCGTAACGCCTAATGCCATCGACATTCAGGAACCGAGTATTTTGTTGGCCCGCGACCTGATGCCTTCTGATGTGGCCGGGCTTGATAAATCGAAAGTGCTTGGTATCTGTTTGAGTGAGGGAGGGAAAACCTCTCACAGTGCGATTCTTGCTCGTGCGATGGGGATTCCTGCCATCGTTAAAGCTCAGGGCTGCCTTGATGCTGTGCGTGCTGGTCAAGTGGTGACTATTGATGGCTTCCGAGGGCATTTATGGTTCTCTCCTTCAGATGCCGTACAGCAGGAATTAGAAGCTCAGCAAATTGAGTGGCAAAGCATCCGACAACGTGCATTAGCGAGTGCTCAGCAAGCCGCAGTCACCTGTGATGGTGTCCATATTCCAGTATTCGCCAATATTGGTGGACCGAAAGATATTGATGATGCACTAACATCAGGAGCTGAGGGCGTTGGTCTATTTCGGACTGAGTTTCTATTTCAAAACAGTGATGAGTTGCCAACTGAGGAAGCGCAATACCAAGTGTATCGTGATATTGCCGCCGCACTTGGTGATAAGCCACTTACGATTCGTAGTCTAGATGTTGGCGGTGATAAGCCTTTAGCCGCTTATCCTATGCCAGCGGAAGATAATCCATTTTTAGGTTTGAGAGGGGTGCGGTTGTGCCTTCAACATGAGTCATTGTTTACCGCTCAACTTCGAGCCATTCTGAGAGCCTTTCACGAGCAACCGAATATTCAATTGATGATACCGATGGTGGCTCAGGTTGAAGAAGTGAGAAAAGTAAAAGCGCTGTTGGCGCATCAAGCAAACCAACTCGGCTTGGATGCGACTCATTTGCCCGTTGGTATTATGATTGAGGTGCCAGCCGCGGTATTAAATGCTGATGCGTTAGCCCAAGAAGTCGACTTTTTCTCTATTGGCACCAATGATTTGACTCAATATGTTATGGCCGCCGATCGAGGTAACGCTGCTGTTGCTGAATTGGTGAACTACTTTGAACCATCGGTACTAAAAGCCATTGAGCTCACGTGTGCAGCAGGCGATCGCGCGGGCATACCGGTTAGTATGTGTGGTGAGATGGCTGGCGATCCAAATGCCACAGAAACATTGCTCCGCGTGGGGTTGCGAAAATTCAGCGCCAGTTCGAGCATGCTACCGGGACTAAAAGCGCAGATTCGTCAGTTGTCTGTCGATGTTTAATCGATACCTTATCGTTAGTACACCTGTACCGGCGTGCTTACGCCGGTTTTACTTTTGTTATAGGAACGCCAATTCACGACTTAATACAGCTTCATTTGCTCCTGCAGCCCAAACTTATTAATTTTTCTCCATAAGGTCGTGCGGCCAATTTGCAATGCTTTCGCCATATAATGCATTTTGCCATCACACTGATTCCAAGCCTGAACAATCGCTCTTCTCTCGGCTTCTTCTAACGTGATTACTGGCGTATTTTCTGCGGTATGGCGAGAATTCAGTTTAATGTCTTCAGGAATATCGTTCAGCTTGATTAAGTTGGAACTGCGGTTAAGCAAAATTCGCTCAGTTCGATTTCTTAATTCGGAGTTATTGCCTGACCAACGAAAATTCATCAACGCTTCCAGTGCGACTGGCTCTATCGAGATCGTCACATTGTGGCGGCGTTCGTAATGGCTGATAAGCTGCTGGACGAGAAATTCAATGTCTTCTTTACGCTTTCGTAGTGGTGGAATATGCAGCTCGTTCGAGGAGATTTCATAATAAAGTTGCCGACCAAATGAGCGCTGAGTGACATACTCGCTGATCTCTGAAGCGGTGCTGGTAATAAGTTGAAAATCTACGGGGATCAATCGCAAACTGTCGCTGCGGCTGACGAGCCCAGTTTTTAACAACTTAAGTAGCACGGCTTGTAAATCGGGCGACAGATATTCCACCTTTTCTAAAAAGAGCGTACCGCCATGGGCGAGCTCAAACTTTGAAGGCATGCCTTGCCCTTCGTCGTACCCCAGGGTTTCTTTGACCAGTTGCTCTGTATTGATGGAGCGGCAGTTGAGCGTAATGAATGGTCCTTCTTTGTAGGCGCTTTCGTTATGAATCGCCATGGCGAGAGTGGCTTTTCCTACGCCTTCTTCACCTGTAATTAGAATCGGTGATTTTGACTTTATGGCCCGTTTTGCCACGGTAATGACATGCTTCATTTTTCGTGAAATGACGGGCAAAGTGCTGAACGTATAGCGCGCACTGCCACCTATTTGTTGTTGAGCAAGTTCGCGAATTTTATCGATAGGGTGCAAGAACAATAAGTGTGTGCCGTCGTTGAGTGGACGCAAGGTGATGATCGCCTCAACAAACTCGCCACGAACCTCTACCGTTGTGAGTTTACGGTTTATGCTCGCACCTGACTCAATACTAGTAAGGACATTCGGTGGGAAGCGCAAAACAGAAAAGACTTCTTTATCCAAGACCTGACTGGCTTCAATGTTTAACAAACGCTCGGACTGGTGATTTACCATGGTGATGCGATTTTCTTCATCCCACGCTAGAAGGCCGTCATCCATGCACTCTAACGTTGCGTTATGCGCACAAGTGAGGCGGTTCATGTTCTCTTGTTCCGACTGAATGTGGATTTGCAAGCTGACTTCTTTCGCGCTCGACGCGATGATGACTAAGTCTTCTTTCTTATAGCTTTCCGCTTTTCTGAAAAGGCATGTTGTACCGCGTAATTTGCCAAATTGGTCAAAAACAGGCGCCGCTACAGAGGCATAAGAGTGCAAGTGGCGATTGAAATGTTCGGCGGCAAAAACTTCACACGGGATATGAGTGTTGATACAGAGATTGACTGCATTTGTGCCTATCTTTCCTTCGGAGAGAAAACAGCCTTGTTTTATGCCGAACGTTTGCATCTCTTGTCGCATAGAGTCGTGCCCGACGGTGGAGAGAATACAGCCGTTGCCATCGGTTACCATCAATACCAGGTCTTCGTCCCCTAGCATGTCGTAAGTGTCTTCAAGTACGGTCGTGGCGCATTCGATGAGATGTTCGTTGCGCTTCATTAGAGATGAGAAGGTAAATCCAGAGGCAATATGTGGTTTTGACCAGGTGTAAGGGCTGCATTGCTTTATGCAACGCTCCCACGACTCGAGGACGGGAGTGCGGGAAAATTCTGGAGATACCCAGTGGTGTTTCTGGAAAAACTCCCACTTAGTTTTAGTGTCTTCGATTGAAAGCATGCGATACCGTTTCAATACTAGCGATAGATTGGTCTGATGTTACAGAGACATCGGAATATGGACTGTGATGGCTTTCACGCACGTTGTATAGAAGAATGTGCAAAAAGAGGGGCGAGTTGAGGAGGCTTCCTTGCCAGTTTTTCGATTAAAAAGGGCTGTCTTTGCCGAGCTCATTGCAAATCTCGACAATGGCAAGTGAGAGCCCTGACTTAATGATTTGTTGTTGACGTTGCAGTTGTAGCTGATAAAACTCAAGGTCGATGTCGTCATCTGGTTCGCTGACTTCCAGTTGTACCATGCCCATTTTCTTCACCAAGTGCAGTTTCTTAATTGGTTCTAGAATATTCGGGTCAGTGAATTCGTAATCTGAAGCGTCACTATTGAGTTGGTTTTTGAGTTTGATGATGTCTTCGATGTCGTGGTAAATGTCATCGGGGAGCACTCCCAAGCCAAACAATAACTTCAAACGAACAGACAGATCGCCCAGCGGTCCAGAGTCTTGTAGCAGCGGACCGACAACCGATTGAACAGCGAAGTTATCTTTACGAAAGATTCTTTGCACCAACCCGTCGATCGAATCGTTAAAAACGTCGACTGCTGCAATGAAAAAGCCTCGTACCGATGGTGCGCTGTTTAATCGCTCAATGATCTCGGTTTCGTTGATGTTATCTGCCATATACTGAATACATTTCTAATTATTAGCTATCCCAACTCTTCAAGCAGAGAAGGACATAGAAGGGGAGCCGAGCTCCCCTAGGTAAATCAAAGTTGGTTGTAAAGTGTCTCGATTTGAGCCACTTCAGCACTGTCTTCTGCAAGACCTGTGTATGTCGCTAGCGTCTTCTTCACACCCACTTCTTTTAATGAGTTTTGTAGCTCTACGGCTTGTGGGTCAGTGTCGTTAGTGTACTTCAACGCAGCGGCAATGCCTTTCAAAAGTGTTTGATTTTCAGTGCCATACTCAATTGTACCGAGTAAAGGCTTCACTAATCTATCGTTTGCACCCAATTTTCGAATTGGTTGACGACCTACGCGATCCACCTCATCCACTAAGTATGGGTTGGCAAAGCGTCCTAAAATCTTCTCGATGTAGGCGTTGTGCATGTCACGGTCGAAGCCGTAACGTTTGATCAGCACTTCACCACTCTCTTGCATCGCCTGTTTTACTTCAGCGTGAATGCTTGGGTCTTCAATTGCTTCACGAATGGTACGATGGCCTTTCAAGCAACCTAGGTAAGCGGTAATGCAATGGCCTGTATTGAGAGTGAATAGCTTGCGTTCTACGAATGCCATTAGGTTGTTGGTTCTTTCCATGCCAGCTATGTCAGGGATTTCGCCCTTGAATTGCTGCTCATCCACAATCCATTCGCTAAAACTCTCTACAGTGACTTCTAGTGGGTCATCGTTCGCCGCTTCTGCTGGTGGTACGATACGGTCTACCGCTGAATCGACAAAGCCAACCAACTCGTCTGCTTTCGCGTGCAATGATTCATCCAAGTGTTTATACACTTCACCTTTTAGGTGTGTGGTGCCACGAACCATGTTTTCACACGCTATGATGTTCAATGGTTTATCGTTACCTGCTGCAAAGCGTTTAGCAATGCCGGTAGCGATGGTTTTTGCAATGATGTCCAGTACGTTAGGGCCAACCGCTGTTGTTACCAAGTCGGTTTTTACAATGCGGTCAATGACATCTTCACTGGCTGAGTTAACCGCGGTGACGTGAGTTACTGTGTCGATTTGGCACTCAGTACCGACCACTTTTACTTTGTATTCTTGCTTGTGACTCAGTTGGTCGACGAGTGGAGCGTCAACGTCTGCGAATGTCACCTCGACTTCTGCGTCTGCTAATAGTTTACCGATGAAGCCACGACCAATGTTACCTGCGCCAAAATGAACTGCGTTTTTCATAATTCTTACCTACCAATGTCTAAAATGTTGACTTACGAAACTAGGGGGAGGCCAACCGCATAGGGGGTGACAGCTGACCTCATTTGCCTCAGGAGCAAATTAAAGGGGTAATTAAGCCGCTTGTTGACCGCCAAGGATGTTTAGAATCTCTTCCACATCGTTGGTGCTGGTTAGCTTCTCAATTGCCTCCGGCTCATCGAGCGCGTTCGTAATGGTGGTAATCACCTGGATGTGCTCATCGTTCTTAGCGGCAATGCCGATAACCAGTTTCGCAACATCGTCGTCGTCTTCAGTAAATTGGATACCCGATGGGTATTGGCAGATTACAATGCCGGTTTTCTTCACGCGGTCTTTCGCTTCCACCGTACCGTGAGGCACTGCGATAGATTCGCCTAGGTAAGTTGGAACCAATGCTTCACGCTCAAACATCGCGTCTACGTATTCTGGTTCTGCGTAGCCAAGTTCGACCAACTTGTTGCCCGCGAAGCGAATCGCTTCTTCTTTGTTGGCAGCTTTCAAACCTAGGTGAATGTTTTCACGCTGGATTTGGAACACCGACGTTTGCTGTGGCTCGAAGTTGTCGTCGTTTGCTGCCACGAGCGAAACTTTTACCATTTGGTCGTCATTGGCTGCGGATTGGTTTTGCGCTGCTAGTAGTTTGGTGACTAGCTGGTTGTACATCTCGCTATCTAGGAAGTTAGTCAATGAAATGTGGTGTGCGTTTGGAGCATGCTTACGTGCACGATCCGTTAAGTCTTTATGAGTAATCACGATATCTGCACTCTCTGGTAAGCTGTTAATGGCAAGGTTGGTTACGTGGATGTTCAGACCTGCGTCTTGAACCTTTTTGCGTAGCATGCTCGCGCCCATTGCACTCGAGCCCATGCCCGCATCACAAGCGACAATGATGCTTTGTACTGTCGCTAGGTCTACGTCACCTTTGCTTTGGCTGTTTACCACCGCATCGTTTTTAGATGCAGATTTCATGTCTTTCATTTGTGATGTTGCTTTTTCTAGTGCTGCTTCATCACCGTCTTCTTCTGTTGACGTTTGAGTCTTCATTAGCAGTGCTGCTACGGCGAATGACACGCCTGTTGCTGCTGCGATAGACGCTAGAACACCAACGATTGAGCCTTTCTGAGTCATCAACAAGATTGCAAAGATTGAACCTGGTGATGCTGGAGAAACGATACCTGCGTTAAAGATAGTTAGTACGAATACGCCAGTCATACCACCTGCGATAGCCGCAAGGATTAGGCGAGGGTTCATTAGGATGTATGGGAAGTAAATCTCGTGGATACCGCCGAAGAAGTGGATGATTGATGCACCACCTGCCGTTTGACGAGCCGTACCTTTACCAAACACCATGTAAGCTAGCAGGATACCAAGACCAGGACCTGGGTTTGCTTCGATTAGGAAGAAGATCGACTGACCTGTTTCAGACGCTTGCTGGATACCCAGTGGAGAGAAAATACCGTGGTTGATCGCATTGTTTAGGAAAAGGATCTTCGCAGGCTCAACGAAGATTGAAGTCAGTGGTAGTAGGTGAGCAGAAACTAGGAAGTTAACGCCTGCCGCCAAGCCACCAGAAAGAATTTTTACGAATGGACCGATAAAGATGAAGGCAAGGATCGCACATAGCATGCCGATGATGCCCGCAGAGAAGTTGTTAACCAACATCTCGAAGCCACTTTTTACTTTACCATCGATGTAGTTATCGAATTTCTTGATAGCCCAGCCGCCCATTGGGCCGACCATCATTGCGCCCATAAACATTGGGATGTCTGTGCCTACAATCACACCCATTGTTGTGATTGCACCGACTACCGCACCACGATCGCCACCAACTAATTTACCACCGGTGTAACCGATAAGTAGTGGCAGCAAGTAGGTAATCATTGGGCCAACCATAGAGGCTAATGTTTCGTTTGGTAGCCATCCCGTTGGGATAAATAGAGCAGTGATAAAGCCCCACGCGATAAACGCGCCGATGTTTGGCATTACCATGTTTGACAGAAAACGACCAAAATTTTGTATCTTGATCTTGGCATCTGGTGATATCATAACAATTCCCCGTTC
The DNA here is from genome assembly GCF_033340275.1 of Vibrio sp. 1402. Classification (NCBI taxonomy): domain Bacteria; kingdom Pseudomonadati; phylum Pseudomonadota; class Gammaproteobacteria; order Vibrionales; family Vibrionaceae; genus Vibrio; species Vibrio sp. 1402. The sequence goes on from NZ_JAWOWE010000003.1 coordinate 360,473, forward strand.
GATGTTCTGATGAATCTTGTTGTAGTAAACGGTTCGCCAAAACCGTTTGTTTGATTGCTTAGTACCCAATCAATTTACCACACATTTTCCAATTGGAACTGACAACGGGTTTTTCGTGATCTACGCCCGCATTTCTTAGGCTGAGAAACGGTTTTTAAGTGACCAAGTTCAACTTATTAACTTGTAACTTAATAACAAAAAGCCACTTTTAAATCTGTCAATAAAAATCTTAGTGATCAATCCGATCTTCTGACAAATTTAAAATCAAAATACTTTGTGACTTTGATCACTTTTGATTTTTTTTGAAATTCGAATTAAATACTTGTAATGATCAATGTCACGTTTTGTGTTGAGTTGTGGTGGATTTAAAGTGTGACCTGGATCTGTTTTTGTTTTTTGTGAAAGTTTGTGACGGAATTGGTGAGATAAATGCTATCTAGATCTTTCGATAGATTGTATCTATAAGAGCCTTTTCGGCGCACTTCACGGAGCACGCCTAATTAGTTGATGAAAGGGTAAATAAAGAGAGTCGCCACACGGTTCTTCTTGTGATTCCCAACTCTCTACTTAATCACTGTTCTTAATCATCGTTGCTATTAGTATGATAGACGAGGTAGTCATGAGCTTGCTCGCGTCCCATATACCTTGCCAACGTCTTTTCTTGAACATCGCGCAAATCCACCATAATCAATCCATCTAGAGCGTTATTGAATGCAGGGTCGACGTTGAAGCATACCAGCTTGCCATTGAGGCTTAAGTACTGACGCAGCAAAACGGGCACTCCTTTCCCTTCATCGATTCTGGCAATGACACGTGACAATAGCTGTAAATCACCCAGAGCAGTGAGCATGCTGGTGTTCCAGTCACGGTGGTGCTCAGGAAGTGGGTTAGAAGGTGTGACGTACTCTGCGCAATTGTTGTCGTAGTGGTGCAGTGTCATTGATTGAGCCAGTAATTGACGTGCAGTATCGCTATAATCGTTGCTAATGCTTACCGGACCAAATAGGTGAGTGTAATCTGGGTTTTGATGAACGAACGTTGCGATGCCTTTCCACAGTAGCAGTAGCGCGCTCATGCTCTTTTGATATTGATGTGCAATCACAGAGCGCCCCATCTCAATGGATTTACCCATTTGGTCGATAAAGCGTTGGTCATAGTTAAACAACGTTCGTGAATACAGACCTGCTACGCCGCGCTTTTCAATCAGTTGATCAACCAGACCTAAACGATACGCGCCCACCAAGCATTGGTTCTCTCTGTCCCACACAAACAGATGCAGGTAATCATGATCGAAATGGTCAATGTCTATTGCTAGTCCAGTCCCTTCGCCAACTTGTCGGAAATTGAGCTCACGTAGGCGACCAATTTCATGCAGTAGGGAAGGGATACTCTGCGACTCCGTGCAGTAAACATCGAACTCACCACTTGTTAGCAGCTTGGACTCTTTTGGTAAGTTGTTCAGCTCTTCAAGCAATTCGCCTACGGGTAACCCTGCCGCTATTGGAGAGAGCATTTCTGATGAAGAAGAAGGCTTCACTGAATGGGTTTCACGATTGAGCAAGTAAGTGTTGAGCCGCAAATAGTTCACCACTTGATCATCGTTAAGTGTGTTGATCTCTTTGAATTTGATCACTTGGCCAAAAGATAAATCGATGGTTTGCGCATGTTTGTTTAGCAACTCTCGACCAAGCAGTAGGGTACGCAAAAGTGGATGGATTTTCCCTGCCATATAGAAGCGTTTCGAGTTCTGGCCACTGATGAATACTGGAACTGTCGTTGCTTTGTTTTTGCGAATTAGGCTACTTACGCTTCGACTCCACGCTTTGTCTTCCAAGCGTTGCTGTTTGGCATCGACTAACTGGGAAACCTCACCGGCAGGAAAGACAAGCAATAAGCCGCCACTTGCGAGGTGTTTATTAGCCGCTCTGAGGGCCTTCATATTTGATTTGACGGCGTCTTTGCCTTCAAACACATCGACACCAATGAAGAGCTGATCTAACTCTGGTACGGTTTTCAGGTATTGATTGGCTAGAATTTGGATATCGTCTCGTACCATCAACAAGAGTTCGGCCAAGATGACGCCTTCCACACAACCAAGCGGGTGGTTCGCCACAATGACGGTAGCACCTTGTTTAGGCACTGAGTCGAGTGAACCATGAGCAATGCGATAATCGATACCTAAAATATCCAACGTGAAGCGGAGAAAAGTTTTGGTATCGGCATTAACGGGGCGTTGAGCGTAGAACTTATCAAGCTGGTTTAAACCGGTTGCCCATTCAGCAACGTTTTCACCAATGCCAAACGGCGTTTTACGAGGGAGACGAAAAGGGGTTGAACTATCCATATTTACCTCAGCGTACAAGTTGCTGATTGGATAGTAGAAATTACAGATGACAGTTAAGAGGCAAAAGCATGAGCCTTTGGTGACAAACCAATGAAGCTTTATTGACTAAAGAAAACGGTATATCACTGTGCTATGAATCAAAACTCGCGTTATGTCTCCCTCTTAAAACAATAGATAGGCTATCTTATCTAGAACAAAGATTAAGCTAAGTTGATATTTATCAGGGGGAAATAATGGAACGAGTTTCCAATAAAGCAGCACTTTGGATTGGGCTAAGTTTGATACTTGGTCTTGGCATCCTTGGCTATTTTATGCAGCAGACGGCGGTGAAATACCGAGCCTATGAAAGAGTCGTGACAGTAAAAGGTTTGTCGGAGCGTGAGTATCCTGCTGATACGGTGATTTGGCCGATTCAATTTACTCTAGCGAGTAATGATATGGGAGCCATGTTTGATGAAATTGACCAGCAAACCCGTTTGATTTTGGACTTTCTAAGTGCCAAAGGGCTTCCTGAAACCAGCGTTTCCCTTTCTTCCCCAGCGGTCATTGACAGAAAAGCACAGCAATATGGGAGCGAGCAAGACATTGAGTATCGTTATTTGGCCTCGCGAACCGTTACGGTTTACAGCCAGAGTGTTGATGTTGTTCGAGCGGCAATCAATGAAATAGGTGAGCTAGGAAAACAAGGCGTTTTGCTTAACCAAGATCCTTATGCAAATCGTGTTGAGTACAGCTTTACTAAGCTGAATGATGTGAAGCCAGACATGATCGAAGAAGCGACTAAGAATGCGCGTGAAGTGGCTGAGAAATTTGCGAAAGACTCACAGAGTTCACTGGGTAAGATCAAACGTGCAACTCAAGGGCAGTTCTCGATTTATGACCGAGACAGCAACACGCCTTACATTAAGAAAGTACGAGTGGTATCGACGGTTCAATATTACTTATCTGATTAAAGTTGCGCTCATATAGTCAATAGTTGGTCGTTCCATCACCTTCTATTTGTAGAGGTATCTATGCTCTGTGATAGGGAAATCAGTCTTCGATGACGCTATATACAAGTACTTTTTTATAAAACTAAGTTCTTAACAGTGATGAGGTGAGTTTGATAATAATCAAGCTCACTTGTTTCTTATGAGCGTAAGTTAGTATGACTTATTGCTAGAAGGAATTAGTATCATGGCATACAAGCACTTTATTAGAGAACTACTGGGTTTAGCGATTGTTGTCTCTGTCGTCTTTGGCGTATTAGGCGTGATGTTAGAGCTCTTCGCACTGACGGCACTTTGGGAGCATCAGCAAACGATAGCCGATGTTTTCTTCCATGAATCTCTCTACTTCATCGTATTTTTAATCCCACCATACTTCCTCTGGAAGTTGATTAACCGTCCTGAATTGGTTTCTGCTGACCAAGCTTATTTGGCAATGAAGTTAGAGGCTGAAAGTCGACAATGAGTCGATTTAGTGAGTAATGAAAAGAAGAGGCTATGAGAAAACATTAGCCTCTTCTCTATCTGATTCGTGGGGTAAAATATTCGCTGCTTTATTGATTAAAAAGCTGCTTCGATTGTGCCTTTGAAAGTGCGATCGAGATAATCACGAATCGCTTGAGATTGATAAATAGAAACGAACTTTTTATACGCTTCATTATTTTTGTCTGCGTCACGAGTGGCGATGACCATGACTGCTAATGGGGCGTCTTTTGCTTCAAGATAGATACTTTGTTTCTTCGGATCTAAACCAGAAGACATTACGTAGTTCATTGTAATCGCAGCCGCGTCCACATCATCTAATGTTCTTGGTAGCTGAGCGGCATCTACCTCGACAAATTCAAATGATTTTGCGTTTTTTGTGATATCAGTTAGGGCGGCTTTATGGCCAACACCCTGTTTCAGCTCAATTAAACCTGCATCGGCGAGTAGCAACAGACCACGACCACCGTTGGTAGGGTCATTTGGAAGCGCTATACGTGCATTGTTTGGAAGCTCTTGCAGTGAGCGATACTTATTGGAATAAAGCCCCATACGCATAAGAATGGACTGACCAATTGATACTAATTGGGCGTTATGGCTACTGTTGAAGTTGTCTAAAAATGGCTGGTGCTGATAGCTGTTAATATCGATGCTACCGTCGCTAAGGGCGGCATTAGGTGTCACGTAGTCAGAAAACTCAATGACTTCGACATTCAAACCTTGCTTTGCTGCCTCCTTCGCTACCGCCTCGACTACTTGTGCATGTGGTCCAACTGTCGCGCCCACTTTAATGACAGAGTCATCTTTTTCTCCACAAGCGCTTAAGCCGACTACTGCCGTGAGAATCAAAGCTAGTTTCTTTAAGTGACCAATACTTTTCATTGTAGCTCCATTTTTTTGTTTTAGACGTCTATACGTCCATACTATCAGAAGTTGTCTGAGGGTCAATGGTTTAAATCACGAGCAGACATTTTGTTTCTATTGCTCGTATAGAGAGCCAGATAATAGTTAAAGAAGAGGGGAAGAGGAAAAGCTATTACGAGGTTAGTGACGAGTTACCGCAACTGTACCCAAAGATATAAGATACAAAAAAGGCGTAGTAGGTATTAACCTGCTACGCCTTTCGAAATATGGTGGCCCCTCGCAGACTTGAACTGCGGACCAATCGATTATGAGTCGACTGCTCTAACCACTGAGCTAAGGGGCCTTAATAGGACAACGATTATAGGGGAAGCGTTGCAAGGTGTCTAGATACCAACTAGGGCAATTGCGCTTAGTTTTTATCCACTTAGAACAGTAGATAATAAAAAAGGTGACCTAAAGTCACCTTTTTTGATTTCTAAAAGCTTATATGCGCTGCGATTATTCGTCTAGGAAGCTGCGCAGAGTCTCTGAGCGGCTTGGGTGACGAAGTTTACGTAGTGCTTTTGCTTCGATCTGACGGATACGTTCACGAGTAACGTCGAACTGCTTACCAACTTCTTCTAGAGTATGGTCAGTGTTCATGTCGATACCAAAGCGCATACGAAGTACTTTCGCTTCACGTGGCGTTAGACCTGCAAGCACGTCTTTTGTTGCCACTTTAAGGCTAGTTGCAGTTGCAGAATCTAGCGGAAGTTCTAGCGTTGTATCTTCGATAAAATCACCTAGATGCGAATCTTCGTCGTCACCGATTGGTGTCTCCATTGAGATAGGCTCTTTAGCGATTTTTAGTACTTTACGAATCTTGTCTTCTGGCATTTGCATGCGCTCTGCCAGTTCTTCCGGTAGTGGCTCACGACCCATCTCTTGCAACATTTGACGAGAAATACGGTTTAGCTTGTTGATCGTTTCGATCATGTGTACCGGGATACGAATCGTACGTGCTTGGTCCGCGATTGAACGAGTGATTGCCTGACGGATCCACCACGTTGCGTAAGTCGAGAACTTGTAACCACGACGATATTCGAACTTATCTACCGCTTTCATCAGACCGATGTTACCTTCTTGGATCAGATCCAAGAACTGTAGGCCACGGTTGGTGTATTTCTTCGCGATAGAAATTACAAGACGCAAGTTCGCTTCAACCATCTCTTTCTTCGCACGGCGAGCTTTTGCTTCACCGATAGACATACGACGGCTGATGTCTTTAATGTTCTGTACGTTTAGAGAAGTCTCTTCTTCAATCATTTTTAGCTTAGCGATTGAACGACGGATTTCTTCTTCGTTACGTTTGATCTTTTCAGCGTATGGCTTGTCTGAAGCAAGAACTTCATCCAGCCAAGCTTCACTTGATTCATTACCAGTGAACAGCGCGATGAATGATTTCTTCGGCATTTTGCCGTATTCAACCACTGACTTCATGATCAGACGCTCTTGTGTACGAACGCGATCCATAGCAGTACGCAGTTCATTCACTAGGTGATCAAACTGTTTAGGCGTTAGACGAAACTCGCGGAATACGTCTAGCATCATTTCATTAGCAACGGTTGCTTTCGGGCTGTTATAGCCGTACTCGTTGATTGCTAATTGAAGATTTTGATAGGTGCTGCGTAGTTGGTTGAATTTCTCTAGCGCTAATTCTGGATCGATACCTACATCTTCTTCAGAATCATCTGAATCGTCATCGCTATCTTCGTCGTCATCAACGTCTTCATCGTCTTCTTCTTCTAACTGAGATTCAGTCAGTTCAGAACCGATGTGTGTTGCCGTTGGTGCAGCGGTGTCGTCAGCATCTGGATCTACAAAACCTGAAATTAGGTCTGTAAGACGTAGTTCTTCAGCTTGAACTTTGTCAAATTGCTCAAGAATGTACGGAATTGTGCCTGGGTATTCAGCAACAGACGATTGAACTTGGTTAATACCTTCTTCAATACGTTTTGCGATGTCGATTTCGCCTTCGCGAGTTAGAAGTTCGACAGTACCCATCTCACGCATGTACATACGTACTGGGTCTGTTGTACGACCAATCTCACTCTCTACGCTAGAAAGTGCAGCGGCTGCAGCTTCGGCTGCATCTTCATCGGTAATATTTGTGTCATCGTTCAGTGCTAAATCATCAGCATCAGGAGCAGTTTCTACTACCTTAATGCCCATGTCGTTGATCATCTGAATGATGTCTTCTACCTGTTCTGAATCTACGATTTCAGCAGGTAGGTGGTCATTTACTTCGGCGTAGGTCAGATAGCCTTGTTCCTTGCCTTTAATAACAAGTGACTTTAGCTGTGACTGCGGATTGTGATCCATAGACGGTATCCAACTTCGTAATCTGGTGAAGGAATCAGTATGCGAAATGCAAACCACTTACTATAACAAATTAAATCGTTGCTGACTAATTAAACAGGGTTACGCTTTTAAATCTAGCATAAGTGCTAGCAGCTCCCTTTTCTCTTCGGCTGATAAACCGACACTTCTTGCTTTGGCCTGCAGGTTTTCAATTTGTTTTTCTACGCACTGGGCAATAATTTTATCCAGTGAGTCTAAAAAGATTTCTTCTTGGTTGTCCTCATCGAGTGGAATGTCCCAACTCGCGAGACGAGACAGAAGGGTCTCATTTTGGCTGTTTCGCCAATGCTCTAATAATTGGCCTGTGTTGATATGGGGATGCGCTTGGCATTTATCAAGTACATCAACAAATAAACTTAGACCAGGAATGGGCAAATCTCTAACGCTGGTTAGATCTGGCACCATACTTACGTATTGTGGGTTTTGAATCAGTAACGCGATCACTTCTCGCATCGGCGTTCGCTTGATTTCTTTATGAGGTTGAGGCCTTTTATCCTCTTTACCTTGTTTTGAAATTAGCTGCTGTAGTTGGCGTTCATCAACCAAACCCAAACGGCGGCCAAGCAATTCTCTCAAGTATAGTCTTAAAGTGCCGCCAGGGACTTTATCAATGAGAGGAACCGCAAGAGTACTCAGTTTTGCCATGCCTTCTTTCGTGCTCATATCGACCTGCTGAGTCAATGAGCTGAACATGAATTCAGACAAGGGCATCGCATTAGACACTTGCTGCTCAAATGCTTGTTTTCCGTTTTGTCGGATATAAGAGTCGGGATCTTCTCCATCCGGCAAAAACATGAATTTTAACTGGCGACCATCCGTTAGGTAAGGCAATGCATTTTCCATGGCACGCCACGCTGCTTCACGGCCTGCGCGGTCACCGTCATAACAACACACGACGGTGCTTGTTTGCCTGAATAACACTTGCAAGTGATCGCCCGTTGTCGAGGTTCCCAATGAGGCAACGGAATAATCTACGCCATATTGAGCAAGCGCGACAACATCCATATAGCCTTCAACCACTAAAATTTGTGGTGGCTCACGGTACGCTTGTAGTACTTCATAAAGGCCATACAACTCTTTACCTTTATGAAATATCGGGGTTTCGGGTGAGTTGAGATATTTTGGTGTCCCATCACCTAATACTCGACCACCAAAGCCTATTACTCGGCCGCGTCTGTCTCGAATAGGAAACATCACTCGACCACGGAATCGGTCGTAGCGGTTGCCTTTATCGTTTTCAATCAACATGCCGCCAGTGACGAGCATGTCTTGGTTTTCTTTATTCTGGCCAAAGTTCTTACGAACTAAATCCCATTCATCAGCCACATAGCCGATGCCAAACTTCTGGACGATTTCACCAGACAGGCCGCGATCTTTTAGATACTCAATCGCCACCTTACTTGCTGGCTGTTTGAGTTGGTTACGATAAAATTGAGCAATGCTGCCCATTAAGTCGTATAGGTTACGTTTTTCACTGCTGCTTGCTTGTGGGCCTGATTGAAACGAACCATTACCGCCGCTACGTTGTTCGCGAGGAACATCTAAACCCAAGTATGAAGCGAGTTCTTCAATGGCTTCGACGAATTCTAGTCGGTCGAACTCCATCAAAAAATCGATGGCATTTCCATGCGCGCCACAACCAAAACAATGGTAGAACTGCTTTTCTTGACTGACACTGAATGAGGGTGTCTTTTCGTTGTGGAAAGGGCAGCATGCGCCGTAGTTTTTGCCTTTTTTCTTAAGTTTCACACGTGCGTCGATGATATCGACAATATCAAGTCGAGCTAGAAGGTCATCGATAAAACTGCGAGGGATGTGTCCAGCCATAAAACCTAACAAAAAAAGAAGATGATGAGTGGAGTGAATGCCTTAAAAGAATGAGCGTATTGCCCATTGATTTCATTCCATCCATCCAGATACAAACAAGCCGTGCGCTCCAAAGGATAGCACGGCTTGCTGCAATTGGGTGGGGTACCTTAAGCCAATTTAGCGCGAACTAAACCGCTTACTTTACCCATATCTGCACGCCCTTGAATTTGCGGTTTCAGAACGCCCATTACTTTGCCCATGTCTTGCATGCCAGCTGCGCCAGATTCAGCAATCGCGTTCTCGATGAGAGCCGCTACTTCTTCGTCTGTCAGTGGTTGAGGCATAAAGTCCTCAAGAACGGTAATTTCTGCTTGTTCCGCATCAGCAAGATCTTGACGACCCGCTGCTTCAAACTGCGCTACAGAATCGCGACGTTGTTTAACCATCTTGGTCAATACTGCAAGAATGTCGTCATCGTTCAGAGTAATCTGTTCGTCAACTTCACGTTGCTTGATTGCTGATAGGGCTAAACGAATAGTACCAAGGCGCAATTTGTCCTTGGCTTTCATCGCTAATTTTTGCTCTTCTTTGAGTTGATCAATCAGAGCCATAACTAAATTCCTTTTGGAGCTCAGTTATTAGTACAGGCGAACGCGACGAGCGTTTTCGCGAGCTAGCTTCTTAGCGTGACGCTTTTGAGCTGCTGCTTTAGCGCGTTTGCGAACTGTAGTTGGTTTTTCGTAGTGCTCACGACGACGCACTTCAGAAAGGATACCTGCTTTTTCGCAAGAGCGCTTAAAACGACGTAGAGCAACGTCGAACGGTTCGTTTTCACGTACTTTAACTACTGGCATATGCCTTTCACCTCAGGGGTTATTCGTTAACGCTGGTATTCAACAGACCAAATCACAATTGTTAGGTCTCTTACCAGCTTGATCAAAAATGGTGCGGAATTTTAATCCGATCACAACTACTTTGTAAAGCCTTTTGTCGATTATTGTCTGTACAAAATTTGTTTGCAGCACCAAGGCGAGGTAATATGACGCCCAAATTTCCTCTATACAGAAAGCATACTGAGAAAACCATGCGCATTATTGGTATTGAAACCTCTTGTGACGAGACTGGCATCGCAATTTATGACGATGAAAACGGTCTCTTGTCACACAAGCTATACAGCCAAGTAAAACTGCACGCAGATTACGGCGGTGTGGTGCCTGAGTTGGCTTCACGTGACCACGTAAAGAAAACCATTCCTCTTATTAAAGAGGCACTAAAAGAAGCGAACTTAACTTCAAAAGACATCGATGGTGTCGCGTATACCGCGGGGCCTGGTCTTGTTGGGGCGCTATTAGTGGGTGCGACTATCGGTCGCAGTATTGCTTATGCTTGGGGAGTGCCAGCGGTACCTGTTCATCATATGGAAGGTCACCTATTGGCCCCAATGTTGGAAGATAACCCTCCACCGTTCCCGTTTGTGGCGGTATTAGTATCGGGCGGTCACTCTATGATGGTGGAAGTGAGAGGCATCGGTGAGTACAAAATTCTAGGTGAGTCGATTGATGATGCGGCGGGCGAAGCGTTTGATAAAACAGCGAAGCTAATGGGTTTGGATTACCCAGGCGGTCCACTATTATCTAAACTGGCGGAAAAAGGTACACCGGGCCGCTTTAAGTTCCCGCGCCCAATGACGAATGTGCCAGGTTTGGACATGAGTTTCTCTGGTCTAAAAACCTTTACGGCTAACACGATTGCTGCAAACGGTGATGACGAGCAAACCCGCGCGGACATCGCATTGGCATTTGAAGAGGCTGTGTGTGCTACGTTGGCTATTAAATGTAAGCGCGCGCTTGAGCAAACAGGCATGAAACGCATTGTTATTGCTGGTGGTGTGAGTGCTAACCGTCGTTTGCGAGCTGAGTTAGAGAAGTTAGCGAAGAAAGTTGGCGGCGAAGTTTACTACCCACGTACTGAGTTCTGTACAGATAACGGTGCGATGATCGCTTACGCAGGCATGCAGCGCTTGAAGAATGGCGAAGTGGCTGATATGTCAGTAGAGGCTCGTCCACGTTGGCCAATTGATCAACTAACACCTGTCGCTTAGTCAAATTTATGCGGTAGGTTTGAAACCGGTTCTTTGTAATAAAGGTCTCTGCTCCTCAGAGGCCTTTATTTTTAATTATTCAATGAACCGCCTCGTTTTACATTCTGACTGATGCGATCAGTTCGCGATTGTTTCAGTGCTAGGATGACGTGGAAGAATAAGAAATGGATATAACAATGAATAAGTTTGAAATTGAAGGTCAGCAACTTGCTTATCTAGATAAAGGTGAGGGCCCTGTGCTTCTATTTGGTCATAGTTACCTTTGGGATAGCCAAATGTGGGCGCCACAAGTTGAGGTTTTAAGCCAGTCATTCCGTTGTATTGTGCCAGATCTTTGGGCACATGGTGAATCGGACGCTGCACCTGCATCGACACAGTCATTGGCCGACTATGCACAACATATGTTGGCATTGATGGATCATTTAGATATCGAAGAATTCTCGATAGTGGGCTTATCTGTTGGCGGCATGTGGGGAGCTGAGCTAACGGCTCAAGCGCCGCAACGTGTTAAGTCACTGGTATTGATGGATACCTTCATTGGCTGGGAGCCAGAAGTTACGTATAAAAAGTATTTTGCAATGCTTGATACCATCAGCCAAGTCCAAGCAGTGCCTGCGCCAATTATTGAAGCCGTTGTGCCGCTGTTCTTTGCCAACAACGTCAATCAGGATAACCCTAAACTTGTCGCTTCATTCAAACGCAGTTTAGAAGAGCTGAACGGTGAGCGTGCGGTGGAAGTAGCTCGCATGGGGCGCATGGTGTTTGGTCGCCGTGATGTGATTGAAGATTCGGAAAAATTCGCTCTGCCGACGTTAATTGCGGTGGGCTGTGAAGATAAGCCTCGCCCGGTTTTCGAATCGTATTTAATGAAAGACTGTATCACGGGCAGTGAGTTGGTAGAAATTCCGCAAGCGGGACACATCAGTTGTTTAGAACAGCCGGAGTTCGTCAACCAAATGTTGTTGAACTTCCTGAATCGAGTTCATGCGTAACCAATGCATCCCTCTTTAAACGAAAAACTCGGCATTAAGCCGAGTTTTTTTGTGCCAGTTTCTTCTCGCCGATTTTTGGCTCGTCGCCAGACAAAAGCCGACGAATATTTTGATGATGCTTAAATACGATTAAGCAACACAGCATAGCAACAGGTAACGTGTATTGCGGTTTAAACATCCAAGTATAAAACGGAGTGACCAAAACCGTGACGAGAGCCGCTAAGGATGAATAGCGGAATAGCGCGGCTACTGACAGCCAAGTTAACATCACCAATCCTGTTAAGTCCAAACCAATCGGAGCGATAGCGCCAAGCGCGGTTGCGACACCTTTTCCGCCTTTAAAGTGGAAAAAGATGGGGTACATGTGGCCAAGACAGGCAGCAATGGCGATGACGCCAAGAATGATAGGGTCGATACCAAGAAAGTATCCGCCCCACACGGGGATAGTGCCTTTGAGCATATCGCACAACAAGACTGAAACAGCGGCTCCTCGTCCGCCAATACGCAATACGTTCGTTGCTCCAGGATTGTTAGATCCCACACTGCGTGGGTCTGGCAGTTTTAAGAGTCGACAGATCAAAACCGCACTGGAAACCGAACCTAATAAATAGGCGGCCATTGTCATTATCAGTGCCAGTGCGTCCATAGAAGTCCTTGATGGATTGGAATTTAATGCTCGGTTCCCGCGTAGTTGCTATCATACCCCGAATTTACATAATGCAGAAATCCTCACTGTGATAGAGCTTGCATTATGTGATTTCTTGTATATAAAGATGCTTTCGCAGTTTATACCTAAGTAACATTGTGATGACCAAAGTAAATGTTACTTAGGTATAGAATACTACGATCAAATTACCCCTCACGGGTATCCGACCTCTGTAATAGAAGGACATAAGATGGCTCTGGATAAAGTTTTTATTGAACAGTTAGAAGTAATCACCACAATTGGCGTGTACGACTGGGAGCAACAAATCAAACAAAAGTTGGTTCTAGATATTGAAATGGCACACGATAATAAACCTGCGGGCAAAAGTGATGATGTGCAAGATGCACTGGATTATTCGCAGGTGAGTGAGGCGGTACTTAACCACATTGAAAATGGTCGTTTCTTACTGGTCGAGCGCGTGGCTGAAGAAGTAGCAGAGCTTATCATGCTGCGTTTCTCAGTGCCTTGGGTGAAAATCCGCCTAGCGAAGCCTGGCGCCGTGCCGCAAGCACGTGCTGTTGGTGTGGTGATTGAGCGAGGCCGAGCATGATCACCACCTATATCGGTGTTGGGACGAACGTAGAAAGAGAGCAACATGTGCTTGCTGCGTATCAGGAGCTGCAACGGCTTGGAGAAAATCTCCTCGTATCACCGATATATGAATGCGAACCTATTGGTTTTAGCAGCAAGAATTTCTACAACTTTGTCGTTGCAATGCGTACCGAGTTGTCATTAGAAGAGTTGAGCCATCAACTACGCGAGATTGAATTTAAGTGGGGACGCGAAGAAAACGCGCAAAAGTATCAGGATCGAACACTGGATCTCGATATAGTGTTGTTCGGTGAGCGCGTCTCCAAGAAAAAACCTGAGCTACCTCGCAGTGATATCTACAAATATCCTTTTGTCACAAAGCCGCTGTATGATCTCGAACCGCAATTAGTGATCCCAGGCGATGGACGCACAGTCGCAGACATTTGGCATGCTATGCAGCCAGTCGATTCGCTCAAACCCGTTTCCTTTCATTTTTAATTTGAGTTGTTTACATGAGTTATTTTGAAGCCTTTATTTTGGCTCTGATTCAGGGGCTGACAGAGTTTTTGCCTATTTCAAGCTCTGCCCATTTGATCCTGCCTTCCGCTATTTTAGGATGGGAAGACCAAGGTCTAGCCTTTGATGTTGCTGTTCACGTCGGTACATTAATGGCTGTCGTGATCTATTTTCGTCATGAAGTAATCACTTTGTTTCAAGCGTTATTTGCTTCGATCTTTAAAGGAGATCGCAGTAAAGAAGCTAAATTGGCTTGGATGATCGTGATTGCGACGATTCCAGCTTGTGTGTTCGGCTTATTGATGAAAGACATCATTGAAGTGTATCTACGTAGCGCTTACGTTATCGCGACTACTACGATCGTATTTGGCCTGTTGCTATGGTGGGTAGACAAAAACGCTAAACTCGTTGCCGATGAATACCAAACGGGTTGGAAGAAAGCTGTATTTATCGGTATTGCTCAAGCCTTAGCGATGATTCCTGGAACTTCACGTTCAGGGGCGACCATCACAGCAGCGCTTTACCTTGGCTTTACTCGAGAAGCGGCTGCGCGCTTTTCATTTTTAATGTCGATCCCAATCATTACATTAGCTGGTAGCTACTTAGGCATGAAGTTAGTGACCAGTGGTGAACCTGTCCATGTTGGTTTCTTAATGACTGGCATTATCACATCGTTTATCAGTGCGTACATCTGTATCCACTTCTTCTTGAAGATGATTTCACGCATGGGCATGACACCGTTTGTGATTTACCGTCTGATTTTGGGCATCGGTTTGTTCGCTTTTCTATTAAGTTCATAATTGATGTTAACGAAAAACGCCCGCGAAATCCGCGGGCGTTTTTGTTTGTTCGTTACTTCTTAAGTGCTGCTTTCACTGCTTCAATACGTCGTTTTTCTTGCTCGTCACGAATCGCAGGGCCTTTAAAGCCCTCTTTGATTATGATTTGAACGTCAACTGCCGCTGCTGCTTGGTAGGCTTGCCTAAAAATATCCGCCTGTGGATATGGTTGCGTTTCCAGTCCTTTACGACCAGCGTGATCCGCTTGGCAGCAAAGCAAGATATCTTGCAGACGTTCGGACTTACGCCACACATCGAGCTTATTGAGTATTTTAATTATGGTTTGTGGTTTAAGTTCAGCCGCGCGATGAATATTGGAGTGCTGTTCGCACACCATCAAGGCTAAATCACGAAACTCATTTGGTACCCGGACACGTTCGCACAGCTTTTTGATCAGTTTTAATCCTGTATGGCAATGCATTTTGTGGCTTGGCCATTCGCTCTCTGGCGTCACGCCCTTACCCAAGTCATGCACTTGGGCGGCAAACCTGACGGGGAGTGAGTTACTCAATTTTGCGGCTTGCTCTGCCACCATCAAAGTATGGATGCCAGTATCAATTTCTGGATGCCACTTCTCAGGTTGAGGTACGCCAAATAGTGCATCAATTTCAGGTAACACCACGGTTAATGCACCACAGTCTCGTAGAACCGATAAGAAAATATCAGGGCGAGGAGTAGAGAGAGATTTATGCCATTCTTGCCAAACACGCTCGGGAGTCAGTGTGCTCAGCTCTCCGGACTCTGCCATGTGACGCATTAACCGCATGGTTTCGTCGGCAACCGTAAAGTTTAGATCAGCAAGCTTCGCTGCGAAGCGAGCGACACGTAAAACGCGTAGAGGGTCTTCAATAAAGGCGTCTGATACATGGCGTAGCAGTTTATCGTTGAGATCTTGCTGGCCACCATATGGGTCATGGATCGTGCCATCACTCTCCATTGCCATCGCGTTAATGGTTAAATCACGACGTATCAAATCTTCTTCTAAGGTGACGTTTTGATCGAAGAAACATTCAAAACCAGTGTAACCAGAACCTGACTTTCTCTCTGTTCGTGCAAGGGCATATTCTTCTTTACTTTTGGGATGCAGAAATACAGGAAAGTCTTTACCAACGGCGGTGTATCCTTGGGACAGCATCATCTCGGGCGTCGCGCCTACGACCACCCAGTCGTTGTCATAACTATCAATTCCGAGCAATTTATCTCGAACTGCGCCACCTACTAAATAAACTTGCACGAATTACCTCTTAATTTATGGATATGCCGTTGGACATTGTAGCAAGCAATGGTACTTTTCTTTACTCCTAAGAATAGAAGAAGAGCGTTTATACCATGTCTGACTATTCCCAGGTGGTTTTTTAGCTGGAGAGCCTAATGTATAAGGACTTTTTTGGGTTTGTCGAACAACCATTTTCGATTGTTCCAAACTCACGTTATTTGTATTTAAGCCAACGTCACAAAGAGGCAATCACACATCTCCAAGCTGGGCTAGGCGATGGCGGTGGCTTTGCTATGCTTACTGGCGAAGTAGGTACAGGCAAAACGACCGTCGCAAAAGCGATGCTGGCGAATTTGGGTGATAACACCAAAGCGGGTCTTATTCTCAATCCCACGTTTTCGAGTAGAGACTTGCTCGAAGCCATTTGCGATGAGTTCAAAATCACCTATCCGCCAGATGCAAACCTCAAACAGCTAAACCAGGTTATCCATCAATATTTGCTGCGTAATTATCGTTCAGGCTGGCAGACATTGCTGGTCATTGATGAGGCTCAACACCTTGCTGCCGACGTTCTAGAGCAGTTGCGCTTGTTGACCAACTTGGAAACCGATACCAGAAAATTGCTCAAAGTGTTGTTGGTCGGGCAGCCTGAATTGCAGCGGTTATTACAAACAACACAACTACGCCAACTTGCCCAGCGTATTACCGGGCGTTATCACCTGTTGCCGTTGGATGAAAAAGAGACAGAAGATTACATCGCATTTCGACTACATACAGCAGGTGGCGACCAGCAACTGTTTAATCGTGCTTCTTGTAAACTTATAGCCAAATACAGTCACGGTATACCGCGGCTCATCAACCTTATCTGTGACAAATCCCTCAACATTAGTTATCACCAGGGTAATGTGGTGGTGGATAAGCAAACCGTTCAGCAGGCCTGTGAAGAGGTGATGCAGTTTCAGGCAGATATTTATCAGCAAGATAAAAAAGAGCGCCGGACTTTCCGTTGGCCTGCTTGGGGCTCTGTCACGGTAGGCCTTATTGCTGCATTAAGTACGGGGTGGGCGGTCGTGAATTATATGCCAGCTCAAGCGACGTCAGTGTTGACACAAGTGACGGAGCCAAGAGTAGAGCCAACACCAACCGTCGTAAGCCAACAGTTAACTGATGAGCAGCGTGATTTATTGTTAACACAAAAACAGTCGAACCTCGCTGTAAATGATTTGTATCGTTTGTGGGGGTATCAAGCATCGGTTCGCGATAATCTTTGTTTGTCAGAACCGCAGTCGACTATGCGTTGTGAGCGTAAAATGGCGACTTGGCCGCTGTTGATGCAACAAAATCGCCCTGTGATCTTGGAGTTGAATTATCAAGGTGATGTTGGGTATGTCATTCTATATGCCGTCGGTAATGACCAAGCTGAAGTGCTCAATGGCAAGCAGCGTCTGCGTCTGCCAGTTTCGTGGCTAAAGCCGTTGTGGCAGGGCAATATTATCGAACTGCGGCATGCTCCGCTGAATGAAACATTACGTTTAGACATGGAAGGCCCTGCGATTGAAGTATTAGACCGATTATTAGCAGAAGCGGTGAGTGAGCCACTGCTTGAAACGTCTATTTTTGATGGTGCGATGAAAGAGCGAGTCGAGTTATTTCAACGTTGGCAAGGAATTGGTGTCGATGGTATTGCAGGTAAGCGAACGCTAGACCGACTTCAGCAAAATGTTCAGCCAGATGCGCCTCAACTGGCGAGAATAGAGAAGGAGGACGCATAATGTCAGCTGTGAAACATATAGGTCTCTTCTTGCTGCCAATCACTGCTTCTGCTATCGGAGTCGCTTGGTACTTAGATCTCTTTGCACCGAGTGTTGAAGTAGATACAACGTCCCCGATAGAAAAGGTCGAAGTGGTATCACCTTTCAAAGTATTAGACTATCCAGAGAACACCCAGTTGGCCCAATTGCCAAGAGAGTGGCCAAGTGCAGAGCTATCGCGTGATTTTGGTACATTTACCACCCCCGATGAATACACGAGCCATACACCAAGCAGAGATGAAACACGCGACTCAGCATCAACCCAAACGACTTCTGCTGCTGAAGAGGACCTCGGGTTGTCTTTGGATGATCTGGATTTATCCTCATTATCTCCAGATTTAGCTAGGAAGGTCGAAAATGCCTTATCCCGAGATGATGACAATTCGTCATCACAAACGGCACGCGTGAACGATTTAGAGCGCAACGCTCACCAGTGGCAAGGGCGTCTACCTGCGCTTAATTTGCAAACCCATATGTACGCTAGTGATGAAAATCGCCGTTGGGTGAAAATTAACAATGTTGAGTATCATCAGGGGGATGTCGTTGATGATCAGGTCACTCTAAGAGAAATACAACCGCAAGCTGTGATTGTTGAGTTCCAAGGTGAGCAAATTCGTATACCAGCGTTGTATGAGTGGAAAGGGTAACTCTTGTAGAAACACATCAAGCCAGCGAAATCATATCGCTGGCTTTTTATTTTTCAGAGCATCTTTTGCATCTATTCTGGTGATGATTTCTAGATACTCAAACAAGCAAAATATAGCTTTCCTCAGTCGTTTAAATAGCACCAATATCATTCATCTATTGATAGCGCGATTCCAGTCAGCGTTGTGTAAAAAGACACCATCTTCACGAACTTCGGAGTAATGACTTGGTCCACGTTAGACCCCATCACATAATAGGAGTCTAAACAGAGACACATGCGTATTCTGATTTTTTCTTTAAGCATTGTTGCATCGACAAGCTATGCAGCAAAGCCAGACCCATTCCCAGTTACACCAGATAGTCGCGGGCAAGATTTCATGGTCAGTGCGACGAATCCTTACGTGAGCAGTACCGGTTACTCAATATTGAAAGAAGGCGGTAATGCTGTTGATGCTATGGTCGCGATGCAGATGGTGATGTCTGTCGTTGAGCCAGATATGACCGGAATTGGCGGCGGGACTTTCGCGCTGTTTTATCAACATGACGAGAAAAAATTTCTGGCCCTTGATGGTCGAGATGAAGCGCCCTCTAGCGCGAACCCTGAAATGTTTGTTGAGAATGGGGAAGTACTCAGTCGCAACGAAATATTAGGCCCTCGTTCTGTTGCGGTTCCGGGCACATTGCGGTTGCTTTACACCACTCATGAACAATATGGCAAGTTGCCATGGGCAGAGCTGATTAAGCCGGCGATTACATTGGCGAGCAATGGGTACGCGATGAACAGCTACACCTACGACATCGTAGTAAGAGAGCAAAGCCGACTTGAGCAAGATCCGGAAGTGAAAGCCTTGTATTGGCAAGGGGACGATATTAAGCCGACGGGAACCTTGATGAAGAACCCTAAGATGGCTGAGACGCTGAGGAAGATCGCGCAACAAGGCGATCGTTACCTTTATGGTGGTGAGCTTGGTCAGCACATCGTAGAGACGGTTAATAGTCGTATTGATGACCAACACGAGAAGTTGTCTTTAGAAGATTTTAAACATTACCAAGTGAAGCAGCGTGACATCATTGAGAGCGACTACCGTGGGAATAAAATCGTCTCTTTTGGTTACCCAGCTTCGGGCGGTGTGATGGTCGCTCAGAGTCTTGAACTGCTCGCACCCTATGACATTGCCCATATGGCGAAAACGGATGTGGAACCTTGGCGTCTCATGACTGAAGCGATGCGAATTGCAAAAGCCGATCGTATTGCGTATGCCGGAGATCCGGATTATGTGGAAACGCCAGTTGAACAGTTGTTGTCTAAAGCCTATCTAGATCAGAGACGTGATTTAATCCCTGATAATGGCACTTTAAAAGAGGATCCAAAAGCAGGACAGATAACGCAAACTCAGTATGCGCAATATCAAGGCTTCGAGAGCAAAGATACAGGGCATATTTCTATCGTCGATAGAGATGGAAATGCAATTGCGATGACCAGCACGGTAGGAACGGGTATGGGCTCGGGTGTGATGGTCGATGGCGTTATCTTGAATGCGCAGATGGCTAACTTCTCACCTCAGCCAACGGTTAACGGCAAGCCTACGCAAAACTCAATTGAAGCGGGCAAGCGTCCACGTTCGGCTATTACGCCATTAATGGTGATGGACAGTGATGATAACTTGCGTTTGGTGGTTGGGTCACCAGGTAGTTCACAAATCCCGGGGTATGTACTCAAAACCGTGGTTGGGGTGCTGGATTGGAATTTATCAGCGCAAGAGGCTATTGACTTACCAAACATCCAGTATGGCACTAAGATAGACCGCACCAAGTCTTATGACCCGACTGGTTTGCTGGTGGAAAAGAAAACGTTCGCAGAAATGTTGGTGCCTGAGTTTATGGAGCTTGGCTACCCAGTGCACGTTATTCCAGTGGTAAGCGGTTTGAATGCAATTGAGCTAAAAGATGGCAAGCTTTATGGCGCAACGGATCGTCGTCGAGCCTCTAGTTCAATGGGGGAGTAGTACTCACTTCTATCAAACGAAGCAAACTAAAAAGCCAGTCAATATCGACTGGCTTTTGCGTTCTTTTTAAAGATAAAAGCGTAAGGGTTTATGCCCAACCCGCAGGAGAGCGCTTTCTACGAGGCATGACATGCGGAAGAATCAAACCAAATAGTAAACCTAAACCTGCAACACCGCCGCCATAAGTGAAGTACTTAAGCAGCATGTCATCTTTTTGTGTATCCAGCTTTGCGCGTAGCTCGCGGTTTTCTGTTTCAACAGAAGTAAGCTGATCACTGATCTCAGAGTATTTATTTTCTAGATCTGAAATTTGTTGGTTACGTGTTTCGAGAGAGGTAACAAGACCTGCTTTCTCTGCATCAGAAGTTTGACGAGCATTAGCAAGCTGCTCTTTTACTTCGGCTAGCTCTTTCTCAATGCGAGGAAGGCGAATTGCCATGCTCTCTTGGTTTGTCACAAACTTGCTTTGTACCCAACCAGTGCGACCACGGTCATCACGAACTTGCGTGTAGCCAGTATCTCGGTTGGTTTTAATCAGTTGTACTTTAGAACCGGCGTTAACACTACCAATAATACGGTAGGTGTTATTTGGACCTGAGTGCATAAAAGTGAAGAGGTCATCAGAAATATAACGGTCTGCTGCTAGGGCCGCTGGCGCTGCTAGCAAAGTAAACAAAACCGTGATGATTAGTTTTTTCACAGTAAATCCCTTAACGATTTTTCTTGGAGACAGCGTTGGCACCGAATGATTGGAGCCGGAAATAGACGAATAGTATGCAGTTTCAAACTTCGGTGCAACAAAGAAGGGAGGCAAAGCCTCCCTTTCTGTGCGTTTGAGTCAATAATGACAAAGCGCTTACATTCTATTGACGAGTGTCTTAAGCGAACATCGCTTGAAGTCCGTAGAAGAATACTACGGCCAATAACGCACCCGCTGGTAGTGTAACGATCCATGATGCCACGATGTTACGAACTACGCCTAGGTTCAGTGCTGCGATACCACGAGCAAAGCCAACACCGAGAACCGCACCAACCAATGTTTGAGTGGTTGAAATTGGCAGGCCTGTACCAGACGCTAGAACTACCGTACATGCTGTTGCTAGCTGTGCTGCAAAACCGCGGCTAGGCGTTAGCTCAGTGATGCCTGTACCAACGGTTGCCATTACTTTGTGACCTAGTGTTGCAAGACCGACCACGATACCAATACCACCAAGAGGTAGAATCCACCAAGCGATGGTGCTTTTCGTGCTGATTTCGCCCATGTGTTCAACAGTCGATACGACAGCAGACAGTGGACCAATGGCGTTTGCAACGTCGTTTGAACCGTGTGCAAATGCCATCGCACAAGCGGTGATAACCATCAGAACGCTGAAGATACCTTCCACGCCAGAAAAGCTGCGGTCTTCTTCGCGATTAGCGAATTTTTTCTGGATGTATACGTAGCCGCCAATCATCACAAGTGCTGAAACTGCTGCTGCCCACATCCAGGCTTCACCATTGGTCAGGTGAAGACCAACGTGTTTTAGACCTTTTTTGATGGTTACAAGTGCAATCACCATTGTTGTGATGAACATGTAAACAGGTACAAAACGTTTCGCGTTAAACAGAGGGTTCTCAGTATCAAAAATCAGGCGCTGTGCGCTGACAAAGATAACGTAAGCAAAGAAACCTGAAATCACTGGCGTAATAATCCAGCTACCAACAATGCCTTGAACGCTGCCCCAGTCAACCGCTTCAGTACCTACTGATACGCATGCAAAACCAATGATTGCACCGATGATTGAGTGAGTCGTTGATACTGGCCAGCCCATGTAAGAAGCAAGAAGCAGCCATGTACCTGCTGCTAAAAGCGCAGACATCATGCCGTAGACAAGAACATCTGGTTGACTAGCAAATAAAGAAGTTTCGATTACACCTTTACGGATAGTGTCGGTTACTTCACCGCCTGCAAGGTAAGCACCTGCAAATTCGAAGATCATCGCAATGATGATAGCTTGTTTTACAGTTAGCGCTTTTGAACCTACAGATGTACCCATCGCATTAGCAACGTCGTTCGCGCCAATACCAATCGCCATCATGAAACCAAAAATCGCTGCAACAATAATCAGGACAGTGCCGTAGTTCGCAAGGATATCCATCGTAATACCTAGTTGTTTTATAACAAGCGGAACAAAATTTTACGCGCGCCAAACCATAAGACGATGAAAATAGTCATCGTCCCTATGACACGTGTTAATTATGCTCTTCGTTATGTCGTTAACTTTATGTTTTAAGATCGAGATAGCATGACTTCCAAACGAGCACCTACGCGCTGCGCTTGGTCGGCAATACCACCTACCCATTCAAGAATCTTGTATAGGAACATGACATCGATAGGGTTCATGTCAGCTTCAATCACCATCAACTGTTGGCGAAGTTCAATCTGCATGGCATCGGTATCATCTTCGATAACGTCTAATTGATGAATCATTTCAGCGACGAGCGTCACTTCACGGCCTTTGAAGCCGGTTTCTAGCAATTCATCAAGTTCATTGATTACCTTTTGCGCCTGATCGGCAGCATCAAGACAACGTTGAACGTAAGCGAGGAAGTTTGGTTGGAGAGCCTCAGGGATGACAAGTTGACGACCATATACACGGCCAGCAATGTCTTTTGCCAGGTTTGCAAGTTTGTCCTGTTGAGTCAAAAGCTCAAGCATGTCAGTACGGTCGACTGGCATGAACAAACCGCGAGGCAGTTTTAGACGGATTTCACGTTTCAGCACATCCGCTTCTTTCTCTAGGTGAGAAATTTGTGCACGGATTTCTGCTGCTTTTTCCCAATCACCCTTTGAAGATACTTCAAAGAATTTCACCAAGTGTGAACAACATTCGTTGACACACACAACGTGGCGTTGCAAAGGCTTAATTGGGGACTTTGCAAATAACCCCATAATTGTATTTACTGGCATGGTCATTCAACCTAATAACTATAACCTTAAAAAAACATACACCATTTCTGAGTGCTTGGCGAAATGTTGAACGATGGCTATAAAGGCGCGCATGGTAACGCATTAAATCGCTCATTAAAACTGTTTTAGATCATCATTCCGGCGATATTTCTCTCTTGCCGTGTGAGAAATTACGCAATATCCTGTTTCTATCTGCTTTGAAAGGTATAGCTATGGAAACCGAAATAGAACTGAAGTTTTTTGTTTCTCCTGAATTTTCAGAAACTTTAAAAGAAAAAATTTCTGAGACAAAAGTACTTCAGCATAGTTGTCGTGACTTGGGTAACACCTATTTTGATACTGCCGATAAATGGCTTCGAAAGCACGACATTGGTTTAAGAATTCGCCGTTTTGATGATGTATTCGTCCAAACCGTAAAGACAGCAGGACGCGTCGTCGCAGGCTTACATCAAAGACCAGAATACAATGCTGAGCACACTAGCGACGAGCCTAATCTGTCGCTTCATCCTCTAGATATTTGGCCTCCAGGTAAAGATGCAGAAACGCTGCAATCCGAGCTTATGCCATTATTCTCGACCAACTTCACACGTGAACAATGGCTGATTGGCATGCCCGATGGCAGTCAGATTGAAGTTGCCTTTGACCAAGGCTTAGTTGTAGCCAAAGGTGAAGACGAAGAAGAGAAGCAAGAGCCGATTTGCGAAGTTGAACTGGAACTTAAGTCAGGCCAAACCGAAGCTTTATTCACGCTGGCACGCAGCTTTTGCGAGCAAGGCGGTATGCGCTTGGGTAACTTGAGCAAAGCGGCGAAAGGTTATCGACTTGCAAGTGGTTATGCGGGTGATGAAGTAAAATCATTGGCACTTGTGGACAGTAGTCCGACGGATACCGTTGAATTTTGCTTGATCAACTCTTTAGAGCACGCTTTGTCTCATTGGCATTATCACGAGCAAATTTATGCTGAGCGTGACAGCGTGGAAGCACTGCGTGAAATCAATAATGCCATTCGTTTCATTCGTCAAACATTGACTATTTTTGGCGGGATTGTCCCTCGTCGCGCGAGCGCGATTCTGCGCCAAGAGCTTAAATGGTTGGAAGAAGAACTGAGTTGGTTGGATGAGCATGCACACCTTGAAGAGCTTTTAGATGACAAAGGCAATGTGCTGCGCAAGTTGGATGCGCGTAAGTTCTTAGTATCTGAGTTGACTCAGCAGTTACAAGAGTTGCCAAGCCGTGAAGAAGTGCTAGGGTTGCTCAATTCCGCGCGTTACACAGGGTTACTGCTGGATCTAAGCCGCTGGATCTTGGCGCGCGGTTGGCAGCCATTTCTTGATGAAAAAGCACGTGAAAAAATGGCAAGTAACATCATGCCGTTTTCAGTTACTCAGCTCGATCGCACTTGGGCTGAGCTAATGGAAGCTTTCCCAGCAGAGCGCGATTTGACGGCGCAAGAGTACGTTGATCAGCGTTATCGCTTATTGCGTAACCTCTATACTGGTATTGGTTTCGCGAGTTTGTATAACTCGGATGAGCGTAACAGCTTCCGTTTACCATGGGCGGATCTGGTGCATGGTATCGATGATCTGCTAATGCTGAACCACTTGCTCCCGTTGGTTGATATGCTGGAAGACGCAGAAAAAGAGCAGTTAGAACGCTGGTTGCACCGTCAAGAGCGCTCAATTTTGCATGCAATGGATCAAACCCGAGCGATCAGTATGGAAGTACAGCCTTATTGGCGTGAATGATCGTTCTGGTGGTAACGACAAAAAAATAGGACCGCATGGTCCTATTTTTTTGTCTCTGTTTTACGTTGTTGTAGCTCTTTTTCCATGAAATCGAGTCGTTCTAGTATTTGCGCTTGTTGGGTTAGGAGCTGCTCGAGCATACGTTCTTTATTGATTGAACTGTGTGTCTGTTGTTTCGTTGGGGCAGTAAGGATAGAGGTGATAAGACCCGAGATCATACCAAAGATACCCACCCCGCAAACAATGATGATGACAGCCAAAAACTTTCCTATGGAGGTCACAGGATAATGATCGCCGTAACCAACCGTTGAGATTGTTACAAATACCCACCACAAAGCATCGGCGCCAGTACGAATATTCGCTTCTGGGTTTTTCGCTTCGATAAACAGCATTGCACTAGAACCGAGTGTTATGAGGATAACCATCAATAGCAGTATAGAGGCGACCGTGGTTTCGCGGCGGTTTTCTTTGAGCTGATGCAAAATGAACTTTGACGAACGCAGTACTAATACCACTCGCATAATATGAAAAATACGAGCAAAGCGCAGGGGCTCTATCAATGGGATGCTCGCCACGAAATCTATCCAATGACGTTTAAGGAATAACCAGCGATCTGTGGACCGGATCAAATCAATGGTGAGCTGTAGTAGAAAAATACTACAGATTATGAAATCCAGACCGATAAGAACTTGACGGGTTTCGTGATCGATCGGGAAAAACAACAAGCCAGAGATCACAAATAGTGCCATAAAAGACAATATTAGTGACAACAGGCCCATCGGTCGTGTGCTGTCTTTGATATCATTGTTTTTCATACGAAGCTCAAAATAAATCGCGTAACCACGCAAAGCGCGAACATAACTATAAGTAATATAAAGATTATAGATAAAGACTATATAAGACTCGGTGGAGAACTGACAATGGAAAAGCTGGCATTTAAGCCATGGGAAAGGGTCATATCCGACATTCGACTGGTGCCTAAAATGGTCATGTTGATGGTCTTCAGTACTGTCCTGATCGTGGCAAAACAACTGTGGGACGCAAACACTTTTTACGACTCACTTTTAGCGGCGACACAAAACGCGCAAGTTGCCCAACAGCATTATGAAGCATATTTAACGCAAGTTGCTTGGCAAACCGCCTTATTGATTGTGGTTTTTGTCGTGCTCTTATTAGCGGCGGCTAGAGTGATGTTGCGTCAAACACAGTATCTGAGCGACGCGATCAAACTGATGGCGAGCAAGAACCTCTCTGTTCCATTTGGTATGGATTGTAAAGATGAATACGGAGACGTGGCACGTGAATTAGAAAAGACACGTCGACAATTGCACGATGTTATTCAAATGCAAATTAATGCGTCTGATGAATTATCAACGCTCACCGAAGTCATGACGCTGAGCATGTCGGAAACGAAGGAATCGGCGCAAGAAGAGTTTAACGAAATTGATCAACTTGCTACGGCGATGAGTGAAATGTCGTCGACGGTCCAAACGGTTGCGGAACATGCCCAGACGGCATCTTCTCTAACAGAGCAAGCTTCCGCACAAGCAATTTCTGGTCAGCAGTTCTTGCAAAGTACAATGGCGAAAATGAGTGAACTTTCGTCGGATATCGCTTCATCGGCACAAGCGGTTAACCAAGTTGAAGAACGTGTTGAAGCCATTGGTAGCGTTGTAGGGACGATTCAAGGCATTTCTGAACAAACCAACCTGCTTGCACTGAATGCGGCGATTGAAGCGGCGCGAGCTGGCGAGGCTGGGCGGGGTTTTGCTGTGGTTGCAGATGAAGTTCGTAACCTTGCCCAACGTACACAACAAGCGACGGTAGAAATTCAAGAGATGATCGCACAGCTGCAAACCAGTGCTGAATCTGCGGTAGAACTCATGGAAAAAAGCGTTGTAGAAGCGGCAGATGGAAACGAGCTAGTTTCTAATGCTGGATCTGAGCTCGATGGTATTGTTGGGCAAGTGACGCAAATCAATGACATGAACTTCCAGATCGCGACGGCGTCTGGTCAGCAAAGCAGTGTTGCAGAAGAGATGAGCCAAAACCTCACCAATGTACGTGAGTTGGTTGAAGCCTCAGTTGTTGTTGTTACCGAGCTGCTAGAAACCTCTGAAATGATGCAAAATAATGCAGGTGAGCTAGACAAGAAGATCAAATCTTTCCAAGTTTAATATTCGATCCCGAACTTTTGATAAAACGCCCACAAACCTTTTGTGGGCGTTTTTATTTGCTTTCAGTCTGGTATAAAGAATGAGTTACCGTGCTTTTCAAACAAGGAAGAAAAATGCAGCTGCCTTCGCCACTGATTTCTATCGCTGAATCTGCCGTACAAAACGCCCAAGACGCAGGTTATTTTCCCCTTTGGCCCGATGAGGTTGCGCAGCAATTTCGTTATGTGGCGGGCTTAAGCCAGTTTATAACTGAAGCCATTCATCGCGATGAAGTCCTAGCCCGTGAGTTGCCAAGTATGTTAGCGCAGCCAAGTCGTCAGGAGTCTTACCGCTCACGCCTTGCTGAACTGTTGGAACAATGTCCTGATGAGATGTCTGGTCATCGCGTATTGCGTCAGTTTCGCAATCGAGAAATGGTGTACATTGCGTGGAAGGATTTCACGCATGCATGGTCTCTAGAGACGTCTTTAAGCCACTTATCTGAGTTGGCAGAAGCGATGATTTTTGAAACCTATCAATGGCAATATCAAGTGTGTTGTCAGGAGTGGGGCACGCCAACAAGTGAGGACGGTGAAGTGCAGCCGATGTTAATTATCGGCATGGGGAAACTGGGTGGTGGCGAGCTAAACTTTTCTTCCGATATTGATCTAATTTTCACGTATCCAGAGAATGGCGAAACCCAAGGCGCACGCCGCAGCATTGCCAATGCCCAGTTCTTTACTCGTCTTGGTCAACGCATCATCAAAGCGCTCGACCAACAAACCTTCGATGGTTTTTGCTACCGCGTCGACATGCGACTTCGCCCATTTGGAGAAAGTGGCCCCTTGGTAATGAGCTATGCCGCACTTGAAGATTATTACCAAGAGCAGGGGCGAGATTGGGAACGTTACGCGATGATCAAAGCTCGGGTGATGGGATGTGAGATGTACCCGCAGTATCAAGAGCTACGCCAAATGCTGCGCCCTTTTGTTTTTCGTCGTTATATTGATTTCAGTGCGATTCAATCTTTGCGTCGAATGAAGTCGATGATCAGTAGCGAGGTTCGCCGCCGAGGGTTGAATAACAACATTAAGCTAGGTGCGGGTGGCATTCGAGAAATTGAATTTATCGCTCAAGTTTTTCAATTGATTCGAGGTGGTCGAGAACCTTCTTTACGTAATCGAGGGCTGTTGGAAACGCTGCAAGGCATTGAAGAACTGGCATTGCTTACTCCACAAGAAGTCAGCGATCTAGAAGCCGCATACAAGTACTTGCGTCAATTAGAAAACTTGTTGCAAGCAATGGCGGATAAGCAAACCCAGACGCTGCCTGATTGCGAAACCGAACGCTTAAAGCTCGCCACCGCGATGAAAATGAGCTGTTGGGAGCAATTGATTGAGCAAACCCAGCAGCATATGGCAAATGTTCACCAAGTTTTTGAATCACTAATTGGTGATGATGAAGAAGACGAGGGGACTACCGTTGCTCGTCATTTTCATGAGCTATGGGATATGGCCGACAAACAAGATGTTCTTGAGCATATCTTGCAGCAGGATATTCAGATTGAAGACTTTGCTTCATGCGCGAAAACCATCATCAACTTTAAAACCGATCTGGCCAAAAAAACGTTAGGCCCACGTGGACGCGAAGTGCTCAATCGTTTGATGCCGAAAGTGTTTGATGCGGTCTTTGCCCATCCTGATGCACAGTTTGGTTTATCTCGTGTACTTCACTTGCTACACAACATCTGCACTCGCACGACTTACTTGGAATTATTGGATGAGCATCCAGCGGCTCTGGTGCAGCTCGTACGTTTGTGTACCGCAAGCCCAATGATTTCAGAGCAGCTGTCTCGTTATCCTATCTTGCTTGATGAGTTGATCGATCCTGCGCAGCTGTACAATCCCATTCCATTAGACAGTTACCGTACAGAGCTACGTGATTATTTGGCGCGTATTCCTGAAGATGATATGGAACAGCAAATGGAAGCGTTGCGTCAGTTTAAGCAAATTTGTATTTTGCGTATTGCAGCGGCAGATATTGCTGGCGCATTGCCAGTGATGAAAGTGAGTGACCATTTAACTTATTTAGCGGAAGCTATCGTTGATGCGGTGATCAGTCAGGCTTGGTTGCAAGTGTCTGAAAAGTACGGCGAGCCAACGCATGTGAAAGATCGTGAAGGTAAAGGCTTTGCTGTAATTGGCTATGGTAAAGTCGGAGGGTGGGAGCTCGGCTATAACTCCGACTTGGATATTGTCTTCATGCATGACTGCCCAGTCAATGTCTACACTGACGGCAAAAAAGAGATTGATGGTCGTCAGTTCTACCTTCGTTTAGCACAGCGTATCATTCATATTTTCTCCACTCGCACCGCTTCCGGTATTTTATACGAGGTCGATACCCGATTGCGTCCGTCCGGTGCATCGGGTTTGTTGGTTAGTCCAACGGACGCGTTCGACGACTATCAACATCAAGACGCGTGGACATGGGAGCATCAAGCACTTGTCCGCGCGCGCATGATTTATGGTGATGAACCACTGGCAATTGCATTTCACAATACGCGGCATGATGTGCTGTGCAAAGCACGCGATCAAGCTGAACTGAAAAAAGACGTTGTCGAAATGAGAGAAAAAATGCGCGGTCATCTTGGGGGGAAAAAGCCAGGCCGCTTTATGCTCAAGCAAGATGTAGGTGGGATTACCGATATCGAATTTCTCGCTCAGTACCTAGTGCTCAACTATAGTCACGATAAGCCGAAATTGACGCGTTGGTGTGATAATGTGCGCATCTTTGAAACGCTCATTGCGCAAGATGTTATGGACGAAGACCAAGCAATGCAGTTGATACGTGCTTACACGACAATGCGCAACGAAATACACCGCCGAAATCTACTCAATTTAGACGCTGATGTGGTGGAAGATAAGTTTGTTGCCGAAAGGGAGTGGGTAAAACAGGCTTGGAATCAGTGGTTCAGTTAAGACCATATATTTAGCCTCGATAAGGGCTGTGATAAACTCACTTCGATTTAATTTTTGGAGACCAACAATGAAACCAATTCTACCTGATTACAACAGCGCTGGTGTGCTCATCATCGGTGATGTCATGCTAGATCGTTACTGGTATGGCCCAACCGGGCGCATTTCTCCTGAAGCGCCGGTTCCTGTTGTAAAAGTAGAAAACAATGAAGAGCGTCCTGGTGGTGCTGCGAACGTTGCGATGAACATCGCATCACTAGGTGGCCATGCTCACATTGTTGGTCTAACTGGGGAAGATGAGCCTGCAAAAGTGCTGACGGAGACGCTGAGCTCACTCAATGTGAAGTGCGATTTCGTTGCACTGCCTGATTACCCAACGATTACGAAGCTTCGTGTAATGAGCCGTGGACAACAGCTTATTCGTCTCGACTTCGAAGACAAGTTTGAAAACACAGATTCTGCGCCAGTGTTATCTCGAATGGATGCCGCACTGCCAAACGTTAAAGCCGTGATTATGTCTGATTACGCAAAAGGTTCGTTAGAGCATGTTCAGGCATACATTCAAAAAGCGCGCGCAGCAAATATTCCGGTTTTCATTGACCCGAAAGGTGCGGATTTTGAACGCTACCGTGGCGCAACACTTCTTACGCCAAACATGAAAGAGTTCGAAGACGTTGTAGGTAAAGTGAAATCTGACCAAGAGCTAGTAGAGAAAGCACTGGCTTTGGTTGAAGAGTTTGAATTTGAAGCGCTTTTAGTGACACGCAGCGAAAACGGAATGACCTTGATTCGTCGTGGCCAGGAACCGTTCCACCTTCCAACTCAAGCGAAAGAAGTGTACGACGTGACAGGTGCGGGCGACACGGTTATCTCTGTATTGGCAGCGTCTGTTGCCGCAGGCAAATCATTTGAAGAAGCGTGTGCATTAGCAAACGCAGCGGCAGGTGTTGTGGTTGGTAAACTAGGCACGTCAACGCTTTCTGAGATTGAATTAGCAGAAGCGGTACATGGCAGCCAAGACACGGATTACGGTGTGATTTCAGAAAAAGCACTGATCGAAGCGGTGAAAAAAGCACGAGCTCGTGGCGAGAAAGTCGTTATGACAAATGGCTGCTTTGATATTCTGCACGCTGGGCATGTGTCTTACTTAAACCATGCTGCTGAACTGGGCGATCGCCTAATCGTTGCGGTAAATACCGATGAGTCAGTAAAACGCCTTAAAGGCCCTGGTCGTCCGGTAAACCCAACCGATCGCCGCATGGCGGTGTTGGCAGGTTTGGGCGCTGTGGATTGGGTTGTACCATTTAGTGAAGATACGCCGCAGCGTTTGATCTCAGAAGTTCTACCAAGCTTGCTAGTAAAAGGCGGTGACTACAAACCAGAAGAGATTGCTGGTGGTAAAGAAGTCATTGCGGCGGGTGGTGAAGTTCGTGTATTGAACTTTGAAGATGGCTGCTCG
Organism: Vibrio sp. 1402; assembly: GCF_033340275.1. Lineage (NCBI taxonomy): Bacteria > Pseudomonadati > Pseudomonadota > Gammaproteobacteria > Vibrionales > Vibrionaceae > Vibrio > Vibrio sp. 1402. The sequence goes on from NZ_JAWOWE010000003.1 coordinate 392,007, forward strand.
ACCAGTGAGATCATTAATGCAATCAAAGGCGGTAAGGGCTAAGCCTGCTGTTTGTTAGCATTGAAATGCTATTTGCTCATAAAGGTCGCTAAGTGCGGCCTTTTTGATACTTGATGCTCAGAGACACTTTTAGGCTCTGAACTACAAGTAATAAAAAACGCCAGCTGATAACTCAACTGGCGTTTTTATTTATTAAGACCTGAAGTATTCAGTTAGCGGTTATTTTGCCGCTTTCAAACCTGCATCAACGTCCAAGATGTCTTGTTCGCTTAGCGTACCAACTGCTTGGCGTAGCTGAAGAACACTTAAAATGTAGTCGTAACGAGCGTTCGATAGGTTTTTGTTCGCATCGTATAGACGACGAGTCGCGTCCAGTACATCAACGATAGTACGAGTACCTACATCAAAGCCAGCTTCTGTTGCTTCTAGTGCAGAGCGTGCAGAAATAACCGCTTGCTCATACGCACGTAATGCGCCGATAGAGGCGTTAATGTTGTTGTTTTGTGCGCGAACATCTTTGACTACGCTACGGTACTGTGCTTCAAGATCTTCGCTTGCTGCCACGTATGCGTATTCAGCTTGTTTGGTTTGAGAGGTTACGTTACCACCTGTGTATAGCGGTACTGCAAGGTTCACACCAATATTGAAGTTGTCTGTCGTGTTGTCACGAGAGCTATGAGAAGTATCACCGTAGTTGTAACCACCGTCTAGAGAGAGCGTTGGTAGGTGGCCAGAGCTTGCTAGTGAAATATTGTCACGCGCAATGTCTTGAAGAATACGTGAAGATAGCAAGGTCAGGTTTTTGGTTTTTGCTTCATCAATGAGCGATTCAGCAGGTACGGTCGATGGGCTAGCAGTGAAGCGGCCAGTGTCCAAAATGTTGAGATCTTTGTGCTCTTGGCCTGTAATTTCACGCAGTGACTCGTAGCTATTAGTGAGCGCGTTTTCTGCCAACACTTCGTCCGCTAGCACTTGGTCGTACTGAGCTTGTGCGTCATGCACGTCAGTGATTGCAGACAAACCTACTTCAAAACGCTGTTTAGTTTGCTCAAGTTGACGGCCAACCGCGGCTTTTTCTGCACGTACGAAAACAAGATTATCTTGTGCGCGTAGAACTTCAAAATACGCTTGTGACACGCGAAGAATCAGTGCCTGTTGCGTCGCTGCGTAAGTTGCGTCTGCTTGGCGAGCACTTTTCTCAGCAGTATCTAGAGAGATCCAAGATGCGCGGTTGTAAAGTGCTTGTGAAAAGCTAACGCCAGCGGTTAGTGCGTTGCCATCGTTTGATACGTCGCTAATTAGATTTGAATCGTATTCAGTATCACCACGAGTTAAATTGTAACCCGCAGTAAGGTTAATTTGTGGTAATAGAGCACTACGGCTTGAGGTGATTGCTTCGAAAGCTTGGTCACGTTGTGCTGCTACACTGAGCAATTGTGGATCATTTTGTTTTGCCAAGTCGTAGATTTCAGCCAAAGAGTCTGCGAACGCAGACGTACTCATGCTACCTAGCGCTGCACTGATAAATAGTGGAAGCAATTTTTTCATTTTCTATTCCCGCGGTCCATAGATTGGTTAATTCTCAGTAGTTTAACTCAATTTGCACGATATTTACTCTAAAGTTTGCACTTTTTTACACGTAATTATCCACTTGTGCAATAAATTTTTAGCAAAGACTTAAATTAATTTGTAACTATTATACAAAAAGTTGAGCCAAGTCCTTTGAGCAAGCGAATAACAATGAGTAAACTACAGGATTCACTCAGAGAGGTGTTGAATGCAACAGCGTGACAAACAACAACAAGATTTTACTTCGCGAGATGTAAAAGTCATCTCGAAAGAAACCTTATTTGAAGGTTTTTTCAAAATGGTGAAATACCGCTTTCAGCATAGGCTATTTGCTGGTGGTTGGAGTGGAGTTGTCGAACGAGAAATGTTCGAGCGTGGTCACGCAGCAGCGATGCTTCCTTATGATCCAAAGACGGACCAGGTCGTAATCATTGAACAGATTCGTATTGGCGCGTTGGAACATGAACACCCTTGGCAGCTAGAAATTGTCGCCGGTATGATTGACCGCGATGAATCAGCTGAAGCCGTAATTCGTCGAGAGGCTGTCGAAGAAGCGGGGATTCAGGTGGGGCGCGTTATACCTGTCACTTCTTATTATCCTTCGGCTGGTGGTTGCTCGGAAAAGCTAGACGTCTTTGTTGGTGAAGTGGATGCGTCTAAAGCGCACGGCATTCATGGTTTAGACTATGAGAATGAAGATATCCGAGTTCATGTCATGAGTCGTGAAACGGCGTATCAATGGGTGAAGGACGGGAAATTTGAAAATGGTGCGTCGATTATTGCGTTGCAATGGCTGCAATTACACCATCAAGAGTTAAAGTCAGAATGGGGACAATCCCAAACGGTGGAGAGTGAGTAATGGCACAATTGGCTGAAAAACAACAATATCATGTTGATTTAGCTGGTCTTATGAGAACGTATGAGACCAACTACGCTAAGTTGAACGCCTTATTGCCTGCTTCTGCCGAAGTTGGGGATGTACGTTGCTACCAAGCGGCGAACATGGTTTACCAATTGACCGTGAATGAAATCACAAAATACACCACAGTTGTTGAGATATGTCAGAGTGATGAAACGCCAGTGTTTCCTTTACCGACGATGTCTGTCAGGCTTTATCATGATGCGAGAGTAGCCGAAGTATGCTCAAGCGGAGAGTTCTCTCGCATAAAAGCTAAGTATGATTATCCCAATGACCAACTGATGCAGAAAGATGAAAAGCATCAATTAAACACATTCCTCGGTGAATGGCTGACGTTTTGTTTACGAAGTGGTATCAGTAGAACACCACTTGCCTTCAATTGATCGTCACGTCACTAAAGGAAAATAACAAATAACGATATAGTGGACGAATCAGGTTTTCATTTTGCAATCATCTAGTGACAGCATCAAACTTTTACAAATTACGGATACTCATCTGTTTGCTGCCGATGAGGGAAGTTTGCTAAGCGTAAAAACAGTCGATAGCTTTAATGCTGTTGTTGCTGATGTTTTACGCCGCAACGTGGCGTTTGATTACATCTTGGCGACGGGCGATATTTCCCAAGACCATAGTGCAGAATCTTATCAGCGCTTTGCCAACGGCATTGAACCGCTAGAGAAAGACTGCTTTTGGCTACCTGGTAATCATGATTACAAGCCTAATATGGGCAGTGTTTTGCCTTCGCCACAAATCAAAGCCGCAGAGCATGTGTTGCTTGGCGAGCATTGGCAGTTAATTCTTTTAGACTCGCAAGTTGTTGGCGTTCCTCATGGGCGCTTGAGTGATCAGCAATTAACGCTACTCGAAGAAAAGCTAGCCGAACACCCAGAAAGACACACACTTGTTTTGTTGCATCATCACCCGTTACTGGTGGGAAGCGCGTGGCTTGATCAACATACTTTAAAAGATGCCGAAGCGTTTTGGCAGGTTGTCGAGCGTTTTGATAACGTGAAAGGCATTCTCTGTGGTCATGTTCATCAAGATATGAATGTGCTTCACAAGGGCATTCGAGTGATGGCAACACCCTCAACTTGTGTTCAGTTTAAGCCTAACTCGGATGATTTTGCCCTTGATACCACTTCGCCTGGTTGGCGGGAGCTGCAACTACACGCTTGTGGCGATATTACGACCCAAGTAGGTCGGCTTCCTGATGGCCAGTTCCAACCAGACTTCTCTTCTAACGGCTACTAACGCGCCCGAGCTCTCTGTTCGGGCTCGCTTTTTTGTGCGAGATATCTATGAGTAAACCTTCACTTCTTCTCTATATCCATGGCTTTAATAGCTCTCCACTCTCCATGAAAGCGAATGTGATGAGAGCCTACTGCGAGCAACATAGGTCTGATATCAAGGTGATTGTTCCCCAGTTACCTTGTTATCCTCAGCAAGCGGCGAAAATGTTGTTGGATATTATCGAGCAATATAAAGACGACTATAAAATTGGTCTAGTGGGCAGTTCATTAGGCGGTTTTATGTCAACGTGGCTAAATGACAAGTTTGGGTTTAAAGCGGTAGTGGTCAACCCCGCAGTCAAGCCTTATGAGTTGCTAGTAGATTATTTGGGTAAGCAAACTAACCCATATACGCATGAAACCTATACACTTGAAGCTTGTCATATTGACGAGTTAAAAGCTCTTGATGTACAAAGCATCGCGTCGCCACATTCTTTTTGGTTATTGCAACAAACAGAAGATGAGGTTTTAGACTATCGACAAGCGGTAGATAAGTTTGCAGACGCTAAGCAAACAGTAGAACAAGGCGGTGATCACAGTTTTGTAGGCTTTGAGCGTTATCCTGCACAGATTATCGAATTTCTAGAACTGTAATTCGAAAGCGATTGGAAAAGGCTCATAGTTTTTATTGATATATCCAACCGTTTCTTGACATGGGCGGTATGCTTTCCGACTATGTTTTGCCAAAAGATCTTAAGGGTCGAGGACCCTGGCTACTTTGTTATGCATCATGTTTACAAACTCTTAGTGATGTGAACAGGGTGGCTTTTTCGTTTCCTGAGTATGGGTACGCCCATTGGTGATACTCAGGCAACAAGTAAACTTTGAGAATAATTCCGTATTATGACTGAACAATATAATGCTGGTGCCATTGAAGTACTGAATGGCTTAGAGCCAGTACGTCGCCGACCAGGGATGTATACGGATACAGCGCGCCCAAACCATTTGGGCCAAGAAGTTATCGACAACAGTGTCGATGAAGCGCTAGCCGGACATGCCTCAAAAGTACAAGTCATCCTACATGCTGACCAATCACTCGAAGTGATCGATGATGGTCGAGGCATGCCTGTTGATATCCACCCAGAAGAGAAAGTATCAGGCGTAGAGCTAATTCTATGTAAGCTACATGCGGGTGGTAAGTTCTCTAACAAAAACTACCAATTCTCTGGTGGTTTGCACGGGGTAGGTATATCTGTAGTAAACGCGTTGTCAAAACGCGTTGAAGTAACAGTTCGTCGTGATGGTCAAGTGTATGAAATTGCATTTGAACACGGCGAGAAAGTGTCTGATCTGACCGTAACTGGCACATGTGGTCGTCGCAATCGCGGTACCAGCGTACATTTCTGGCCTGATGCGAAGTACTTCGATTCGGCTAACTTCTCTGTGACGCGCTTAGTCAACAACCTGCGCGCAAAAGCGGTTTTGTGTCCGGGCTTAGAAATCACATTAACCGACAAAGTTAATGGCAAAGACTATAAGTGGTACTACGAAGACGGTCTTAAAGACTATCTTGCGGAAGGTGTAAAAGGCTATCCAGTTATTCCTGAAGAACCATTTACTGGTGAGTTCTTGGCGGATACTGAAGCGGCAAACTGGGCGGTAATTTGGCAGCCAGAAGGCGGTGAAATGATCACCGAAAGCTACGTTAACCTAATCCCAACCGCTCAAGGTGGTACGCACGTTAATGGTTTACGCCAAGGCTTGTTGGAAGCGATGCGCGAATTCTGTGAGTTCCGTAATCTATTACCTCGTGGTGTGAAGCTAACGGGTGATGACGTTTTCGACCGCTGTTCTTACGTGCTGTCGGTTAAAATTCAAGATCCACAATTTGCAGGCCAGACCAAGGAACGTCTCTCTTCTCGTCAAACCGCGGCATTTGTCTCTGGCGTTGTAAAAGATGCGTTCAGTCTTTGGTTGAACGAAAAGCCTCAGCTCGCAGAGCAATTGGCAGAAGTCTGTATCGCTAACGCGCATCGTCGTATGCGAGCGGCGAAAAAAGTCGTACGTAAGAAAGTGGCTTCTGGCCCGGCACTGCCAGGTAAGTTGACCGACTGTTCTGCACAGGACTTAAGTCGCACGGAAATCTTCTTTGTGGAGGGTGACTCTGCGGGTGGCTCGGCAAAACAGGCACGTGACCGTGAATTCCAAGCTGTGATGCCACTGCGTGGTAAGATCTTGAACACGTGGGAAGTCTCTGCCGATCAAGTTCTTGCGTCTCAAGAAGTACACGATATCTCAGTTGCTTTGGGTATTGACCCAGATAGCGACAACCTCGAGAGTCTTCGTTACGGTAAGATCTGTATCCTTGCCGATGCGGACTCGGATGGTCTTCACATCGCAACGCTGCTTTGTGCTCTATTTACTCGTCACTTCCGCGCACTAGTGGAAGCGGGTCATATCTATGTGGCGATGCCGCCTCTGTATCGAATCGACTGCGGGAAAGAAGTGTTCTACGCCCTCGATGATGATGAAAAAGATGGCATTTTAGAGCGCTTGTCGAAGAAGAAAGCCAAAATCAACGTGCAACGATTCAAAGGTCTGGGTGAGATGAACCCACTTCAGTTGCGTGAAACCACCATGGATCCGAACACGCGTCGCTTAGTGCAGTTAACCATTGACGACTCTACGGCGACCATGGAAATGATGGACATGCTGCTAGGTAAAAAGCGTGCAGATGACCGTCGTTCTTGGCTACAAAACAACGGCGACTTGGCAGAGGTGTAACGGATGTCTACAGAAATTACCTACGATGGCGTCGAACAATTGCCAATGCGCAAGTTCACTGAAGACGCTTATCTGAACTACTCGATGTACGTAATCATGGACCGCGCCTTGCCATACATTGGTGATGGCTTAAAGCCGGTTCAACGACGCATCATTTATGCGATGTCAGAGCTTGGTCTCTCTGCATCAGCAAAATACAAAAAATCTGCACGTACCGTTGGTGACGTGCTAGGTAAATACCATCCGCACGGTGATTCAGCGTGTTACGAAGCGATGGTATTGATGGCTCAGCCATTCTCTTACCGCTATCCATTAGTGGATGGTCAAGGTAACTGGGGTGCGCCAGATGATCCGAAATCATTTGCGGCAATGCGTTATACCGAAGCAAAACTGTCTAAGTTTGCTGAAGTATTGCTTGGCGAACTTGGTCAGGGCACGGTTGAATGGCAACCTAACTTTGATGGCACAATGAAAGAGCCACAAATGTTGCCAGCACGTCTGCCTCATATCCTGCTTAACGGTGTAACCGGCATTGCCGTTGGTATGGCAACAGACATCCCACCGCACAACGTTCGTGAAATCGCAGATGCGACTATTCATTTGATCGACAACCCGAAAGCAGAACTGCCGGACGTGATGCAGTATGTCAAAGGTCCAGATTACCCAACAGAAGCAGAAATTATCTCGCCGCAAGCGGATATCGAGAAGATTTACCGCAACGGTCGTGGCAGCATCAAAATGCGCGCGGTTTGGCATAAAGAAGGTTCTGATATTGTTATCACTTCTTTGCCTCACCAAGTATCGGGTGCCAAACTGCTTGAGCAAATCGCTAACCAGATGCGTGCGAAGAAGCTGCCAATGGTTGACGATCTTCGTGACGAATCGGATCACGAGAACCCAACGCGTATCGTTGTGGTGCCTAAGTCAAACCGTGTCGATTGTGACTTGTTGATGAACCACTTGTTCGCATCAACGGATCTTGAGCGCAGTTACCGCGTTAACTTGAACATGATTGGTTTGGATAACCGTCCTCAAGTTAAAGGTCTGGTGCAAATTCTATCTGAGTGGATCGAGTTCCGTCGTACGACTGTGCGTCGTCGTCTACAACACCGCCTAGACAAAGTAATGGCTCGTCTACACATCTTGGAAGGTTTGTTGGTTGCTTACCTCAACCTAGATGAAGTGATTGAGATCATCCGTACTGAAGACGATCCAAAAGCTGTGCTGATGGAACGCTTTGGTATTACCGATATCCAAGCGGATGCAATTTTAGATACCAAACTTCGTCATCTAGCAAAACTAGAAGAGATGAAGATCCGTGGTGAGCAAGACGAGCTAGAGAAAGAGCGTGAGAAGCTAGAACAGCTACTCGGTTCTGAGCGTCGTCTGAACACACTACTGAAAAAAGAAATCAAAGCAGACGCAGAGAAATACGGTGATGACCGTCGCTCTCCAATGGTTGAGCGTGCAGAAGCAAAAGCGCTGACTGAACGTGACCTCGTACCAAGTGAGCCAATCACGGTTGTGCTTTCTGAGAAAGGTTGGATTCGTCACGCGAAAGGCCATGACGTGGATGCCGAAGGCTTAAACTATAAGTCGGGTGATAAGTATTTAGCGCATGCTCGAGGTAAGAGTAATCAGCCTGCGGTATTCCTAGGTAGTGACGGTCGAAGTTACTCTCTGGAATCGCACTCACTGCCTTCTGCTCGTAGTCAAGGTGAGCCGATTACCGGTCGCTTGAATATTACGGCTGGTAGCAGTATTCGCCAAGTCATCATGAGTGAAGAAGATCAGCTGTGGCTGGTGGGTTCAGATGCAGGTTACGGCTTTGTATGTAAAGGCGCGGACTTGCTGTCTAAAAACCGCAGTGGTAAAGCGCTCGTCACTTTACCTGCCAACTCTGAGATCATGACGCCAAAAGAGATTGAAGATTTAGACTCTGATGAAATCTTAGCAATCACTAACCAAGGTCGCATGCTGCTGTTCCCAATCAAAGACTTGCCACAACTGGCGAAAGGTAAAGGGAATAAGATCATCAACATTCCTGCTGCTAAAGCAAAAGAGCGAGAAGAAGTACTATCTCACTTAATGTCTTTACCAAAAGGTGCATCGTTAACGCTGTACGCGGGTAAGCGAAAGTTGGGTCTTAAACCGTCTGACCTTGATAACTTCCGTGGCGAACGTGGTCGCCGAGGTGGGTTATTACCGAGAGGTTTGCAGCGAGTCACTCGCATTGAAGTTGAGCTGGATGATTCCGATACGACGGAAACACCGAGCGATAGCGAGTAACGCACAAATAAAAATCCCAGCCAATGGCTGGGATTTTTTATGCTTCTTGCTTGTCTTCAGCAATGGTGACTTTCAAGGTCATCTCTTTTCCTTTGCGAATGATACCGACGTCCACGGTGGTGCCAGGACGTAAATCGGTGACGATATCCATAACGCTCTGACGCCCCTGAACCTTATTGCCATCAATACTGATAATGATATCTTGTTTTTGAAAGCCAGCCGCATTGGCTGGGCCATTTGGATCAATACCAAGTACGACAATACCACCTATGTGTTCATTTCCAAGTAGGCGAGCAGTGACCGCATTAATGTCTTGGCCGTCGATTCCAATATAACCACGAATCACGCGGCCATCAGCGATGATTTTCTGCATGATCTTACTGGCTAGCGGCGCAGGGATCGCAAAAGAAATACCGTAAGTTTCTAAGTCTGTCGCTTGCTGAAAAGAGGCGGTGTTAATGCCGACGAGCTCGCCTTGTGTGTTCACTAGGGCTCCACCAGAGTTACCTTCATTGATGGCGGCATCGGTTTGAATGAATGCTTGACGACCATCGCTAATAGATGAACGACCTGTGGCAGAAATAATGCCGAACGTTGTGGTTTGTCCAAGGTTGTATGGGTTACCGATGGCTAGTACTACATCGCCCACTTGTGGTTTGTAATTAGAGTTCAGAGGGATTACGGGCAAATTCGAACCTTCGACACGCAGCACGGCTATATCAGTACGTTTATCTGTCCCTACGAGCTGAGCCGCTGCGGCTCTGCCGTCTTGTAATGCCACAACAATTTGATCAGCTTGAGCAACCACATGATAGTTAGTAATGATGTAGCCTTTCTCACTAACAATGACACCTGACCCCAGACCTTGAGTCGAGAGTTTACTGCGATCATTCTCAACATACTTACGGCTGTAGATGTTTACCACTGCAGGCGCTGCTCTTCGGACCGCTTGATTAAACGTCAACTCGACTGATGCGATATTAACAGGTTGAGGATCAAGCGCGGCAGGAATTACGTTGTTGCGCAAAGATGGAACCGCCAGTAATACCACTGCGGCAGTAGCCAAGCCTAAAAAGACAGAACGTAATAAAAAGCTGAGCATATCCTCTCCATGCGTGAGCGCCAAAATGGCATCGAAGATGAAGAATAGCATTACATTGAAAAATAACAAAAGGGCAGCACGTCATCGCGCTGCCCTTTTCATTAGTTATTGAGCGATAAGGAAAAGTGATCGAGCCTTATCACTCAGTACTATGCATCGAAAACCTTATTTCCTATCACTTTGAAAGTGGTTAACGAATGACAAGATAAATAGTACGTTCACCACGTTGAATATTAAGAGCCAGTACACCTTTGTGTTTCTCTACGATTGTACGAAGCTCGGCAAGGTTTTTCACTCGTTGACGGTTCACACCGATAATAATGTCACCTTGTTGTAATTGATATTGAGCCGCTGGAGAGTTATCTGCAACGCTCGATACTTTAACACCTTGGATTACATCACTTGGTGTTGTATTGCTTAACTCCGCACCTTTGAGTCCCTCATGTAATGTCTCCGCTTTAGCTTTCATATTCGTAGATTCGCCAAGCGTTACATCAAAGGTTTTATTCTTACCATCTCGAACCACACCTAATGTGATTTCTTTACCTGCTCCCAGTGTTGCCACTTTTGCGCGGAGCTCTGAGAAAGTATTAATCGCTTTGCCGTTCACCGATACAATTACGTCACCGGCTTTTAACCCTGCTTTATCGGCTGCGCTGTCCGGTACGACTTGACCAATAAAGGCCCCTTTACTTGACTCGTAACCCAATGCATCAGCTAGCTCAGAGGTTACTTCGCCACCTTGCACACCCAACATGCCGCGTTTGACTTCACCAAACTCTAGAATTTGATCAGTGAGGTTTTTCATCATGTTTGATGGAATCGCAAAGCCAATACCCACATTACCGCCGTTAGGGCCTAAAATCGCAGTATTAATACCGATCAGCTCACCATTAAGGTTGACCAATGCACCACCAGAGTTACCGCTGTTAATTGCGGCATCGGTTTGGATGAAGTTTTCGAAGTTTTCAACGTTTAAGCCGCTACGACCAAGGGCTGAAACAATACCCGAAGTCACAGTTTGACCGAGTCCAAATGGGTTACCAATCGCAACCGTAAAGTCACCGACACGCAGTTTGTCGGAATCCGCGACCTTAATCTGCGTTAAGTTTTTCGCTTTCTCTAATTTAAGTAACGCAACATCGGCCATTTCATCACCGCCAACGAGCGTAGCGTCATACTCGCGCCCGTCAAAGAGGCGAACTCGAATCTCATCTGCCCCCTTAATCACATGGTAGTTAGTGACAATATGGCCTTTCTTCGCATCAATAATGACACCAGAACCTAAACCTCTGAACGGGCGCTCTCGCCTTTGTTCCATAGGAAAGTCTGGGCCAAAGAAAAATTGAAATTGCTCGGGAATGCGGCTGGTTTGTACTTGTTTACCTTCTACAGCAATACTCACAACAGCTGGGGTCACCTTCTCAAGCATTGGTGCCAAGCTAGGTAACTGTTGGCCATCCACATTCAAAGGTAATGCGGCAGTGGCTTGAACTGGGGCAATAATCGACCCCAAACTCAGAGATAGAACGGTGAGCGCAAGCAGTGGTTTTTTCATCCAATAACTCCTCTTGAAACATGTCTGCCAAAAAGAAATATCCGAACGGTTAGTTCACTTTGTTAACAACTAATATAGGGTCTAGTTCGGACAATCAAAAGGGGAGGCAGTGCACATCCAAGTTAGAGCGAAGGTGAGGTGAAAAAGTTCAAAAAAGGGCCGATACAAATGTATCGGCCCTAGATAGAAGTAAGAGAGGATTATGATGCTTTTGCGGTTACCGCTTCGGGAGCATTAATGATTTCTTTCTCTTGATCCTTCAAAAGACCGGTGGCGCCATTAGCGTAGTCTTTTGGTTGTTCGTTGAACTCTGGTTGATCTTCTGCAATGGTTTCAGACGACATTGCCGTTTTCTTATCAAACGGGTTGTCTTGTTCTGGTAAGTTTGGCAAAAGCTCAGAAGAGGTCTTGGCCATATGTTGGTATAGCTTGGTGTAATCTTTACCTAGGGTGTCCAACATCTCTGCGGTTTGTGCAAAATGATCGACGAGCTCTTGACGTTGTTGCTCTAATTCAAACTTGGCCGCTTCAAGTTCTTTCTGCACAGACTTTTGTTTCTTGTATTCAGGGGTGGTTAGTCTACTAATGACTACGCCTACGATTGTACCGACCAGCAAACCCACAATGGCATAAATCCAAGGCATAACTGCTCCTTATAGTTGTTTTAACAAGTCTTTTACTACTTAGTTACACGCGGTGCTTGTCCATGTTACTATGGCTTGAACAGCCGATAAAGAAAAATAGCAGTATGTCTTCGGGGACTGATAACTACTTCTCTCTATTCTCAAAGTTGACCCCGAGGTAACCCTTTTCTCTATACCTCTATACGACTTAATACGATGACACCACTACAACAATATCAAAAAGACATAGCAGAACACGGGTTTCAGCGTGATGAAGCTCAGTATCAAGCGGTCGTTGCATTAGACAAGCTTTACCATGCTATCGTTGAATTTCAGTCAGCGCCTGTGCCTCAGCTTTCCAAATGGCAAAAGCTAATGGGGAAAAAAATCGACAAGCCTGAACCACCAAAAGGCCTTTACTTTTGGGGTGGGGTAGGTCGCGGTAAAACCTACCTTATGGACGCATTTTTTGATGCTTTACCGACCCAAAGAAAAATGCGCGTCCACTTCCATCGATTTATGTATCGAGTACATGATGAGTTGAAGCTGTTAGGTGATGTCGAAAATCCTCTATCAAAAGTGGCGGATAAATTTAAAGAAGAAGCAGATGTGGTTTGCTTTGATGAATTTTTTGTTTCCGACATTACTGATGCGATGATCCTTGCAACGCTACTTCAAGAAATGTTCAAGCGGCAGATGATCCTAGTCGCGACTTCAAACATTGAGCCGCAGAACTTATATCGTAACGGTTTGCAAAGAGCGCGCTTTTTGCCCGCGATCGATATGATTTTGGCACGTTGTGAAGTGTTGAATGTCGATAGTGGCGTTGATTATCGCTTAAGAACGTTAGAACAGGCTGAAATATACCATTACCCGCTTGATGAGCAGGCTAGCATAAACCTTAACAAATATTATCAGCAGCTGACTGGAGAGCGTCAGTTTGTTGCTCATCAAATCGAAGTTAACCACCGTCAACTAGCGGTGATTGAAGCAAGCGACGGGGTGCTGCATGCGTCGTTTGCTCAGTTGTGTCAAACTGCTCGCAGTCAAAATGACTACATTGAATTGTCTCGTATTTACCACACGGTATTACTGGCAGATGTTCAACAAATGAACCGAAAAATAGATGATGCGGCGAGACGCTTTATCGCGCTGGTCGATGAGTTTTACGAGCGCAATGTTAAGTTGATTATTTCTGCTGAAGTGCCAATGGCCGACTTATATACTGACGGGCAGTTAGAGTTCGAATTTAAGCGCTGTTTGTCTCGGCTTACTGAGATGCAAAGTCATGAGTATCTCGCGCGTGAACATTTGGCCTAGATCCAATGGGTTCTTAAAAAAGTGAAGAAAAAATTAGTGATTTGGCGCAAAAAAAGGTGATTTTTTCTTCGCTCTTCTCTATAATCCTGCGACCCACCGTTACTGCAGACCTGATTATCGAAGTTATTTCGAAATTGAAGGTCGAGAGTACCAACGACTCGAAGGGGTGATGACTGGGCTCTTAGACAGTGTGGGAGCACTATTGGGTGTTCCTTTAAAGTTTAAAATTTAATTAACGGGTTATTGTTAGCATGAAAACTTTCGTTGCTAAACCAGAAACTGTAAAACGCGACTGGTACGTTGTAGACGCTGAAGGTAAAACTCTTGGCCGTCTAGCAAGTGAAATTGCATCTCGCCTACGTGGCAAACATAAAGCTGAATACACTCCTCACGTTGACACTGGTGATTACATCATCGTTATCAACGCTGAGAAAGTTGCTGTAACTGGTAACAAAGCTAAGAACAAAGTGTACTACCGTCACTCTGAATTCCCAGGTGGTCTAAAATCTATCACTTTTGAAAAGTTGATCGATCGTAAACCTGAGATGGCTCTTGAGCTTGCAGTTAAAGGCATGCTTCCACGTGGTCCTCTAGGCCGTGCTATGTACCGTAAGCTAAAAGTTTACGCGGGCGCTGAGCACAACCATGTTGCTCAACAACCACAAGTACTAGACATCTAATTGGGGATTTCGAAAATGGCAGAGAATCAATACTACGGCACTGGCCGTCGCAAAAGCTCAGCTGCACGTGTTTTCATTAAACCAGGCAGCGGTAACATTGTAGTAAACAAGCGTAACCTTGACGAATACTTCGGTCGTCCAACAGCACGTATGGTTGTACAACAACCTCTAGAGCTAGTTGAACTAACTGAAAAGCTAGACCTTTACGTAACAGTTAAAGGCGGCGGTATTTCTGGTCAAGCTGGTGCTATCCGTCACGGTATCACTCGCGCGCTTATGGAATACGATGAGTCTCTACGTCCTGCTCTACGCGCAGCTGGCTACGTTACTCGTGACGCTCGTTGCGTTGAACGTAAGAAAGTTGGTCTACGTAAAGCACGTCGTCGTCCACAGTTCTCTAAGCGTTAATTTCCTCTTATCGGGAATTATGCTTTCAGAGTTACTCTGGAAACTGTGTACCAAAAGCTCGGCTCTATGCCGGGCTTTTTTGTATTTAAAGCAACGAACAGCCTTCACTTATCATCACACTCCGAGCAGGCCTTCTTATTCGTCCTCTTCGTCGAAAGGTGCCAGTGCCGTTTTATATCTGTGCCTTATTTAATCGCGACTCACCACGCTTTCTCTTGCGATGCAGCATAGATGTATTCATCAGCAAGAATGTCTTTGTATCTTATTCTTCCTGTAACATGTTTTAAAATGACTTACGCTCCTTTTTGAGCATTCTGCGTGCTACAAAATTGAAAATATAAACACAGTAAGCTGAACGCGTAATACGAAATATTTCTCTGTGTAATTAACTGAAAACTACCAAGATAAAAGGTTTTATCAGCTTTCAGCGGGGCTTCTATGTGGTGCTTTCTTGTTACAAATCACATCAATTTTTTATAATTCTGCCGCTTTTGTGACGACGCGAGCGATTTGCCTCACAAATGTTACAAAAAGGTAGCTTTATCTTGTCAAAAAGTAGGGTTTTCTTTATCATTTCCCTCCAATAAATAGAACTAAATTCATTATTTGTTAGCCATGCTCTTATAAGCGGAATAATAACGATCCAAAGGGAGCAAATGGGAGAATGTTTGGATGAGCAACGCGCCTTTAAATAACGGTCGCAGGCGTTTTCTAACCGCTACAACGGCAGTTGTTGGTGGGTTAGGGGCAGTCGCCGTCGCCGTGCCTTTTATCAAATCATGGAATCCGAGTGCTAAAGCCAAAGCGGCGGGCGCACCGGTGGAAGTGGATATAAGTAAAATTGAACCAGGTCAGCTGGTTCGTGTTGAGTGGCAGGGAAAACCTGTATGGATTGTTCGCCGCACTCAAAGCGTTCTGGATAACTTAAAATCGATCGGTGATAAGCTTCGCGATCCACAATCTGAAATGGAGCAGCAGCCTGAGTACGCTCAGAATGAGTTTCGTTCGATTAAGGAAGAGTTTTTCGTCGCAGTTGGTTTCTGTACCCACTTAGGTTGTTCACCAACCTATCTACCTGACTCTTTCTCAGAGCAGGTGCAGGGCGTAAGATCTGGCTTCTTCTGTCCTTGTCATGGTTCTAAGTTCGACATGGCTGGTCGAGTGTTCCAAGGAGTACCTGCTCCGTTGAACCTTGTCGTTCCTAAGCACATGTATTTGAGCGATACCAAGCTCATTGTGGGTGTTGATGAGGGAGATGCATAATGCAAGCAATGTTAGATTGGGTTGAAAAGCGTATTCCTGCAATGAATGCTTATAAAAAGCATTTGTCTGAATACCCAATGCCTAAGAACTTCAACTTTTGGTACCTTTTCGGTTCTCTGGCGATGCTGGTTCTTGTTAACCAAATCCTAACGGGTATTTGGCTAACGATGAACTATGTTCCTTCAGGTGACGGTGCATTTGCGTCTATCGAATACATTATGCGTGATGTAGAGTACGGTTGGCTTCTGCGTTACATGCATTCCACTGGAGCGTCAGCGTTTTTCGTTGTTGTGTATCTTCACATGTTCCGTGGTTTGATCTACGGTTCATACCAAAAACCTCGTGAACTGTTGTGGATCTTCGGTATGTTGATCTTCCTAGTTCTCATGGCTGAAGCGTTCATGGGTTACCTACTTCCATGGGGTCAGATGTCATACTGGGGTGCGCAGGTAATCATTTCCCTGTTTGGTGCTATTCCTGTTATCGGTGATGACCTAACACTTTGGATTCGTGGTGACTACATCATCTCTGGTGCAACGCTAAACCGTTTCTTCGCACTACACGTTATTGCACTGCCTATCGTTTTGCTTCTTCTTGTTGTTCTGCACGTATTGGCGCTGCACGAAGTAGGCTCAAACAACCCGGATGGTATCGAAACTAAGCTGCCAAAAGGCTCAATGGGCGACGATTACAAAACGCAATTCAAGTTCCACGATTACTACACGAAGAAATATGACATCATTGATTCGATTCCTTTCCATCCGTACGGCACGGTTAAGGACTTGGTCGGTGTCGCTGGTTTCTTGTTCTTCTTCTGTTACGTGCTGTTCTTTAACCCAGAGATGGGTGGGTACTTCCTTGAGCCGCCTAACTTTGAAGCTGCAAACCCACTGAAGACACCAGAGCATATTGCTCCGGTATGGTACTTCACGCCGTTCTACGCAATCTTACGCGCGGTTCCAGACAAACTATTAGGTGTTATCCTAATGGGCGCGTCAATTGCAGTGCTGTTTGTTCTACCTTGGTTGGATCGTTGTAAAGTTCGTTCATACCGTTACCGTAGCAAACTTCATTTATTGAATATTGTACAGTTCACTATCGCCTTTATCGCTCTGGGTATTTTAGGTGCGTTACCTGCTACACCAACGTACACACTACTATCTCAGATCTTTAGCTTGTGTTACTTCATGTTCTTTGTGTTGCTGTTCTTCTACAGCAAAAATGAAGCAACCAAACCATTACCAGAGAGGGTGACATTCAAATGAAGAAGTGGATTGTAATTCTATTTGCTATGTTGCCATCACTAGCGATGGCAGCTGGGGCCAATGTTCCGCTGGATAAAGCGAATGTTGACCTTACGGATAAAGCTTCGCTACAAAACGGCGCGAAGTTGTTCATGAACTACTGTTTTGCTTGTCACTCTACGCAATACCAGCGTTACGAGCGTGTAGCAACAGACTTGGAAATTCCAACAGACTTAATGAAAGAAAACCTGATTTTCAATCCTGAAGCGAAAATCGGTGATCTAATGGTCAATGCTATGCCACCGAAGCAAGCGGCAAACTGGTTTGGTGCTCCACCACCAGATCTTACGTTGGTTGCACGAGTTCGTGGTGCTGATTGGTTATACACTTACTTACGCTCTTTCTATGTTGATCCATCTCGTCCATTCGGCGTGAACAACATCGTCTTCCCGAGTGTTGGTATGCCGCATGTGCTTGAAGAGCTACAGGGCATCCCGACGCCGATTTACGATACGAAAATCGTAGATGGCGAAGAAGTACAAGTTGTTGTTGGTACTGAAACCGATGGCACGGGTGAGCTGAGTGAAGGCGAATATGACAAAGCGGTTGGCGATCTCGTTAACTTCTTAGTTTATTCAGGTGACCCAGTGCAGCTTGAGCGTCATGCTCTAGGCTGGTGGGTAATGGGCTTCTTAGTGCTTCTAACCATCGTTGTTGTGATGCTCAAGAAAGAGTATTGGCGCGATGTGCATTAATTGTGCTAAAATACCGTGCTAATTCCCAATTTTAATTGATGTACAATGGAGGCTTAGCCTCCATTGTTTTTATTTGTAAGTGTACTGGAGGGCTCCATGGCTGTAGCTGCCAATAAACGTTCTGTGATGACTCTTTTCTCAAGTGCATCAGATTTGTATAGCCATCAGGTTCGCATTGTACTAGCTGAAAAAGGCGTAAGTGTTGAAGTTGAGCTTGTTGACGAAGCAAACCTTCCTGCTGAGCTTGTTGAGCTAAACCCATATAAATCAGTGCCAACTCTTGTTGACCGTGAGCTAGCTCTTTACGATTCAAAAATCATCATGGAGTACTTGGACGAGCGCTTCCCTCATCCACCTCTAATGCCGGTTTACCCTGTTGCTCGTGGCAACAGCCGCTTGATGATGTACCGTATCGAACGCAACTGGTATTCACTCGCTGAAAAAGTGATGAAAGGTAATGCGGAAGAATCAGAAAAAGCACGCACAAAGCTGCGTAATGATCTTCTGACGTTAGCGCCAATTTTTGCTGAATATGAGTACTTCATGAGCGAAGAATTCAGCTTGATCGATTGTTACCTAGCTCCACTATTGTGGCGTTTGCCTCAACTTGGTATCGATCTTGTTGGCCCTGGTTCAAAAGAAATCAAGGTATACATGAACCGCGTATTTGAACGTGATTCGTTCCTTGCTTCTTTGACTGAAGCTGAACGTGAAATGCGCCTAGTTCGCTAAGCGATTTAAAACACGTTATGGATATTGCAAAAATGACTGCTCGCCGCCCGTATATGCTTCGCGCATTTTACGACTGGTTAGTAGACAATGACTTGACTCCTCACTTGGTTGTGGATGCAACAATGCCAGGGGTGCGTGTCCCGGTTGAATTTATTCAAGATGGTCAAATTATTTTGAATATTGCGCCACGTGCAGTGGGTAATCTTGAGTTAGGTAATGATGCGATTACCTTCCATGCTCGCTTTAGCGGTCGTCCGCACTCAGTGATCGTGCCTGTGTATGCTGTTCAAGCTATTTATGCACGTGAGAATGGTGCTGGTACTATGTTTGAACCAGAAGAAGCGTACACTCACATCGAAGAAGAAGCGATGACCGAGGAAGAATCATCCCCATCGTTCACAACGGTTAGCGATGAGCCTTCTGAGTTAGTTTCTGATTCAGATGCCGAAGAGGACGATGCTCCTCGACCAAAAGGCAAACCAAGCTTAAGAGTGATTAAATAATAAAAAAGCAGCGTTACGCTGCTTTTTTCTTTTTAACTTGTTGAAGATGATTTCAAGCCAGACTTTGGAAATTACTCACTAATCGTAAAGACTTCGACGTTCTTTTCACTTTCTGTACTTGCCTCACTTTCTATTGTTTGTACACCGTCACTCGGTAAGTCTACTTCAACAGGCTCCATTTCGCCGTATTGGAACCCTTTAATGACTTGTTTTACGCCTGAGATATTACGCGCGATTTCTGTCGCTCGATCGCCTTGCTCTGGCGTGACATAACCAAACAGAAAAACGTCGCCATCTTCGGTGATCACTTTAACCTTAACACCATTAAGCTCAGAATCAGTAAGCAAAGCTGACTTTACTTTGGTTGTGATCCAGCTGTCATTGCTAATCTGGGTAACAGTGAGTGGCTCTTTTTGTTTGATTTGATTGTGTATGACTTTTACACCACTAACTTCTCGAGCCCTTCGCTCTAAAGCAAGGATAAGGTCTTGTGTCGGAGCTTGTCCCATAAGGACTACAGTCCCATTATATGAACTGGCAACGACACGAACTTCACCTTTAAACGGTGCTTTATTGCCGATCGCCGCAACTTCGAATTCGATGTTATTGTCCTGCCAGATTTGTTTTGTCGTGCGTGTGTCCGTGACAATATTCGCTGTGGTTGCTGCACCTGCGATAAACAAACCTGCGCAACCACTTAAACTCAATGCTGTTAATAAGATAACAAGGCTACGTATCATAATTCTGACTCTCAGTCTTGGTTACTCTTCGTGAGCAGGGAAAAGCACTTGGTCAATAAGATCACAAAGGCAATGGAGTGTTACCATATGTACTTCGTGAATACGTGCAGTGCGGTGTGATGGAATACGAATTTCGACGTCGTTCTCACCGAGCAGTCCTGCCATCTCTCCGCCATCTTTTCCTGTTAGCGCGATAATCGTCATGTCTCGAGTTACGGCTGCTTCCATCGCTTTGATAATATTTTTACTGTTACCGCTAGTCGACATGGCAAGCAAAATGTCGCCTGGTTGACCAAACGCTCGTACCTGTTTTGAGAAGATTTCCTGGTAGTGGTAATCGTTGGCCACTGCGGTTAGGGTGGTATTATCGGCGGTTAAGGCCATTGCTGGTAGGCTAGGGCGCTCAGTTTCAAAACGGTTTAAAAGACAAGAAACAAATTGTTGAGCGTTTGAAGCACTGCCGCCATTACCACAACATAAAATTTTATTGCCATTAAGCAGGCTCGACACCATCGCTTGAGCTGCATGAGTAATGGCATCAGGCAGCGCCTCTGCTGCTGCGATTTGAATTTGAATACTTTCTGTAAAGCTGTCTTTAATGCTGTCTAGCATCGCTTATCCTTCAGAGATTGCGTTTTCTATCCAGTTGATATCTCGCCCATTATCATGAATGGCGATGACATCAAATCGATAATCGATATTGTGTTTTAAGCGCTTTTGTTGGCTAAGCCAAACTTGTGCGGTTTTGACTAGCTTGCGCATTTTAGCGTGCGTCACCATTTCTGCTGCCGAGCCAAAGTGATTGTTCTTACGGTATTTGACTTCAACAAACACAATAGTTTCACCTTGTTGGAAGATTAAATCAATCTCACCGACCTTAGTCAGAAAATTTTGTTCAATAAAGTTTAAGCCCTGGCGTTGTAAATACTGCTTCGCCAGAGCTTCATATTGATTTCCGATTTGGCGCTTACTAAAGAGCCCCACGCTCAGCCCAGCTTAGCTCACGCTGTACAACACAATTATTGTCGATACTTAAAATACCGGTTTGGCCGCCAACTGAGTAGCCCGGAACGACCTTCATTTGTGGCAGCTCCCCAATCAATTTATACGCATCCATACCCAGTGCTTTCAAACGTTTTTCCATGTTAGATTGCTCTGACCACAGCTCGTTCATTTCAGCGGTCACGCTAGGGTCTGGGTCAATCAGTAATGGGATATCGCTGTAGATGATGCCTGTTAGATCTTCGTAAGTCGCGCCGCCACTGTTGCTACGCGAGCTAGAGAAAATTTGAGGAGCTTTGGCGTCTGGGTTAATCGCTACCTCAATAAATGGCTTGATCAAAGTCAGTTCCGTGCTTCTAGCAACAATATAAACCGCATCGACATCACGACGGCTACGTGGCTGTGTTTCAAGCTTGATACGCATTAGTGATTGCATCTGAGCAATACGTTGTTTGCTTTCTTGCAGACCAAATACTTCATTGATGTCTTTTTGAAGTTGGCGCTTGTCGCCAAAATAACTTGCTGCGACTTTATTAGAGCTGTACTTGCGCCATTCTTTGTTGAACGCTTCAGTTACGCGCTCACCAAAGCTGCCCTTTGGTGCCAGGATCAGAGGGAAGTTATAGCCTTCGCTGAACAAGTGTTTCGCTGCTTGTGCGGCTTCTTGTTCTGGTGATAATGCCAAGTAGCAAATATTGCTATCTGGTTGCACATCTTCGGGAATATTTAGCGCAAGGGCTGGAATCGTAGGACCATTTTCTGAGCCATCCATGGTTGTGTGCAATAGCTCAACGTTTTCTTTTTCTAGGGGACCAACAACAAAGTCGATGTTTTCATTGATCAAACGTTGTTTAATTTGGTCGGCGTTATACGCATTAGTGTCTATTACCGTGAGGGTAGCGCTTGGATCACGGTTACGATCATTCATCATCGCAAACACAAAACCATCACGAATTAATTGCGCTTGTGGCGAGAATTTACCAGTAAGCGGCAGTAACAAAGCGGTGTTGTTTGGTTTAACGATGTCTAGAGAGAGAATGTTTTGAATCTCTTCTGGTGTGTAGATAGCGGCTGGGTGCGATGGGTTCTCGTTTAACCAGCGTTCTAGGGTATTTTTTAGTTGAGATAAGTTGCCCGACAACGTTTTCGCATAAATAGCGAGTTGTAGCCAACCATCCAAAACATCTTCATTTGGCTCTGTTTCTAATGAGGTCAGTTCGTACTCGGAATAGCTGCCAAAGTTCATCCAAATACGGCTAGAAATCTCTCTCTGCTCCGCGGACGATGCATATTGGCCAAATGCAACCAGTTGGCGGTTTGCCTCAAACGCTTGGTTAAGACCTTGATAAGCGTCGGCACGCATCAAGTAATAGTCTTTCCATTGCTCATTTGGTAACTTCCACCAAGGTTTAAAATTCAACAATTGCAGCAACTGAGAGTAATTACCCTGTTTTTGCTGTATGGTCGCACGCGCTAGTTGCCACTCTGCTTGCTGAACTTCGGTTAACTGTTGACGAGCCAGGCGCTTGATCAACATTTCTGCTTGATCAAACTGGTTTGCTTGAATCGCGGCTTTGGTTGCCATGATCAACCAGTCATTTTGTAAACTGCCTTCCGTGCTATCAGCTTGGATCATATAGTTCTGAACAGACTGAGTAGGCTCAAGTGTTACATCAACGCCATCAGGCTGTCTTGGACCTGAAGAACAGGCGGCGAGCGTAATTGCTAGTGCAACAGGAGTAAGTATGCGTGGTACACTGAGTCTCTTATGGTTAATCATTGCCGTGAGTTCTCTATAATTTTGTACAAAATTGTCTCTATATTAATCGTTGAAGTGATGGTAAACAAATGACAGATAAAAATAAGTTGCCGAATGAGGGGCCAACTCTCTATATCGTACCGACTCCAATCGGAAATTTAGCGGATATCACCCAACGTGCTATCGAAATTCTGTCGACTGTGGACATCATTGCCGCTGAGGATACTCGACATACGGGCAAATTACTGTCTCACTTCAATATTCAAACCAAAACTTTTGCTCTACATGACCACAATGAGCAGCAAAAAGCACAAGTTTTGGTAGAAAAGCTGCTTTCCGGTCAGTCTATCGCATTAGTTTCTGACGCTGGTACGCCACTTATCAGCGACCCAGGATACCACTTGGTGACAAAATGTCGTCAAGCGGGCGTTAGAGTTGTGCCTCTTCCAGGTGCCTGTGCGGTCATTACGGCGTTAAGTGCCTCTGGCTTGCCATCTGATCGCTTTAGCTTCGAAGGTTTTTTACCACCGAAAAGCAAAGGTCGTAAGGATAAATTCCTAGAGATTGCTTCGGTAGAGCGTACGTGTATTTTTTACGAGTCACCGCACCGTATTTTAGACTCTCTACAAGACATGTTAGACGTTCTTGGCCCAGATAGAGAAGTTGTGTTGGCAAGAGAGCTAACAAAAACCTTTGAAACCATTCAAGGCATGCCGTTAGGTGAGCTGATTAAATGGGTGAAAAGTGACGATAACCAACAGCGTGGTGAAATGGTATTGTTGGTACATGGCCATCGTGAAACAACAGACGACTCACTACCTGAAGATGCTTTACGCACGTTAGGGATTTTGACCAAAGAGCTGCCTTTGAAAAAAGCAGCTGCTTTGGTGGCAGAAATACATAACTTGAAGAAGAATGCGCTATATAAATGGGGCTTAGAAAACTTAGACTAAGTGCCGCTAGCGAGATAAATGGTCAATGAGGGCTGATGTTTAGGAATCGGCCTTTTTATTATCTATTTTTGGCGCGCTGACTAAAAAGTCATCACTTAGTGCATTCATTTCATCATATCTGTGATCTAACTAGACTCTGAAGTGAGAACTCTATACAATCCGCCCTCGGAGCTGACTGGGTAGTCGCTGCTTTGTTGATGTCCTTCGGGAGACTGACGTCGAAGTCCCTTTGGGAGACTGACGTTGACGTCCTTCGGGAGACTGACAAAGGGGAGGAAAGTCCGGGCTTCATAGAGCAAGGTGCCAGGTAACGCCTGGGGGGCGCAAGCCTACGACAAGTGCAGCAGAGAGAAGACCGCCGATGGCCCGTAAGGGTACAGGTAAGGGTGAAAGGGTGCGGTAAGAGCGCACCGGACGACTAGCAATAGTTCGTAGCAGGGTAAACTCCACCTGAAGCAAGACCAAATAGGCCTCCACATTGCGTTGCTCGCGTAAGGAGGCGGGTAGGTTGCTCGAGCCAGTGAGTGATTGCTGGCCTAGACGAATGGCTACCGCCGCGCAAGCGGAACAGAACCCGGCTTATGTGTCGGCTCCACCTATTCGAGACCCATCTCTACTTCGGTAGTGATGGGTTTTTTGCATTTAATTGACGCAAACTATGTCATTACCAATAAACTTGGCGTAAATCACGTCTAACTTTAGACTTGTGGTGGCGATGATGTAGGAAATCAGTACACTAAAGAATCGCTTCAAGATCATTCAACGAGAAAGCTATGACCGAAACCTTCCAACATATTTCCGTGTTATTAAATGAATCCATTGATGGCTTAGCTATCAAACCAGACGGCGTCTATATTGATGGAACATTTGGCCGTGGCGGTCACAGCCGGACAATTCTATCTAAACTCGGTGAAAATGGCCGACTGTACAGTATCGACCGTGACCCTCAAGCGATCGCTGAGGCAGGCAGAATCAATGACCCTCGCTTCACCATTATTCATGGTCCATTTTCTGGTATTGCTGAGTATGCTGAAGAGTATGGGCTAGTTGGAAAAGTGGATGGTGTTCTGCTGGATTTAGGCGTTTCTTCTCCTCAGTTAGACGACGCAGAGCGTGGCTTTAGCTTTATGAAAGACGGTCCGCTAGATATGCGTATGGACCCGACATCAGGTGTTCCAGTATCTCAATGGCTGATGGAAGCAGACCTCGATGATATCACTTGGGTCATTCGCGAGTTTGGGGAAGATAAACATGCGCGCCGTATTGCAAAAGCGATTGTTGCCTACCGTGAAGACGAAGAAAATGAGCCAATGGTTCGCACTGGTCAGCTGGCAAAATTGATTTCAGATGCCGCACCGAAAAGTTTTAAAGAGAAAAAACATCCTGCGACTCGTGCTTTCCAGGCTTTTCGTATTTACATCAACAGTGAGTTAGAAGAAATTGATACGGCACTTAAAGGCGCGGCGAGCATTCTGGCTCCTGAAGGCCGTTTATCTGTGATTAGCTTCCACTCTCTGGAAGACCGTATGGTCAAACGTTTTATCCGTAAAGAGAGCAAAGGGCCTGAAGTGCCACACGGTATTCCAATGACGGAAGAGCAAATTCGTGCTCTTGGTAGTGCGAATATGAAAGCGGTGAGCAAAGCGATTAAGCCAAGCAAACAAGAAATTGAAATGAACCCTCGCTCGCGCAGCTCTGTGTTAAGAATTGCGGAAAAGCTTTAATTATTATGACGAAATCCACTCCTAATCTTGCTAAGTTGATTGCAACAGATCTCCTCACTGTTGGTCGCTGGCCATTACTGTTGTTGCTATTGATCGTGGCATCGGCAATGGGAGTGGTATTTGCTACCCACCATGCGCGTCAAGCGATTACCGAGAAAGACCATACGTTGGTTGAACGAGAACGATTAGATAGCGAATGGCGTAACTTAATGTTGGAAGAAACTGCCCTCGCGGAACACAGTCGTGTTCAAGACCTTGCCAAAAAAGAACTTGAAATGAAACGACCTGATGGCGATAAAGAAGTGGTTGTCACGCTCAAATGATTAGAAAAAAATCCAACACGAAACAAGCCAATAAGCGTAAACCTGTAGCAAAAGAGAAAGCGGCTACGGGGGATAAGAAAACCGATAACAAAGCAGTGAAAGTGGCGGTCGAAGAATCTTTCTTGATTCGTTGGCGCTTCCATCTATTACTGTTTTTTGTTTTTTGTGCATTTGCCCTTTTGGTGGCACGCGTAGCCTACATCCAAATCATTGAGCCAGATAACCTGATTAAACAAGGTGACCTACGTTCGGTTCGTGTTAAATCCATTCCTTCTGCTCGCGGTATTATTTCGGATCGAAATGGTGAGCCGCTTGCTGTCAGTGTACCGGTTGAGGCGGTTTGGGCAGATCCTGCCACGATATTTAAAGAAAACGCGTTAAGCCAGACCAAAAGTTGGCATGCATTAGCGGATGTTCTTGGTATTGACCGACAAGGGTTAATAGACAAAATCAAGCGCAATGAAAAACGCCGCTTTATCTACTTGCAGCGCCAGGTCAGTCCGGCCATGGCGAACTATATTCGTGAGCTAAAGCTGCCAGGTGTTGGCCTTAAGTCGGAATCTCGTCGTTATTATCCTGCAGGTGAGGTTAGTGCTCATTTAGTCGGTGTAACAGGCATTGACGGGCATGGCCTAGAAGGTGTGGAGCGTAGCTACGATGAGTGGCTCACTGGCGCGGCGGGTAAGAAAACTATTCGTAAAGACCGTTATGGTCGTGTTGTGGAAAACATTGCTTGGCAAGACAAGCAAGAAGGTAAATCACTTCAGTTAACCATCGATCAGCGCCTACAGGCGATCGCGTATCGTGCGATTAAGCAAGCCGTTGCGGACCACCGCGCCACTTCAGGTTCCGTTGTCATGTTGGATGTAAAAACGGGCGCCGTATTGGCCATGGTTAATGCTCCTTCTTACAACCCTAACAATCGTAGCGATTGGCAAAGCTATCAAATGCGTAACCGAGTGATCACGGACTCAATGGAGCCTGGTTCGACCATTAAGCCTTTCGTTATTTTAGCCGCCTTAGAAAATGGGATAGCCGATAAAGATACCATCGTAGATACCGGTAATGGTGTCCTACGTTTAGGTGGTAGTCGAGTCAGAGATGTCTCTCGCGTAGGCAAAGCGAGCTTGACCACGATCCTTAAAAAGTCGAGTAATATCGGTGTGACGAAGCTAGCAATGCAAATGCCGGTAGAGGCGCTTCTTGGGCTGTACAGTTCAGTGGGTTTTGGTGAGCTTTCTGGCCTAAACCTAGTTGGGGAAGTGACGGGTATTTTTCCTACACGAACTCGTTGGTCGCCAATTGAACGCGCCACGATTGCGTTTGGTTACGGTCTATCAATTACACCAATCCAGCTAGCCCATGCTTATGCGACGCTTGGAAACCTTGGCAAATACGAGCCTATTCATATTATTGAAAGCAATGATCATGACATGTCACGTCAAGTGGTGAGTGCGAAGTATGCGCGTCAAGTATTAGACATGTTGGAAACCGTAACTCAAAAAGGGGGCTCGGCTCGCAGAGCGGCAGTTCCTGGTTATCGAGTAGGAGCGAAAACGGGTACATCACGTAAAGCTTCTGCCGGTGGGTACAGCGACGAGTACATCACCTACACGGCTGGGCTTGCTCCGGTTAGCGATCCGCGAATTGCTTTAGTAGTGATCGTAAATGAGCCTCAAGGCGATGACTACTATGGTGGTTCGGTAGCGTCTCCTGTCTTCTCTGAAATCATGAAAGGCGCGCTACAAATACTCAATGTTGCACCTGACGAAAACAAATTCCAACAGTAAGCCCTGTGGTTTACTGAGCAAACAAAATTAAGAAAACCTGAGCCAAAGCTCGGAGAACAAATATGACTAAAGCCATCAGTATGGACGTGCTGCTTTCCCCTTGGGTGGATTGCCCTAGCTTATCGTCCGTTCTTGTTTCTGAATTGGAGCTCGACAGCCGAAGAGTTCAACCTGGAACCACGTTTGTAGCAGTGATTGGCCATGTTGTGGATGGGCGTAAATTCATTGCCTCTGCAATTGAGCAAGGTGCAAATGCAGCCCTGGCGCAAGCCTGCGATGTCAAAACACATGGTACGGTGGAAATCATTGATGATGTTCCCGTCATTTACATTGATAGGTTGGACCAACGTTTATCCGCAATTGCTGGAAAGATCTATGCTTACCCTGATATGGATTTGATTGGTGTCACCGGCACCAACGGCAAAACCACCATTACCCAGTTAATAGCGCAATGGCTAGAACTGCTTGACCATAAAGCGGCGGTAATGGGAACAACAGGAAATGGCTTCCTCAATAACTTGCAACAAGCTGCGAATACAACGGGGAATGCCGTTGAAATTCAGAAAACGCTCTCCTCTCTCGCAAATCAACAAGCCACATACACCGCGCTAGAAGTATCTTCTCATGGCCTGACGCAAGGTCGTGTCAAAGCATTATCATTTGCGGCGGGCGTGTTTACTAACTTAAGTCGTGACCATCTTGATTACCATGGCACGATGGAAGAGTATGCCAATGCAAAGCTTGGGTTGTTCACGCAACACCAATGTGAACGTGCCATTATCAATGTTGATGATGAAGTCGGTCATCAATGGGCGTCGCAGTTAAGTAATGCGATCGCTGTCTCGCTCAAGCCGAACACTGAATTTGAAAGCGCAATTTGGGCGACGGAAGTCAGTTACGCAGAGTCAGGGATTACTATTAAGTTCGATGGTAAATTTGGCTCAGGTGAATTGCACGCGCCTTTGATTGGTGAGTTTAATGCAACCAACTTAATGCTCGCTTTTGCGACCTTATTAAGCTTAGGTCAAGAGAAACAAGCGTTACTCGAAACCGCAGGTCAACTGCAACCTGTACTCGGCCGAATGGAGTTATTCCAAACTAAGGATCGGGCCAAAGTCGTGGTTGATTATGCCCATACTCCTGATGCTTTAGAAAAAGCGCTGCAAGCTTTACGAGTTCATTGTGAAGGCCAGCTGTGGGCTATTTTTGGCTGCGGTGGCGATCGAGATGCAGGTAAGCGCCCAATGATGGCGGAAATTGCAGAGCGTCTAGGCGACAGAGTGGTGTTGACTGACGATAACCCACGCAGCGAAGACCCGGTTCAGATTGTGAAAGACATGTTAGCTGGGCTGTCAAAACCTGCAGAAGCGGTTGTTCAGCATGACCGCTTCAAAGCACTGTCTTATGCCATTGAAAATGCTTCGCCAAACGACATTATCTTGTTAGCAGGGAAGGGCCATGAAGATTATCAGATTCGTAATGGCGAAACGATTCATTACTCCGACCGCGAGTCCGCAATGCAACTTTTAGGATTGACCTCATGATCAAAGTAACGTTATCTCAAATTGCAGACATCACTCGTGGTGAGCGATTCGGCGACGATCTACTTATCGACGCGGTTTCTACTGATACACGAACGATTGATCGTGGTGCTCTATTTGTGGCGTTAGTAGGGGAGCGCTTTGATGCGCACAACTTTTGCCAACAAGCGGTAGATGCAGGTGCCGGTGCTTTACTCGTAGAAAAACGCTTAGATGTGAATGTGCCGCAAATTGTGGTGTCGGATACCAAACTTGCATTGGGTGAGTTTGCTTCTTGGGTGCATCAAGCATGCAAAACACCTACCGTTGCCATCACCGGAAGTTGCGGTAAAACGACCGTAAAAGAAATGGTTGCGAGTATCCTGCAATTGAAAGGCAAAGTGTTATTCACGGCGGGTAACTTCAATAATGATATTGGTGTTCCGTTGACATTATTGCGCTCACAGCAGGATCATGATTATGCCGTGATTGAGCTTGGTGCTAACCATATAGGTGAA
This sequence comes from Vibrio sp. 1402, assembly GCF_033340275.1. Taxonomy (NCBI): domain Bacteria; kingdom Pseudomonadati; phylum Pseudomonadota; class Gammaproteobacteria; order Vibrionales; family Vibrionaceae; genus Vibrio; species Vibrio sp. 1402. The sequence goes on from NZ_JAWOWE010000003.1 coordinate 421,314, forward strand.
ATTGCTTACACGACTCAGTTAGTAAAACCAGATATCGCGTTAGTGAATAATGTAGCAGCCGCTCACCTTGAAGGCTTTGGTTCTATCGATGGCGTGAAACAAGCCAAAGGTGAAATCTACCAAGGCCTTTCAGCTGGTGGTATTGCGATTGTTAACCTAGACAGCAATGGTGAAGCCAAGTGGGATGAAGTGTTAGCAGATAAGAAAGTCATTACTTTTTCACAAAGTAATACTGATGCAGACTTCTTCGCTTCTAACATCGTATTGAACGCCGCAGGTGAAGCAAGCTTTGACTTACATATCGCAGCAAGCTCACAAGAAATTGAACTGTCTCTGGGTATTATAGGTCAACACAACGTTGCGAATGCGATCGCTGCTTCTATTATTGCGTTACAAATGGGCGCCACATTAGAAGAGGTTCGCGCTGGCCTTAAACATTTGAACAAAGTGAAAGGTCGCGTCGAGGTTGAAGCGCTGAGCGAAAAGATAAAATTGATTGACGACAGCTACAACGCGAGCGTGCCAGCCATGAAAGCGGCAGTTGATTTATTGGCCGCTTTCCCAGGTCAACGCTGGCTGATTTTAGGTAATATGGCGGAATTGGGCGAGGAAAGTCTTGCACTTCATCGTCAAGTCGGGGAACATGCTGCCCCACAAAAATTTGAACATGTTCTCACATATGGTGCAGACGCCAAGGTGATCAGTGATCTTTGCCAAGGCATTCATTTTGAGACGCACCAAGAGATGATTGAATACATCAAGCAGCATCTAGACCAAGCCGTTCCTGAAAACCATACGATATTGGTGAAAGGAGCGAACGGTGCACGTATGTTTGAAGTCGCTGCTGCTTTGAAGGAGTATTATTAATGATTATTTGGCTTGCCGAGCTGCTACAGCCATACCTGTCTTTTTTCCGATTGTTTGAATACTTGTCTTTTCGAGCAATCCTAAGCGTATTAACCGCTCTAGGTCTGTCATTATGGATGGGACCAATCATGATCAAGCGTTTGCAAATGCTGCAAATTGGTCAGGTAGTGCGTAACGAAGGTCCTGAATCTCACTTTAGTAAGCGTGGTACCCCAACAATGGGCGGTATCATGATCTTAGCGGCCATCTCAATCACGATTTTGCTATGGACAGACTTATCCAACCCTTACGTATGGGCGGTGCTGACAGTCTTACTTGGCTACGGTGCGGTCGGATTTGTTGATGATTATCGTAAAGTGGTACGCAAAAATACCGATGGCTTGATCGCGCGTTGGAAGTACTTCTGGCAGTCGTTGATCGCGTTTGTCGTCGCTTTCGCATTGTATGCTTACGGTAAAGACACAGCAGCAACTCAGCTAGTGGTGCCATTCTTTAAAGACATCATGCCGCAGCTTGGTTTGATGTATATCATTCTGACTTACTTTGTCATTGTAGGTACAAGTAACGCGGTTAACCTGACTGATGGTCTAGACGGTTTGGCAATCATGCCAACGGTTCTTGTTGCAGCAGGCTTCGCGGTTATTGCATGGGCGACCGGTAACGTTAACTTCTCTGAATACCTTCATATACCATACTTACCACATGCTTCTGAGTTAGTTGTCGTATGTACAGCAATCGTAGGTGCAGGCCTTGGTTTCTTGTGGTTTAACACTTACCCAGCACAAGTGTTCATGGGCGATGTAGGTTCACTAGCGCTTGGCGGGGCATTGGGCACCATTGCTGTTCTAGTTCGTCAAGAGTTGGTGTTGGTGATCATGGGTGGCGTATTTGTGATGGAAACGCTATCAGTCATCCTACAGGTAGGTTCTTACAAATTACGTGGTCAGCGCATTTTCCGTATGGCACCAATTCACCACCACTACGAATTGAAAGGTTGGCCAGAACCTCGTGTAATCGTGCGCTTCTGGATTATTTCTATGGTTCTTGTTCTGATTGGTCTTGCGACATTGAAAGTGCGTTAATCGCACTTTCCAAGAATAAGATTTACAGTGTGATCAAATATGGAACGTTGGCAAAACATACATAGTGTTGTCGTCGTAGGGCTCGGTATTACCGGGCTCTCTGTCGTTAAACACCTAAGAAAAAATCAGCCACAACTTGTGGTCAAAGTCATTGATACTCGTGTAAACCCTCCAGGTGCAGAGCGCTTGCCGGAAAGTGTTCAACTGCATAGTGGTGGTTGGAATACGGACTGGCTTTCTGACGCGGATCTTATCGTGACCAACCCTGGTATTGCGCTAGCGACACCAGAGATCCAAGCCGTATTAGCAAAAGGTACGGCAGTAGTAGGTGATATCGAGTTATTCGCTTGGGCGGTGCAGAAACCGGTGATTGCGATTACGGGCTCAAACGGTAAGAGCACAGTAACCGACCTCACAGGTGTGATGGCTAAGGCTGCAGGTTTGGATGTTGGCGTTGGTGGTAACATCGGTGTGCCTGCTCTGGACTTGTTAGAACAAGACGCAGACCTATATGTACTCGAACTCTCGAGCTTCCAGTTAGAAACGACGTCAAGCTTAAAGCTCAAAGCCGCTGCGTTTCTGAATCTTTCTGAAGATCATATGGATCGTTATCAAGGCATGTCTGACTATCGACAAGCCAAGTTGCGTATTTTTAACCATGCTGCTCTTGCGGTCGTGAACCGTGATGATCAAGACACCTTCCCAGACGCAGAGATGCCATTGGTGACATTTGGCAGCGACAATCAGGACTTTGGTCTCGAGGTGGATGGCAACCGTACTTGGCTGCTCGATCACGGTCAACGAGTTGTCGCAAGTGATGAGATTAAGTTGGTTGGTAAGCACAACTTATCTAACGCTCTGGTTGCTTTAGCGCTATTAAAAGCTGCGGACGTAAACTATCACAAAGCATTGAATGCACTTAAAAATTACACGGGACTGACACACCGATGCCAGGTGGTTGCGGATAATCAAGGCGTCAAATGGGTGAATGACTCTAAAGCAACTAATATTGCCAGCACTATGGCTGCGCTATCTGGTTTGGAATCGACAGGCAAGCTCTACTTACTCGTTGGTGGTGTTGGCAAAGGTGCTGACTTCTCGCCATTAAAACCGATCTTCGCGACGCTTAACTTGCAACTGTGTTGCTTTGGCGCTGATGGCGATGAATTTATGCCACTGCATGAATCTGCAATACGTTTCGACACTATGGAAGATGTGATTCAACAAGTATCTTCGCAGTTAAAACCAGGTGATATGGTGATGCTGTCTCCTGCATGTGCTAGCTTTGATCAATTCGACAACTTTATGGCAAGAGGTGATGCTTTCGCTGCTCTTGCTCAGAAATATGCATATTAAAGGTTACACACTTCGTGGGTTTAGGTAACGTTAAACGCAGTATTGGCAATTGGCTCAAGCATCCAGCCCCAGAGGCGATGTTTGATCGCCAGTTAGTGTGGATTGCACTGGGTTTGATGTTGACTGGTTTGGTCATGGTAACCTCTGCATCATTTCCAATCAGCTCTCGATTAACGGAACAGCCGTTCCACTTTATGTTTCGTCATGCGACGTTTCTCGTGCTGGCGTTAGGGACCTCCGCTGTTATTTTGCAAGTGCCTTTGCAAGAGTGGTTTAAGAAGAGCCATTACTTACTTTGGGCTTCTTTCGCACTGTTGATCATCGTGCTCTTGGCGGGTAAGTCGGTTAATGGTGCGTCTCGTTGGATTCCCCTTGGGCTGTTTAACCTTCAGCCAGCGGAAGTCGCGAAGCTATCGCTGTTTATCTTCATGTCTGGTTACTTAGTTCGAAAGCAAGACGAAGTACGACAAACGTTCTTTGGTGGCTTTATGAAGCCAATCATGGTGTTTGCCTTCTTCGCAGTATTACTACTTGGTCAGCCAGACTTGGGGACGGTCGTCGTGATGCTGGTCACGCTGTTTGGCATGCTTTTTATCGCAGGTGCAAAACTAACCCAGTTTCTCGCCTTGATGGTGGCAGGTATCGGCGCTGTGGTAGGTTTGATTCTCGTCGAGCCATACCGTATGCGACGAGTAACCTCCTTCCTTGACCCGTGGGAAGATCCATTTGGCAGTGGCTATCAGTTGACTCAGTCTTTGATGGCGTTTGGTCGTGGTGAATGGTTCGGACAAGGTCTCGGTAATTCAATTCAAAAACTGGAATATCTACCGGAAGCGCATACCGACTTTGTGTTTGCCGTACTTGCTGAAGAGCTTGGTTTCGTAGGCGTAGTGCTGGTCTTAATGCTGATTTTTAGCTTGGTGCTAAAAGCGGTTTACATCGGCAAGCGTGCATTTGAAGAAGGCGAAATGTTCGGAGGTTATCTGGCTTTCGGAATTGGTATTTGGTTTGCGTTTCAAACCTTGGTTAATGTTGGAGCTGCCGCCGGTATTGTTCCAACTAAAGGTTTAACACTTCCACTCATCAGTTATGGTGGTTCTAGTCTAATAATTATGTCCGTCGCAGTGTCCATACTACTGCGTATCGATTACGAATGCCGCTTGAAACGCGAGCAACAACAATCAGAACAACAAGCTAATGAAACAAAATAAACGTTTGATGGTGATGGCTGGTGGTACTGGCGGTCACGTATTCCCAGGTTTGGCGGTAGCAAAACAGCTTCAAGAACAAGGTTGGGAGATCCGTTGGTTAGGTACGGCGGATCGAATGGAAGCGGATTTGGTGCCAAAACATGGCATTGAAATCGACTTTATCAAAGTGAAAGGGTTACGAGGTCAAGGCGTTAAACGTCTTCTTGCAGCACCATTTCAAATTATCAATGCCATTATGCAGGCTCGTGCTCACATGAAACGCTGGCAGCCAGACGCAGTGCTTGGTATGGGCGGTTATGTTAGCGGCCCGGGTGGTATTGCTGCTTGGATGAGTGGTATTCCTGTTGTTCTGCATGAACAAAATGCAGTAGCAGGTTTAACGAACCAATGGTTATCGAAAATCGCTAAGAAGGTTTTTCAGGCTTTCCCAGGCGCTTTTCCAAATGCCGAAGTGGTTGGGAACCCAGTTCGTGAAGACGTGACTCAATTAGCAGCGCCAACTGAGCGCATGCAAGAGCGCCAAGGTCCAATTCGCATTTTGGTGATGGGTGGCAGCCAAGGCGCACGTATTCTTAACCAAACTCTGCCAGAAGTGATGTCGAAATTGGGCGAAGATTACTGTATTCGTCATCAAGCGGGTAAAGGTGCCGCCGAAGAAGTGAATGCAGCATACCAAGCTAATGGTGTGGTAAATGCAGAAGTAATGGAATTCATTGATGACGTTGCAGAAGCTTACGCATGGGCTGACCTTTTAGTTTGTCGCTCTGGAGCGTTAACCGTATCTGAAGTCTCGGCGGCAGGTGTAGGCGCTATTTTTGTTCCATTCATGCACAAAGACCGCCAGCAAGCACTTAATGCAGACCACTTGGTGGATTGCGGCGCGGCGAAAATGATTGAACAACCAGATTTAACCGTTGAGTCTCTGACTCTGCAGATCCAACAATTGGATCGCCAAGCTTTACTTACAATGGCTGAGCAAGCGCGTGGCGCTGCAAAATTGAATGCTGACCGAGTTGTCGCACAAGCCATTGTCGCTTTGACCGAAAAGCGTTAACCGAATTATTGAGAATAGAATTGATGACAATCCAACATACACAAGACTTAGCTCAGATTCGCGCAATGGTGCCAGAGATGCGCCGCGTGAAATCCATCCACTTCATCGGTATTGGTGGTGCGGGCATGAGCGGCATTGCAGAAGTGCTGTTGAACGAAGGCTACCAAATCACAGGTTCTGATCTATCAGAGAACGCTGTGACAGAGCGTTTGGTATCAAAAGGTGCGACGGTATTTATTGGTCATCAAGCCAGTAATGTAGAAAAAGCCAGTGTGGTTGTTGTGTCAACGGCGATCAACGAAGAAAACCCAGAAGTGATGGCGGCACGTGAATTACGCATCCCTATTGTACGCCGCGCAGAGATGTTGGCTGAATTGATGCGATTCCGTCACGGTATTGCCGTTGCGGGTACACACGGTAAAACCACGACGACCGCTCTTGTTACTCAAATCTATTCTGAAGCCGGTCTTGATCCAACGTTTGTGAATGGCGGTTTGGTGAAAAGCGCAGGTACAAATGCGCGTCTAGGCTCGAGTCGTATTCTAATTGCAGAGGCAGATGAAAGTGACGCGTCATTCCTGCACTTGCAACCAATGGTGAGCATTGTTACCAATATCGAAGCCGATCATATGGATACCTATGGTGGTGACTTTGAAACCTTAAAGCAAACCTTCATCGATTTCCTTCATAATCTACCGTTTTACGGCCAAGCAATTGTTTGCATTGACGATCCTGTGGTTCGAGAGTTAATCCCACGTATTAGTCGTCAAGTGATAACTTACGGTTTTTCTGAAGATGCCGACGTACGTATTGAAGATTATCGTCAAGAGGGGCAGCAAGGCAAATTTACGGTAGTACGTAAAGGGCGAGCTAACTTAGATATCACGCTGAATATTCCAGGTCGTCACAATGCATTGAATGCGTCTGCTGCGATTGCGGTTGCTACTGAAGATGACATTGAAGACGATGCGATCCTAAAGGCAATGGCTGGTACGCAAGGTACGGGAAGACGTTTTGATCACCTTGGCGAGTTTGATACTGGCAACGGCCATGCAATGCTTGTTGATGATTACGGCCATCATCCAACAGAAGTGGATGTAACCATTAATGCAGCACGCAGTGGTTGGCAAGACAAGCGTTTGGTGATGATTTTCCAACCGCACCGTTATAGCCGTACTCGTGATTTATACGATGATTTCGCGAATGTGCTTGAACAGGTGGATGTATTGATCATGCTGGATGTTTACGCAGCGGGTGAAAAGCCGATTGCAGGTGCTGATGGGCGCGCTTTATGTCGCACAATTCGCAGCCGAGGCAAGGTAGACCCGATTTTTGTTCCAGAAATCGAGCAATTACCTTCAGTTTTAGCTAACGTTATACAAGACGGCGACCTAATCTTAACGCAAGGTGCGGGTGATATTGGTAAAGTGGCGAAACAGCTGGCAGGTCTTAAATTGAATATAAACAAGATGCTTGGCTGACACATATTGTTGATGCGAAGGACAGATAAAGACTCGGATCTCGATTTTGCGTCAATATCATTGTGATTTATTGCTATCAGTGTTTGATAGTTTACAAGAGCTCAGTATAATCCCAAGGTTAAAGTCAAGACTTTTACCTCTGCGCAATTATATGGGTAAAAAGTACACGACAAAAGTCAGGAAACGAAGACGTTGTTGAATATTGCACTGAATGACGAGCGACCAAACACGGGCAACAACCGTGGTCGCCAAGAAAAAATCTTGGGTGCGTTATTTTTCGTTGTGGTTGTGACTTTAATTAGTTCTGTTTTGTACGCGGCGATCAGTTGGATGTGGGATGACCAAAGGTTACCTCTCTCCAAAATAGTACTTCAGGGGAAACTGGAGTATGTCCAAGCTGACGATGTGCAGGCTGCATTTAGTCGAATTGATCACATCGGTACATTTATGTCTCAGGATATTGATGTATTACAGCAAAGTGTCGAAGCTCTGCCATGGGTAGCGCATGCCGCAATCCGAAAGCAGTGGCCGGATACAGTAAAAGTTTTTTTGACGGAGCATCAACCAGAAGCCATTTGGAATGGCAACGAACTGTTAGATAAAAACGGGTTCGTTTTTGATGGAGATGTTGCTCTGTTGCAAGAAGAAAAAGTGAAGCTGTACGGACCCAAAGATAGCGGACCGGAAGTCTTACAGACTTACCGTGATTTGAGTCCTAAGTTTCAGCAATTGGGTTTAGCGATATCGTCTCTGGTATTAAACGAGCGACGAGCTTGGCAAATCATCCTTGATAACGGTATTCGATTAGAGCTCGGTAAAGAGTCTCTTCTTGAGCGTATAGAGCGCTTTTTTAAGCTCTATAACAAGCTTGGCAGTGACACGCAAAGAATCAGTTATATCGATCTTAGGTACGATACAGGAGCCGCAGTTGGTTGGTTTCCTGAACAAGAGTTAGAAGAGAGTACAGATGACTAAGGCCGCTGATGACAACATTATTGTTGGTCTTGATATAGGCACTGCAACCGTATCGGCTCTAGTGGGTGAGGTTTTACCAGACGGTCAAATTAATATTATTGGCGCAGGTAGTAGCCCCTCACGTGGCATGGATAAAGGTGGCGTGAATGATTTGGAGTCGGTTGTAAAATCAGTACAACGTGCAATTGATCAAGCTGAATTAATGGCAGAGTGCCAGATCAGCCGAGTCTTCATTTCGTTGTCTGGTAAGCATATCGCAAGCCGAATTGAAAAAGGTATGGGCACGATTTCTGATGAAGAGGTGTCTCAAGAAGACATGGATCGCGCTATCCATACCGCAAAATCGATTAAAATCGGTGATGAACAGCGAATTCTTCATGTGATCCCGCAAGAGTTCACCATTGATTACCAAGAAGGAATCAAAAATCCGCTTGGTTTATCTGGGGTAAGAATGGAAGTGAGTGTCCACCTTATCTCATGCCATAATGACATGGCACGCAACATTATTAAGGCGGTAGAACGCTGCGGCCTTAAAGTAGAACAACTCGTATTTTCTGGGCTTGCTGCTAGTAATGCAGTAATCACCGAGGATGAAAGAGAGCTTGGAGTTTGTGTGGTTGATATTGGCGCCGGCACGATGGATGTGGCCATCTGGACTGGCGGTGCGTTACGTCACACAGAAGTATTTTCGTACGCAGGAAATGCTGTAACCAGTGATATTGCTTTTGCTTTTGGCACGCCAGTGAGCGATGCTGAAGAAATAAAAGTCAAATATGGCTGTGCTTTGAGTGAACTGGTCAGTAAGGATGACACGGTTAATGTACCAAGCGTAGGTGGACGACCATCACGTAGCCTGCAACGTCAAACGTTGTCAGAAGTGATTGAGCCACGCTACTCTGAGCTTATGGGACTGGTTAACCAAACTATCGACTCTGTACAAGCAAAATTGCGCGAAGAGGGTATCAAGCACCATCTGGCTGCGGGAGTTGTACTCACCGGCGGTGCTGCGCAAATGGACGGAGTGGTAGAATGTGCGGAACGCGTATTCCGCAATCAAGTAAGGGTCGGCAAACCGCTCGAAGTCAGCGGATTAACTGACTATGTAAAAGAGCCGTACCATTCTACGGCAGTTGGATTACTTCATTACGCAAGAGACATGCAGTCTAGCGACGATAGCGATTATAATGAACCTAAACGCTCATCTGTAACTGGCTTTTTCGATAAATTGCGTAACTGGATACAAAAAGAGTTTTAACCTGAGTTGCAGGATAAACGGAGACAACACATGTTTGAACCGATGATGGAAATGTCTGACGATGCAGTAATCAAGGTCGTTGGGGTTGGTGGCGGCGGTGGTAACGCCGTTGAACACATGGTGCGTGAATCCATCGAAGGTGTGGAATTCATCAGCGTCAACACTGATGCGCAAGCACTTCGTAAGACAAGCGTTGGCAATGTTATTCAGATCGGTGGTGATATCACTAAAGGTCTGGGTGCAGGTGCTAATCCACAGGTTGGCCGTGACGCAGCTCTCGAAGACAGAGATCGAATTAAAGATTCCCTGACTGGCGCCGATATGGTGTTTATCGCAGCTGGTATGGGTGGCGGTACCGGTACTGGTGCAGCGCCTGTTATTGCTGAAGTGGCTAAAGAGCTTGGCATTCTAACAGTAGCGGTAGTAACTAAACCGTTTAGTTTTGAAGGTAAAAAGCGTTTGGCATTTGCTGAGCAAGGTATCGATGAGCTGTCTAAGCATGTTGACTCTTTGATCACGATTCCAAACGAAAAGCTACTTAAAGTACTTGGTCGTGGTGTAACACTACTAGAAGCTTTTGCAAGCGCTAACGATGTTCTTAAGAATGCCGTTCAAGGTATTGCTGAGCTAATTACTCGCCCTGGCATGATCAACGTCGACTTTGCGGACGTAAGAACTGTAATGTCTGAAATGGGTCACGCAATGATGGGTAGCGGCATCGCCAAAGGTGAAGACCGTGCTGAAGAAGCGGCTGAAATGGCAATTTCTAGCCCACTTCTGGAAGACATCGATCTAGCGGGCGCTCGTGGTGTTCTTGTCAATATTACTGCTGGTCTGGATATGCGTCTTGACGAGTTTGAGACGGTTGGTAATACAGTGAAGGCATTCGCTTCTGACAATGCGACTGTTGTTATCGGTACTTCTCTAGACCCTGATATGACTGACGAAATCCGCGTAACAGTTGTAGCGACAGGTATTGGTAATGAGAAAAAGCCAGATATCACGCTAGTTGCGGGTGGTAAAGCGAAAGTGGCACCGACGCCGCAAGCTCAACCACAGCAACAAGCAGCGGCAACGCAAGCTGAAGAAAAACCGGCACAGACCTTGCAAAATAATCAAGTGCAAGAGAAGCCACAGGTAACTCCTCAGCCGACAAACACTGCTCCTTCTTCTCCAGCTTCGTCGAGCCAAAGTTCTGCGGCTCCAAAGCAAGAAAAGGAAAGTGGTTATTTAGATATACCGGCATTTTTGCGTCGTCAGGCTGATTAATCTTTAACCCATAAATTTGACATGGCTCAAAATTATGGTAGCATTCACGGTCGACGTTACAGACGGCCGTGTTTTGTAGCAAATTTTTGAGAGGCAAGCAGATGATCAGACAACGTACTCTGAAAGAAATAGTGAAAACAACTGGTGTGGGTCTCCACTCTGGTCGTAAAGTCACACTTACTCTGCGCCCGGCTGCTGCAAATACAGGTATCATTTACCGTCGTACAGATGTAAATCCACCTGTAGATTTTCCAGCTGATCCAGCTTCGGTTCGTGACACCATGCTTTGTACTGCATTGGTAAACGATGAAGGTGTGCGTATTTCAACTGTTGAGCACTTGAATGCGGCACTTGCTGGTATGGGCATCGATAACATTGTTGTCGAAGTAGACGCACCTGAAATTCCGATCATGGATGGTAGTGCAAGCCCATTTGTATACTTGCTACAACAAGCAGGTATCGAAACGCAAAATGCGCCAAAACGCTTCATCCGCATCAAAAAGCCAGTTCGTTTTGAAGATGGTGATAAATGGGCAGAATTTGTACCATTTAACGGCTTCCGTATGGACTTCGAAATTGAGTTTAATCACCCAGCGATTGAATCAGACGAGCAACGTTTGCTGTTTGATTTCTCGTCAAAAGGCTTTGTTCGTGAGATTTCTCGAGCACGTACGTTTGGCTTTATGCGTGATATCGAATATCTACAATCTCAAAACCTAGTTTTGGGTGGTAGTTTTGACAATGCTATCGTTTTGGATGATTACCGTATTCTTAATGAAGAAGGTCTACGCTTTGAAAATGAGTTTGTGACTCACAAAGTGTTGGATGCGATTGGTGACCTTTACATGTGTGGCCACCCAATCATTGGTGAATTCCGTGCCTTTAAATCTGGCCACGGTTTAAATAACCAACTGTTACGTGCTGTTCTTGCAGATCAGGAAGCGTGGGAGTGGACTACATTCGAAGAAGAAGTCGGCTCACCAGTAGCATTCGCAGAACCAAATATGGTGCTTGCGTAAATACTTGGCATTAGAATTAATAAAAAACCAGGCTTATGCCTGGTTTTTTGCTATTTGGCTTTAATCCTGGATTTATCAATAACATTCAAGCTTTCAGCATATTGAAATAACGTTCACTTACGATCTTCCTTTTCTGCCATATCGGCTAATCGTTTTAAACGCTCTTGAATTTTCGGTGGCGCCATGTCGGCAATCGTCATTAATGACTTTGCTGCAGATTGGGTTAGTGGTGGACGCTTAGGTCTGTCGTCTTGTTGAAAGCGGTTTCGATATAGTGAAGGATTGATCCTCACTTCAACGCTCATCAGCTTGGCAAAGCCTTGAGTACGAAGTTTATTTAGGATCATGAGGCGATCGTAATCGATCTTCATTTTGATCGCGGCACTAGAGACATCGATCAATAGATGGCCGTTACGAACATTCGCTACTCGGCAATGATCGGCCGTCCCCGTGGGTAAGACCTCTTGCAAAGCTTGGTTAAGCTGTAAGATTTCTCCAGCATGTTCTTGAATCTGCTTGAACTGTGACTCAGCAATAACATCTTCAGTCGAGGTTGGACGGTGATCACGCATAGGTAAAATCTAATTTTGTTGAGATATAGCTATTCTAGAGCAGCTTTCTATCAAGGTATAGTTTACATTAACGTCTTTAGCTTCAGTTTTACAATGTAGCAAGGTAAAAAGCAAAGTTTGCTCTGGATGGATTACACATATTGCGGTATGCAATATCGGCTAATCAGTCACCACTTTAAGTAAAAACTTCAGAGTGCTTCAAACAAATACGTCTATTTATGGTTGTATCGATTAAAAATCCTTACACTAAGCCACATTGTTTCAAAACTTAGCCTTGAAATATGGATGTTTGAACTCAATATCTTTGATAAATGATTTATCTCAGTATTCTTAGTTCCAAACTGGCAGAGACTGAAGGCATTATGAGTAGATCGGGAACGGTCTGAATAAAGAGAGATTCACGAAAAATGATAACTAAGCTACTGACAAAAGTGATTGGCAGTCGCAACGACCGAACACTGCGCCGCCTTAGAAAAATTGTAAAAGAAATTAATAACTATGAGCCAACATTCGAGGCTCTAAGTGACGAAGAGTTAAAAGCAAAGACGGTTGAATTCCGTGAGCGCCTAGAGAAGGGTGAAACTCTTGATAAACTACTTCCAGAAGCTTTTGCTACGGTTCGTGAAGCATCTAAGCGTGTCTACGGTATGCGCCACTTCGACGTCCAGCTTATCGGTGGTATGGTTCTAAATGCGGGTCAAATCGCTGAAATGCGTACGGGTGAAGGTAAAACGCTGACGGCAACGCTTCCTGCTTACCTAAATGCCCTAGCTGGTAAAGGCGTTCATATTGTAACAGTGAACGATTATCTAGCTAAACGTGATGCAGAGACAAACCGCCCTCTATTTGAATTTTTAGGTATGACTGTTGGCGTAAACGTGCCAAACATGCCTCCTCAAGAGAAAAAAGAAGCGTACCAAGCTGACATCTTGTACGGAACGAACAATGAATTTGGTTTTGACTACCTTCGTGACAATATGGCTTTCCGTAGCGAAGATCGCGTACAACGTGAACGCTTCTTTGCAGTTGTCGATGAGGTGGACTCAATCCTAATTGATGAAGCTCGTACCCCTTTAATCATTTCTGGTCCTGCTGAAGATAGCTCTGAGCTATACACCCGAATCAACCTTTTGATCCCGCATCTTAAAAAGCAAGACAAAGAAGACTCTGAAGAATATCGTGGTGATGGTCACTACACTGTTGATGAGAAATCAAAGCAAGTATACCTCACAGAAACGGGCCAAGAGTACGTTGAAGAACTGTTGGTGAAAAATGGTCTTATGGAAGAGGGTGACACACTTTACTCTCCGACTAACATCAGCATGTTACATCACGTGAATGCCGCTTTGCGTGCTCATGTGTTGTTTGAGCGCAACGTTGATTACATCGTTACTGACGAAGGTGAAGTAGTAATTGTTGATGAACATACTGGTCGTACAATGCCAGGTCGTCGTTGGTCTGAAGGTCTTCACCAAGCAGTAGAAGCGAAAGAAGGCGTTAAGATTCAAAACGAAAACCAAACTTTGGCTTCGATTACCTTCCAGAACTACTTCCGCTTATACGAAAAACTGTCTGGTATGACAGGTACTGCGGATACTGAGGCGTTTGAGTTCCAATCTATTTATGGCTTGGAAACGGTGGTTATCCCAACCAACAAACCTATGATTCGTAACGATATGCCGGATGTGGTGTACCGCACCGAAGCTGAGAAGTTTGCTGCAATCATTGAAGATATCAAAGAGCGCGTTGCGAAAGGTCAGCCAACATTGGTTGGTACCGTATCGATTGAAAAATCAGAACTACTCTCCAACGCCTTGAAGAAAGCGAAGATCAAACACAACGTATTGAATGCGAAATTCCATGAGAAGGAAGCGGAAATTGTTGCTGAAGCGGGTATGCCGGGTGCGGTAACTATCGCGACCAACATGGCCGGTCGTGGTACGGATATTGTGCTTGGCGGTAGTTGGCAATCAAAAGTGGAAGCTTTGGAGAACCCAACTCAAGAACAAATCGATGCGATTAAAGCAGAGTGGAAAGTGGTACATGATCAAGTACTAGATGCTGGTGGTCTACACATCATTGGTACTGAGCGCCACGAATCTCGCCGTATTGATAACCAGCTACGTGGTCGTTCTGGTCGTCAAGGTGATGCGGGTTCATCGCGCTTCTACCTATCTATGGAAGACTCTTTGTTACGTATTTTCACTTCTGATCGTATGGCGAGCCTTATTCAAAGTGGTATGGAAGAAGGTGAAGCTATTGAATCGAAAATGCTTTCTCGCTCAATTGAAAAAGCACAGCGCAAAGTGGAAGGCCGTAACTTTGATATCCGTAAGCAGCTACTAGAATACGATGATGTGGCGAACGATCAGCGTAAGGTTGTCTACGAGCTGCGCGACGAATTGATGAACGTTGAAGACATCAGCGGTATGATCGAGCAAAACCGTGAAGATGTGCTAACAGCGGTTATTGATGAGTACATCCCGCCACAATCACTAGAAGATATGTGGGACGTTGAAGGTCTACAAGAGCGCTTGAAAGCAGACTTCGATCTTGATGCGCCAGTGAAGCAATGGCTTGAAGAAGACGATAAGCTTTACGAAGAGGCGCTACGCGAGAAGATCATCAATCTAGCCGTTGAAGTGTACAAAGAGAAAGAGGAAGTGGTGGGTGCGCAAGTACTTCGTAACTTCGAGAAATCGGTTATGCTTCAAACTCTGGATACGCTTTGGAAAGAGCACTTGGCAGCAATGGATCACTTGCGTCAGGGTATTCACTTACGCGGCTATGCGCAGAAGAACCCGAAACAGGAATACAAGCGTGAATCGTTTGAACTGTTTGAAGGTCTACTAGAAGCGCTGAAAACTGATGTGATTACTGTTCTATCTCGCGTTCGAGTTCAGCAACAAGAAGAAGTTGAACGTATGGAAGAGCAACGTCGTGCGCAAGCTGAAGAGGCCGCTCGTCGTGCTCAAGCGCAACACGCAGCAGCACAAAACCCTCTTTCTGAAGGTGAAGAATCTGAAGAAGGTTCAAGTCAGCCAATGGTACGTGATGAACGTAAAGTAGGTCGCAATGAGCCTTGCCCTTGTGGTAGTGGTAAGAAGTATAAACAGTGCCACGGCAAAATCGACTAACGTATTAGTCAGATAATGTTTTAAAGAGTCGCCTAGGCGGCTCTTTTTTTAAGCAAATTCTGTGGCTGTCGAATTTCATAAGTTTTGATAGCATCGGATAGTTTTAGAGATGCAAAGACCGTTGAAGTGTAACGGCTTGAGAGTTAGGAACCCCTATGAAAAGAATTCACATAGTCGCGGCTATTATTTTTAACCAAGACAAATCAAAAATTTTTATTACAAAGCGTCCAGACGACAAGCATAAAGGCGGGTTTTGGGAGTTTCCCGGCGGGAAAGTCGAGTCAGGAGAAAGTATTGAACATGCTCTAGCAAGAGAACTTGAAGAAGAGGTAGGAATTGAAGTTACTGAGCAAGCCCTTTTCGAGCATTTGGAATATGACTATCCAGACAAATCACTTAAGTTTGATTTTATTACGGTATCTAAGTTCAGTAATGAGCCTTACGGCCGAGAAGGTCAAGAAGGTCGCTGGGTTGAGATAAGAGAATTGGGTAACTATGCCTTTCCTGAAGCGAACGTGCCTATCTTGGAGCGTGTCGTAAAAGAGTTCGCTTAAGCCTGATGAACTTGCTTGTGGTAACCACGGTATGTTGTTAGTTTAAACAGATTAAGCGAAACGAGAGAACGAGAGCAAACCTCGTTATCCAGAGAAGGAGAGAAAGCGCAATGGTTCGTATTGCAATCGCAGGAGCAGCAGGCCGAATGGGCCGTAATTTGGTTAAAGCTTCACACCTTAACCCAGAGGCGACAGTGAGCGCGGGATCAGAACGACCTGAGTCCTCACTTGTCGGTGTCGATATCGGTGAACTTTGTGGTGAAGGCAAATTCGATGTGTTCTTAACGGATGATCTTGCTAAAGACGTCGATAATTTTGATGTAATCATCGATTTTACTGCCCCAGTAAGTACGTTGGCGAATCTTGAACTGTGTAAGAAGCATGGAAAGAGTATTGTGATTGGGACGACTGGTTTCAGTGATGCAGAGCGTGAACTGATTGACGAAGCCGCTAAGCAAGTGCCTGTTGTCATGGCTCCTAACTACTCTGTTGGTGTGAACCTAGTATTTAAGCTTCTTGAGAAAGCAGCCAAAGTGATGGGCGACTACTGTGATGTTGAGATTGTCGAAGCACATCATCGTCATAAAGTTGATGCTCCTTCTGGTACCGCTATCGGGATGGGCGAAGCCATTGCTGGTGCGATGGGCAACAAGCTGAATGATGTAGCTGTCTATGCGCGAGAAGGTATCACAGGTGAACGTACTAAAGATGAGATCGGCTTTGCTACAATTCGCGCTGGCGATATCGTCGGTGAGCACACAGCCATGTTTGCTGATATCGGGGAACGAGTGGAGATAACGCACAAAGCGACCGATCGTATGACGTTTGCTAATGGCGCCGTCAAGGCCGCTGTTTGGTTGAGTGCCAAACCAGCGGGCTTTTATACCATGACAGATGTTTTGGGATTGAATGAACTCTAAATACATAATTATTCGCCGGCGGTAGCCGGCTTTTTTATATCTATAGAATTATTTGTAAATGAAATGATTCTAACAGAAAGTATTTTGGTGCTTACTTTTGTCGTTGTTTTGGTTGTTTTGTGGGTGTTTTGGGTTTTGATGTCTAAAAACTAATGTCTTTTTTGTCGAGTGAACGTTTGCGTGAAAAATTCATACTTTTTTGTGATCTCTAAAAAGTTCAAATTTGTAAAATTCATTAAACCTCTATGCCTCTCTATGTAATAGCATGTAAAAGTTATCTTTTTGGGCCTTACTGATTCAAAATGACCTTACTCGCTAGAAATTAATCATTTATTTTTGATTGTAGGTTGACAGGTTTCGAGTCCAACTTTAGAATACCGCCAATTTGTCTGAAATACCTATTTATGTAGATTTTATAGGTAAAGGAAGGCATGTTTGCAGTTTGATTTATTTTTTTTGCATTTTTATTCTGGAGGTTGTCTTGGGTAAATTAGCACTGTTGGTCCTAGAAGATGGGACAGTGTTCCGCGGAGTGTCCATAGGGGCAGATGGTCTTTCCGTTGGTGAAGTCGTTTTTAATACCTCGATGACGGGGTATCAAGAAATCCTCACTGATCCTTCCTATTCTCAGCAAATCGTCACTCTCACTTATCCTCACATTGGCAATACCGGAACCACTTCCGAAGATGAAGAATCCTCTTCCATTCATGCACAAGGCCTTGTGATTCGCGATCTTCCTCTAATCGCTTCTAACTTCCGTAACGAACAATCCCTCTCTGATTATCTTAAGTCTCAAAATATCGTTGGCATCGCTGATATCGATACTCGTAAGCTCACTCGTATCCTGCGTGAAAAAGGTGCTCAAAACGGCTGTATTGTTGCGGGCAACAACCTAGACGAAGCTTTGGCACTAGCGAAAGCAAAAGAATTCCCAGGCTTAAAAGGAATGGACCTTGCGAAAGAAGTTACAACAAAAGAAGCGTATCAATGGAAGCAAGGTTCGTGGACGCTTGAAGGTGGACTTCCAGAGGCGAAAGATGACAGCGAGCTGCCATACCACGTTGTCGCTTACGACTTCGGCGCAAAACGCAACATCTTACGAATGTTGGTTGACCGTGGCTGCCGCTTAACGGTTGTACCTGCAGAAACGTCAGCGGAAGAAGTTCTGGCACTAAATCCAGATGGCGTATTCTTATCAAACGGCCCTGGTGACCCAGAACCATGTACTTACGCGATTGAAGCAACCAAAGTGTTCCTAGAAAAAGGCCTGCCAATTTTTGGTATTTGTCTAGGTCACCAAATTCTGGCGCTAGCATCAGGTGCGCAAACGGTGAAAATGAAGTTTGGTCACCACGGTGCAAACCACCCAGTAAAAGATTTAGAGCGTAACGTTGTGATGATTACCTCGCAAAACCACGGCTTTGCGGCAGATGAAGCAACATTACCGGAAAACTTACGTGCTACTCACGTATCGCTATTTGATGGCTCTTTGCAAGGTATCCACCGCACAGACAAGCCAGCATTTAGCTTCCAAGGTCACCCAGAAGCGAGCCCTGGTCCACATGACGCGGCACCGCTATTTGACCACTTTATCGAACTAATCAAAAAACACAGCGCTTAATTCGGAGTAGTAGATAATGCCAAAACGTACTGACATTCAAAGTATTCTAATTCTTGGTGCTGGTCCGATTGTTATCGGTCAGGCATGTGAGTTTGACTACTCTGGCGCACAAGCGTGTAAAGCTCTTCGCGAAGAAGGCTACCGAGTTATCCTAGTTAACTCTAATCCAGCAACGATTATGACTGACCCAGAGATGGCAGATGCGACTTACATCGAGCCGATTCAGTGGGAAGTTGTACGCAAGATCATCGAGAAAGAACGTCCTGATGCAGTTCTGCCAACTATGGGTGGTCAGACAGCACTTAACTGTGCGTTAGATTTAGAGAAGCACGGCGTTCTCGCAGAGTTTGGCGTAGAGATGATTGGTGCAACGGCTGATGCAATCGACAAAGCGGAAGACCGTTCTCGTTTTGATAAAGCGATGAAGTCTATCGGCCTTGAGTGTCCTCGCGCAGATACAGCGAAGAGCATGGAAGAAGCTTACAAAGTTTTAGATATGGTTGGCTTCCCTTGTATCATCCGTCCATCGTTCACCATGGGTGGCACTGGTGGTGGTATCGCGTACAACAAAGAAGAGTTCGAAGAAATCTGTCGTCGTGGTCTGGACTTATCTCCGACCAACGAACTTCTTATCGATGAGTCACTCATCGGTTGGAAAGAGTACGAAATGGAAGTCGTTCGTGACAAAGCGGACAACTGTATCATCGTATGTTCAATCGAGAACTTTGACCCAATGGGCATCCATACGGGTGACTCAATCACGGTTGCTCCAGCACAAACACTGACTGACAAAGAATACCAGCTTATGCGTAATGCATCGCTAGCTGTTCTGCGTGAAATCGGTGTTGAAACAGGTGGTTCAAACGTACAGTTTGGTATCAACCCGAAAGATGGTCGTATGGTCATCATCGAGATGAACCCGCGTGTATCTCGCTCTTCTGCGCTAGCATCAAAAGCAACAGGCTTCCCAATTGCGAAAATTGCCGCGAAACTGGCTGTTGGCTTTACGCTAGACGAACTACAAAACGACATCACAGGTGGTGCAACACCTGCGTCATTTGAACCAACTATCGACTACGTCGTAACTAAGATCCCTCGCTTTAACTTCGAGAAATTTGCTGGTGCAAACGATCGTCTGACAACTCAGATGAAATCGGTTGGTGAGGTAATGGCGATTGGTCGTAACCAACAAGAATCTCTTCACAAAGCACTGCGTGGCCTAGAAGTTGGCGCAACTGGTTTTGATGAGATGGTCGATCTGGAAGCGCCAGATGCACTGACTAAGATTCGTCACGAACTTAAAGAAGCAGGTGCAGAGCGTATCTGGTACATCGCCGATGCATTCCGAGCGGGTATGTCAGTCGACGGTGTGTTCAACTTGACTCAAATCGACCGCTGGTTCCTGGTTCAAATCGAAGAAATTGTAAAACTCGAAGAACAAGTCAAGGCGGGCGGCTACGCAGGTTTGACCAAAGAAGTGCTTCGTCAGATGAAACGCAAAGGCTTCTCTGATGCTCGCTTGTCTAAATTGCTTGGTGTCGCTGAAAGTGAAATTCGCCGTGCTCGTGAGCAGTTTGATATTCATCCGGTTTACAAACGTGTGGATACATGTGCAGCAGAGTTTTCTTCTGACACGGCTTACATGTACTCATCTTACGATGAAGAATGTGAAGCAAACCCAACAGACAAAGATAAGATCATGGTTCTTGGTGGCGGTCCAAACCGTATCGGCCAAGGTATCGAATTCGATTACTGTTGTGTTCATGCATCACTTGCGCTGCGTGAAGACGGTTACGAAACCATTATGGTTAACTGTAACCCAGAAACGGTATCTACTGACTACGATACGTCTGATCGTCTGTACTTCGAGCCAGTAACTCTGGAAGATGTACTGTCTATCGCTCGTGTTGAAAAACCAAAAGGTGTGATTGTTCAGTACGGTGGTCAAACGCCACTTAAACTGGCTCGTGCTCTAGAAGCGGCTGGTGTGCCAATCATTGGTACTAGCCCAGATGCTATCGACCGTGCGGAAGACCGCGAACGCTTCCAAGCCGCTGTTGACCGTTTAGGTCTACTTCAGCCAGAAAACGCGACAGTAACAACGATGGAGCAAGCGGTTGAGAAATCGAAAGAAATTGGCTTCCCATTAGTTGTTCGTCCATCTTATGTACTCGGTGGTCGTGCGATGGAAATCGTATACGACGAGCAAGACCTGCGTCGCTACTTCAACGAAGCAGTAAGCGTATCGAACGAGTCTCCAGTTCTGCTAGACCGTTTCTTGGATGATGCAACCGAAGTTGATATTGATGCTATCTGTGACGGTGAACGCGTCGTTATCGGCGGTATCATGGAGCACATCGAACAAGCGGGTGTTCACTCTGGTGACTCTGCATGTTCACTGCCTGCATACACGCTAAGTCAGGAAATTCAAGACAAGATGCGTGAGCAAGTTGAGAAGTTAGCATTCGAACTCGGTGTACGCGGTTTGATGAACACGCAGTTTGCTGTGAAAGATAACGACGTTTATCTAATTGAAGTGAACCCTCGTGCTGCTCGTACGGTACCATTCGTATCGAAAGCGACAGGCGCTCCTCTAGCGAAAATCGCTGCACGTGTAATGGCGGGTCAATCTCTAGAGTCACAAGGCTTTACTAAAGAGATTATCCCTCCTTACTACTCAGTGAAAGAAGTGGTTCTGCCGTTCAACAAATTCCCTGGGGTTGACCCTCTATTGGGCCCTGAAATGCGCTCAACAGGTGAAGTAATGGGTGTGGGTGCAACGTTCGCAGAAGCTTACGCGAAAGCAGAGCTAGGTTGTGGTGCGGTTTATCCTGAAGGTGGTCGTGCGCTACTGTCTGTACGTGAAGGTGATAAAGAGCGTGTTGTTGACCTAGCTTCTAAGTTAGTGAAACTGGGTTACCAGTTGGATGCGACACACGGTACTGCTGTAATTCTGGGCGAAGCGGGTATTAACCCACGTTTGGTAAACAAAGTACACGAAGGTCGTCCACACATTCTTGACCGCATCAAGAACAACGAATACACCTACATCGTAAACACGGCTGCTGGTCGTCAAGCGATTGAAGATTCGAAAGTTCTACGACGTGGTGCACTGGCAGAAAAAGTGAACTACACAACGACACTGAATGCAGCGTTCGCAACATGTATGTCTCATACTGCAGACGCAAAAGCGTCAGTAACTTCGGTTCAAGAGTTACACGCTAAAGTGAAAGCGAGTCTAGACGCGTAACAGATAAAAATCAGTAAGCTCATTAATCAGGGCTTACATGACAACCTCATTGCCCGCTCATTTGAGCGGGCTTTTTTATATCGAGGTTTTTCTAAAATGAAGAGCATTAAAGTGTGCTAGGAACGATTGGTATGCTTCGCTTTTGAAGATCATTAAGCTAATGATGGCAAGCAATGTACCCAAAGATGAAGAAATAGTACTACCATTTGCTACAACAAAATTAATGCTGCAAGTGAGAATGATAAAAGAGATAGTAAGTAAGTTTATTTTTGCAGCAACACTTAATCCTTTGCTTATTGTCAGAATGTTTGGAATGCATACAACAACAACCGTAATAGCTCCCAATGTAAGGAGGTAAGTATCTAGAGCAATGTGTTGAGTGAAAGAAAACCAGTCATTCCAAATGCTTAAGCTAATAGCCAGACCAATAGTCAATGCCAAGTATAAACATATACTTAGTGAGATGTTTGCTATGCTAATTGATTTAGTATTCAACTTTCAATTCCTCATAGATTCCAATAGCAAGATTTCTTAACTCTCCCGAATAACCGCTTCCTACTATGCTAATTGAGCCTCCAATTGCATCTAGAAGCTGATGAGAAATGGATGCGGATATTGTTGCTTGTGAATACCTCTTAGGAATTTCTCCTGACAACATTAGCTGTTTACGAGCTTTATTCGAAATGCTCGGAAGGTTTTTACGGATGATTTCTTTAGTTAATCTTGTTCTTTCTTGTCTGTTTAAGCCTTTTAGAATCTCGGGAACGCCTTTCTTAGTGGTTTGCTTAAGAGATTGAACCATTTTTATCGTTTGATATCCACTAGCGCCCGCTCCAGCTAAGGAGATGTAATCTAAAGCTTTAGTTGTATTTTGATACCACTCATTACTGTCTATATCCGATAATTTGTCTGGTGATTTAGATACCATACGGGTTCTTGCTACTCCAATAGCACATTGAGCTGTGGCAGCAACAGTAGCGGCGTGTGAGATATAGGACATAGTTACGCCCACAGGACCACTTACTGGTATTGTTAGCCCCGAACCAACTACCCCAATCCAGCCAATCGCTGCACCAATACAGCTAATGCTCGCTGATAGAAGCTCTTGATTGAATCTTGATTTTGACTCTTCCTGTTTTATTTTTTTTGCAAATTCTTGAGATGATTGTAATTTTATCGGTTCTCGTAGAATGATAAAGGTAGGATTGATATGGCATGTGGATTTAAAGTCTCTTAAGCGTACAACGGTGAATTTGTTATCAATATAAATTACACCCGCACCGCTAGTCTCTGGTTTAGCGTCAATAACGCTGAATAGCTGATTAATATTCACTATCTGTTCGATTTTTAAGCGTAATTGCTGTTCTTTTATTGATGGTCGAGTCAGTAAGGCTTCCATTATTTTCGTTTTTTATCAGATTAAATATTTCCTATTAAGACAGCATTTTCTTTTTCTATCAAAATATTAAGAGGCTCTTGAGGTGAGGCTCTATATTTGGATGTAATTGATATTTTTAATGTATCATTCTCTAGATTTATTAACTGATGAAAATTAGGAATAGATTGGTGTCTTGACTTTCCATTGGTAGTTTTGTGAATAAGTGCTACCGTTTCTTCCTCTTTGATACCTCTTCAAAAAGGAAGTGTAGTGGAAATCACGGTTGAAATTTTGTTGGCCTTATTTTTGGTTGCGACTGCCGCAGGCTTTATTGATGCGATGGCTGGTGGGGGAGGGCTCATTACGCTCCCTGCGCTTTTGGCTGCGGGGTTGAGTCCGACTCAAGCTCTAGCGACCAATAAGTTACAAAGTTCGTTTGGCAGTTTCTCTGCTAGCTGGTATTTCGTGCGTAACGGTATTGTTAGCTTAAAGGAAATGCGTTTTGCGATACTCTGCACTTTTATAGGCGCTGCAATCGGTGCCGAGGCTGTGCAGTTTATTGATGCTAGCGTACTCACCAGTTTGATCCCTGTTCTTTTGATAGCCATTTCCCTCTATTTTTTACTCGCGCCAAGTACGCGAAAAATCGATGGAGAACCAAAGTTATCTGAAGCGATGTTTGCGCTATGCATTGGTGGCGGGATCGGTTTCTATGATGGCTTTTTTGGCCCTGGGACTGGATCTATTTTTACTGTTTGTTTTGTTGCACTAGGTCACTTTTCTTTGGTCGAAGCCACTGCTAGAACCAAAATTCTCAATTTCACGTCAAACATTGCGGCACTACTCTTTTTTATCTTCGCTGGGTTGCCCGTGTGGAAGCTTGGCTTAACCATGGCTGTTGGCGGTTTTCTTGGTGCTCAGTTAGGAGCGAAGGTCGTGGTAAGTAAAGGACAAAAATGGATTCGTCCTCTAGTTATAGTGATGTCGATGCTTATGGCAACGAAACTTCTTTGGCAACAACATCAGCAATGGATTCTGTCAGTGCTTTAACTCGTTCGCTACGATATGTGCTGTGACGTAAGCAGATATGTATTGGTCGAACTAACTGATCTAGCTCTTCAAAGTCATAGCAGAACTTAGATGTGATATTAAGTGTCGTTAGGATAGATTTAGGGATTAAAGCGGGAGCCATACCTCCCAAAGCCAGTTGTGCTGCCGCAGTATACGAATCCATTTCCATCAAAGGTTCGATTCCGTGTTTGGATAAAATAGCTTGTTGATATGTGTTGGCAGGGTTAGTTAGGTCATTGGTCAAAATAGCTTTAGGTAGTTGTGAAAGTGAATGTCGACTGACAATTGAGAAAGGTTCATCGGCGAGGTGAAGGCTCATTAATCCATGATGAGGTGGTAGATAGCCAGCGCAAAATCCCAATGTTGCTTTGCCTGATTTCACATTCTCAATAATGCGTGGCGTATGATTGGTCGATATTCGTATGTACTGATCATGGGCAAAGTGTTCTGCCATGATCATGCTGAGGTATCCAGCGACTAAGGTTTCAGAGCAGTCTATCTTGATCAAAGAAGTATCTTCTATTTGTTGTTGATCATAGATCTGACCTCTTAACTCATTGAACGTTGGCTCGATCGTGTTGATGAGGGCAAGGCCATCGGAGGTCAGCTTTATGTGCCGACCATTCGGCTCTATCAATTTTTTTCCTAACTTCTTCTCTAGATTTGAAATACGTTTACTCACGGCAGATTGACTAATATAGAGTTGACTGCCTGTGCGGCTCATGGTTTTTTCTTTACTGAGGACAAGTAACGTTTCAATACCTTCAAGCAACATAATGATTAATGAAAGTTAGGAATGGTTGAGATAATTTAGCGAATTGCCCAAGAATTGGCGAATCAAATGAGCATAAATGAGAGGAGCCGACACTTGGTCGACTCCATGGTGAGTGATGTTGTTGGTGTTTAACGGTTAATGGCGAAAGTTGGCAGGGATAGATGCCAACGAATCGCACCGAGACGTATAATGAGCGTTGAGATTACACCAGCGAGTAAAGCCGTTGAGTGGTCATAACCCATGTTTACCGCCATCGTATGGAAGATGCCGCCAATAATACATGCCGTAGCATAGACTTCACTTCTTAATACCATAGGAACTTCGCGAGCCAGCACGTCTCGTATAATGCCACCGCCACAGCCAGTAATAACCCCCATTATCACCGCGACCATCCCAGATGCATTGTAGGCGAGTGCCTTTTCTACTCCTATTCCCACAAACACAGCGAGACCGATGGCATCACAAACGGGTAATACCCACCATGAGAGTCGCTTGGGTCTTCGAATAACAAGCATGGTTAGTAGACACGTAACAAATATCACCCATAAGTAAGTCGTATCTGTTATCCAAAATACGGGAGTGGCACCAAGCGCCATGTCTCGGATTGTTCCGCCACCTATAGCAGTCACACTGCCGAGCACGATAACGCCGAATGGATCCATTTTTAAACGGCCCGCCAGTAATACGCCAGAGATAGCGAAAACAGCGGTACCGAACAAATCGATCATATAAAGCAGCATGGAGTCCATGTTACTTAGTACCTTTAAATAGTGTGAGAAAAAATGGGCGGAAATTGTACGGTATTTGCCACGAAATCGTTAGCGTTTTTGACGAACGCTTTTAAAGTGCTCACACACTTCCTTGATCGCGTTCAATGTGCGTGGTGTCGGACGGTTAATCCAATCAGAGTTTAGGGACCAGATGTGTTTGTTTTTAAGAGCAAGAAGCTCATTACTCCACTCAGCCCACATACCATCGTTACTCATTGCGTGACGAGAAGTAAAAATAACCTCTGGCTGGCGAGTAATGACTTGCTCGATGCTAACTTGAGGATAAGGCGCGCTAGATGCGGCGAAAATGTTCTCACCACCGCAAAAAGTAAAGACTTCACTTGGCCAGTTCTTTCCGGCGACAGTGATGATAGGCTTTTCACTCAACTGATAAAAGTAACTAACTTTCTCGTTCGAGTTGTACTGTTCTTTTAGTGTACTCAGCTGCGTTCTAAAATCTTCAGCGGCTTTTTTTCCTATTTGTGGAGTTTCGCTGTATTGGCTGAGTTGCTCGATATTATTGGCGATATCTTCTAATGAACCTGTAGTGGAGTAATAGATAGGAATACCGAACTGTTTAATTTTCTCCAACTCTTTAGCGGGGTTTCCGGCTGGCCAAGCAATCACTAAGTCCGGCTGAAGAGCAATAATGCGCTCTAATTTAATTCCTTGATAATTTGAGACTCTTTCTAGCTGCTTTGCCTGTTCTGGATAATCGCTCATTTCGCTGACAGCAACAAGCTGCTCTCCTAGCCCTGCTGCAAAGGCAATTTCGGTGGCATGTGGAGCTAAACTTATAATGCGTTGAGCGGGTTGAGCGAAGGTCGCTGTCGAAACAAACAGCGTTAATGCGAAGCATAATTTATTCATCATAATCCTTGATAAATTATTCCTAAAAGCAAACTTTGGATTGCGATCCAAGCCAGGACGCGCCAAACGAGCAGCGTATGTATTTGTGAAAGGTGAATAGCCGATGGCGCAATGCGCCCACCGATTTTTGCGCGCTCTGCACGCACACCTTGATAGATAGCAGGGCCGCATAAAGACAGTTGTAGTTTGTGTCCGATAGTACATAACACCCAGCTAGGTCCTGGTAAGGGCCAAGACTTCGCTTGCTGTTGTATTCCAGAGAGCACATTACTTGTATTCTTTCCGGCAGCTAAAAGTATGGCAAAGAGACGAAGTGGAATAATATCCAGAGTAGCAACCAGTTGAATCACAGGTTTACCAAAGGGCAAATATTGGCGTCGGCTAGGGGACCACACTCGCGCTAATTCTGTTGTGAGTCGATACATTAACGCACCAATACCACCTGTTAGTGCGTACCAAAATAGCACGCCGATCACGTTGCGGCTGTATCCCATAATCAGGGTTTCTGAGCCAGCTTTACCTATGCCAACGATCGAGAGGCTACCAGTATCGCGATTAAGATATGGTCTCAGTAATGCTCGACACTGAGCTTTGTCTTCCGAAGAGATACTTGTGACGAGCTGTTTCGTTAACGTTTCGCTGTTGCGCCAGTCTAGCGCAATGATCAATAGAACCAGTTCATATAAAGGGATTTGCCAAACAAATGGCTTTACTGCAATCAGTAAT
Source organism: Vibrio sp. 1402 (assembly GCF_033340275.1). Lineage (NCBI taxonomy): Bacteria > Pseudomonadati > Pseudomonadota > Gammaproteobacteria > Vibrionales > Vibrionaceae > Vibrio > Vibrio sp. 1402. Next base: position 448,527 of record NZ_JAWOWE010000003.1, read on the forward strand.
ATCAAGCAAGGAAACAGCATCAAGCCTAGTGCAAGACTGCCTGAGATTACACTCTGTGAGTAATTGTGATTATTGTTCACTTTGTTAGCTAGCTGCTCTGCTAGCTTTCGCCATAAAGTGATGGGGTGCGCTGAATGGGGGATTGGCACTAAAAGGTGCAAGATCAGTGCACCCCACATAATGAGGAGCGCACCGTTGGCATAAAATGACTGAAAAACTTCTTCCATGAATGAGTCGTTTACTTAATGAGTTCCAGCATTTTGAATACCATTTCGGAAGAGCTTTTTGCTGCTAGAGGCAGGAACTCATCAAAGCTCATTGGTGATTCTTTATCAGCGACATCAGAGATTGCACGCACAACAACAAACGGTGTGTTGAATTGGTGACAAGTTTGAGCGATAGCAGATGCTTCCATTTCTACAGCGATAACAGACGGAAAGTGTTTACGAATAAACTCTTGACGCTCAGCAGTACAAACAAACGCATCGCCAGTACAAATTAGGCCGCGAACCGCATGAGTGTTTTCCATTTGTGCTAGGGCTTTTTCTGCTAAGTCCATTAGCTTGTCATCCGCTTTGAATGCAGCTGGTTGACCGGCCATTTGGCCAATTTCATAACCAAAAGCGGTTACGTCTGCATCGTGATGACGAACTTCTGTAGAGATAACTACATCGCCAAGGTTTAAGCTTGAATCGAAACCGCCAGCAGAGCCTGTGTTAATCACAACGTCTGGTTGGTATTCATCAAGAAGGATTGTCGTGCCCACTGCCGCTGCAACTTTACCGATGCCCGATTGTAGTACGACGACTTCGACATCGTTAATTTGACCAGAGAAAAACGTACAACCTGCTTTATTTACAGTTTTGCAGTTTGTAATTGCTTGCTTCAGGATGGTCACTTCTTGTTCCATCGCACCGATGATACCAACTTTCATAACACTCTCTTTAGGTAAATATTTTAGTTGGCCGAGAGTATAGCACTCCCCGTTGGCAGTTTTCTATTTGATGAGCTTAGCTTGAGTGAGCTTTTCTCGTAATTGATCGGCGCGCTTTCTGTTTACGCCAAAGTCAGAGTAGCCCACACGAGATTCCGAGCGCACAATCAGTTGGTCTCCTGCTATTTTTAGTTCGAGGTCATCCACGAAGCGCATGATTTTAGATGTGCACTCGATACGAAGGTAGTTGCTTTCTTTCACCGCGGTTTTCGCGCCTGGCAGTTCAAGCGCAACTTGCTCAATAGCGTCGATGTTCGCTGAATCAACTAAGATAAATGGCGTTAGGTTGTATTTTTCTCGCGTGTCTTGGGTGGAGACGCAGTTTGGTTTGTCACCACAAGGTGATTGAGAACGATCCGTCATGGTTGTGACTCCTTGGCTACAAGCGGTTAAGCCGAGCAAAGTAATGGAAAGGAGAGCGGCTTTTTTCATTATATTTACTCTTATAATTTTGTTTCTAATTATATGGATACAAAAGAAAAAGGATCCAATAACAGGACCCTTTTTGTGAGGTTAGCTGAGATTAAACTTCGAGGTAATCGAGAATGCCTTCTGCCGCTTTTCGTCCTTCATCAATTGCGGTTACGACAAGATCAGAACCTCGTACCGCATCGCCGCCCGCGAAGATCTTTTCATTGCTGGTCTGGAATTGGAACTCTTGCTTCGCAGGGGCTTTGATACGACCCCATTGATCCAAATCGACATCAAACGGTGCTAACCAGTCCATTTTGTGCGGCTGGAAACCAAACGCCATGATAACAACGTCTGCTGGTAGAACGTGCTCGCTGCCTTCAACGGGCTCTGGGCGTCGGCGACCCGCTTCATCAGGTTCACCAAGTGCGGTTTTCACCACTTTGACCCCCGAGACTTTGCCTGACGCATCCACTTCAACTCCCAAAGGCTGAAGGTTGAACATGAACTTCACGCCTTCTTCCTTTGCGTTTTTTACCTCGCGACGAGAGCCCGGCATGTTGGCCTCATCACGACGATAAGCACAAACTACATTGGAGGCACCTTGGCGAATTGAGGTACGAACGCAGTCCATTGCTGTATCACCACCACCCAGTACGACGACTTTCTTTCCTGCCATATCGATAAAGGGTTGGTTACTCTCAAGATCCATGACTTTGTAGGTGTTCGAAACTAAAAATGGCAGCGCGTCATACACACCCGGCGCATCTTCATTATCTAGACCTGCACGCATGTATTTATAGGTGCCAACGCCCAAGAAAACAGCATCGTATTCATCAAGCAGTTCTTGCATTTGGACATCTTTGCCTACTTCCATGTTCATGCGGAACTCGACGCCCATTTCAGTGAACACACGGCGGCGGTTTTCCATCACGCCTTTTTCAAGCTTGAAGGAAGGAATACCGAAGGTCAGAAGGCCTCCAATTTCAGGGTAGCGGTCAAACACGACTGGCTTAACGCCATTGCGCACTAGGATATCCGCGGCAGCCAAGCCAGCTGGGCCTGCTCCAATGATTGCGACCTTTTTATCGGTCCACTCCACCTTGGACATATCTGGCTTCCAGCCCATTTCAAACGCTTTGTCGGTAATGTACTTTTCTATGTTACCGATGGTGACGGCACCAAAGTCATCATTAAGCGTGCATGAACCTTCACATAGGCGGTCTTGAGGACAAACGCGCCCACATACTTCCGGTAGGCTGTTGGTTTGATGCGATAGTTCAACCGCTTCAAGAATACGACCTTCATTGGCAAGTTTTAACCATTGAGGGATGTAGTTGTGGACTGGGCATTTCCATTCACAATATGGGTTGCCACAATCTAAGCAGCGATCCGCTTGTGCAGTCGCCTGTTGTTTAGTGAACGGTTCATAGATTTCAACGAACTCGATCTTACGAACTTTGATAGGCTTTTTCGCAGGATCTACACGCTGCACATCGATAAATTGATAAACGTTCTGGCTCATGATTCAAACATCCTCCATGATTACTGTGCTTGAACACGCAGCTCTGCGGCACTGCGGCTCTGGTGACCAAGTAGCGTGCGAAGATCTGCCGCTTGTGGTTTCACCAAATAGAACTTTGGAATCCATTCATCAAAGTTCGCCAAAATATTTTCAGCATGACTCGACCCTGTTTCTTCAAGGTGTTCCGCAATTAGGCCACGCAAATGTTCTTGGTGGATGTAAAGATCGGACAATGAGATGGCTTCGACAGACTCAGTATTAACTCGACCTTCAAAGCTTTGGTTCTCATCCAGAACATAGGCAAAGCCTCCAGTCATACCCGCGCCAAAGTTCACACCTGTCGCACCAAGAATGGCAACAATACCGCCAGTCATGTACTCACAAGCGTTATCGCCAGCACCTTCAATGACGGCTATCGTACCTGAGTTTCGTACGCCGAAACGCTCACCTGCTTTACCGGCTGCAAATAGTTTACCGCCGGTCGCGCCGTACAGACAGGTGTTACCAATGATGGTTGCTTCATTACACTTAAATGCAGTGCCAAGGTGAGGTTTGATAACCACTTTACCACCCGCCATGCCTTTGCCCACGTAGTCGTTCGCATCGCCCGTGAGGTAAAGCTCTACACCACCTGCGTTCCAAACACCAAAGGACTGGCCTGCGGTGCCGTCAAGATAGATTTTGATAGGGGAAGCCGCCAACCCTTGGTTGCCATAGCGTTTTGCTATTTCGCCAGATAAGCGTGCACCAACAGAACGATCAGTGTTGATGACATTGTAGAAGAAACTTGCCGATTGACCGTTTTCGACCGCATGCATGGCATCATCAATGATCTTTTGGTTGAGCTCAGCTTTATCAAACGGTTTGTTTGGCTCTGTCCAAAATAGCGGATGACCCTCAGGTGATACTGGAGCTTCTAGAATATTGGATAGATCCAGCTTGGTCTGTTTCGCTGTAAATCCCTCTACCGCCTCAAGTAAATCGGTACGACCAATCAAGTCCGTCAGCTTTTCAACGCCAAGTTCGGCGAGTAATCCGCGCACTTCGTCTGCCAAGCCGATGAAGTAATTCATCACCATTTCTGGTAGACCTTTGAAGTATTCTTTACGCAGTGTCTCGTCTTGAGTCGCAACCCCAGTTGCACAGTTGTTGAGGTGACAAATTCGTAGGAACTTACAACCCATAGCGACCATTGGCGCAGTACCAAAACCGAAGCTTTCTGCACCTAAAATTGCGGCTTTAACTACGTCTAAACCAGTCTTTAGACCACCGTCTACCTGTAAGCGGATCTTATGACGCAGACCATTAGCAACCAGAGCTTGTTGTGTCTCTGCCAACCCCAACTCCCAAGGGCTACCAGCGTATTTTACCGAAGTTAATGGGCTTGCTGCGGTACCACCGTCGTAACCCGAAATGGTAATAAGATCAGCGTAAGCCTTGGCTACACCCGTTGCGATGGTGCCGACACCTGGCTCGGAGACGAGTTTTACCGAAACCAGCGCATTCGGGTTGACTTGTTTAAGGTCGAAGATCAGCTGGGCCAAATCTTCAATCGAATAGATATCGTGGTGCGGAGGAGGGGAGATCAGAGTCACGCCTTGTACCGAATAACGCAGTTTTGCGATTTCTGCGGTGACTTTGTGTCCTGGTAGCTGTCCACCTTCACCCGGTTTCGCACCTTGTGCCACCTTGATTTGCAGTACATCCGCATTAGTCAGGTAATGCGGCGTTACACCAAATCGGCCAGAAGCAATCTGTTTGATACGTGAGTTACGCTCAGTACCGAAACGGCGAGGATCTTCACCGCCTTCACCCGAGTTAGAGTAACCACCAAGACGGTTCATCGCCGTTGCAAGTGCTTCATGCGCTTCTGGGCTAAGTGCGCCAATGGACATTGCCGCTGAGTCAAAGCGTTTGAACAGTTCAGTGCGTGGTTCTATTTGCTCAAGTGGCAGCGGTGAGTCTGATTTTTTCAGCGACATTAAGTCACGCAGCATGGCAACAGGGCGTTGGTTTACCTGCTTAGCAAAGCTCTGATAGTCGTTACTTTCGCCAGATTTAACGGCCTGTTGCAGCGTGCCGACGACATCCGGGTTGTAAGCATGATACTCACCTCCATGGACGTACTTTAACAAGCCGCCATGATCAATCGATTTGCGTTTCGCCCATGCTTTACGAGATAAGTTTGTAAGATCTTGCTGGAAGTCGTCAAAATTCGCGCCTTCAATTCGAGTTGTGACGCCTTTAAAACACAGATCGACCACATTTTGGCTCAAGCCAACTGCTTCAAACAGTTGTGAGCAGCGGTAAGAGGCGATGGTTGAGATCCCCATTTTCGACATGATCTTGTACAGGCCTTTGTTGATGCCGTATTGGTAGTTTTGCATCACATCGCGGTAGTCTTTCTCTAGTGCTTTATCATCAATCAGTTTACCTAACGCTTCATAAGCAAGGTATGGGTAAACCGCAGTGGCACCAAAACCAAGTAAGACGGCAAATTGGTGTGGATCACGGGCTGTTGCGGTTTCGACAACAATGTTGGCATCGCAACGTAAGTTCGCGTCAATCAGACGAGTTTGAACGGCGCCGACTGCCATTGCTGCCGGAATTGGTAACTTACCTTTGACCAAGGCTCTGTCCGAAAGAACCACTAAAACCGTGCCTTCACGAACGACTTGCTCTGCTTGCTCACACAGATCATTAATGGCTTGTTTAAGATCTTTTTGTTGTGGGTCGTAGTTGATATCGAGAATGGTATTACGGTAATGATCGTCACTCAGCTCTAGTAGTTGCTGCATGTCAGAATAGAGCAGTACTGGAGAATCAAAGGTTACACGATGCGCGTGGCCATCGGTTTCACAGAAGACATTCATTTCCTGACCGATGCTGGTCGCCAGCGACATGACGTGTTTCTCACGCAGTGGATCGATTGGTGGGTTGGTGACCTGCGCGAACTTCTGACGGAAGTAATCAGTCACCAAGCGCTCTTTCGAAGAAAGAACCGCCATCGGGGTGTCATCACCCATCGAACCGACGGCTTCTTGCCCCATATCACCGAGGACACGCAATACTTGATCGACTTCTTCATTGCTCATAGCAAACTGCTTTTGATAAGTCTTAAGCAAGTCTTCATCAAAGCTGCGCTCACCTACTTGATCTTCAGGCAGCTGAGAGAACGGTGTTAGTTTGCGAACGTTGTTCTCCATCCATTCGCGATAAGGGTGACGAGATTTCAGGTCATTATCGATCTCGCTAGATTGCCAAAGCTTACCTTTACGAGTGTCGATGACGAGCAATTCCCCCGGACCTACACGACCTTTTTTGGCAACTTCATCTGGGGCGTAATTCCAAATCCCTACCTCAGACGCCAGAGTGATCAACTTGTCTTTGGTAATTACATAACGCGCAGGACGTAGACCGTTTCGGTCTAGGTTACAAGCAGCATAACGACCATCGGACAGTACGATACCTGCTGGGCCATCCCATGGTTCCATGTGTTTGGAGTTGAAATCGTAAAACGCACGCAAATCCGGATCCATGTCAGGGTGGTTTTGCCATGCTGGCGGCACAAGCATACGCATGGCACGGAAGATATCCATGCCGCCAGCTAAAAAGAGATCTAGCATATTATCTAGGCTAGACGAGTCTGAGCCTGTCTCGTTCACAAACGGTGCTGCAGTTTGTAGGTCAGGCAGCAGTGGTGACGAGAACTTGTAAGCACGAGCGCGTGCCCATTGTCGGTTACCTTCAATGGTATTGATCTCACCATTATGAGCAAGGTAGCGGAACGGTTGAGCTAATGGCCAACGCGGTTGAGTGTTGGTAGAAAAACGCTGGTGGAACAGACAGATAGCAGATTCCATACGTAGATCGGCAAGATCAAGATAAAAGCGCGGTAAGTCCGCAGGCATGCATAGGCCTTTGTACACCAAAACTTGAGTCGATAAGCTACAGATGTAGAAATCCGGATCTTCGGTGATTTGTTTCTCGATGCGACGGCGTGCGATGTAGAGACGACGTTCAATGTCGCGTTCGCGCCAACCTGCCGGTGCAGAGACAAAGACTTGCTGAATATTTGGAAGCGAGTTGGCCGCAATTGGACCGAGTACTTCTGAATTAGTTGGTACTTCACGCCAACCAGCCACAGTTAGCGTCTCTTGCGCCAGTTCTTTGTTGACGATGTCTTTAGCGAGTTGAGCTTTGACTGGATCTTGGTTGAAGAAAATCATCCCTACGGCGTATTGCTTGCCAAGGTTGAAACCATTTTCTTCGGCAATAAGACGTAAATAGGAATCGGGCTTTTGTAATAGAAGACCACAACCATCACCAGTTTTACCATCGGCGGCGATACCACCACGGTGAGTCATGCGGTCAAGTGCAGAAATTGCTGTACGTACCAGCTTGTGGCTTTGTTCGCCTTCCATATGCGCGATCAAGCCAAATCCACAGTTGTCTTTCTCAAGACTTGGATCATAAAGAGCCATTGCAATTCTCCCTTTGCTTATCCGTCATCCCGACAGATATATCAACACTGCTTACGTTGATATCGATGACTAACTATGCGTCATCTTTATAGCTTTATGTATAATTATTCAGTAAAAGTTGTGAAATATTTAACATTTTTTGAGTGTTTTATTTTCATCAACTTCACAAGCTATAGCTTATTGTAAAAAAGGTCAAGTTATTAGTGGATCATCACGTGAATATACGATTTACCATTTAATAAGCTAAAATAGTTTAATAATTTCAAATAGATAGAAAATTGATTGTTACAAAAAAGTAACATTTGATTCTGTGGGAGATAAAAAAGACCAGCATAAAATGCTGGTCAAAATAGAAAGATTGGAAGGAATTGTTTTCTTTCTTCACCGATAGCCATCGATATTGCTGATGGCTATTAGGCAATTGAAAGAGAGAAGCATGACTGCTTCGTTAAGCAGAAAGCATCAGTGAATCTGCTTTTGCTTCTAGGTTTGTGCCACCCATTAGGTAATCATCGATAGCACGGGCACATTCGCGGCCTTCATTGATACAACGAACCACCAAAGATTGGCCTGTTCGCATATCACCAGCAGCAAATACGCCTTCTTGGTTAGTAGCAAAATCTTGAGTTGCTACGTTACCGCGATCGTCTAGTGCGATATCCAGTTGAGCAAGTACGCCTGTTGGTTCAGGGTGTAGGAATCCCATCGCTAGAAATGCCATATCACATGGAATCACACGCTCGCTGCCTTCTACTTCTTTGAAGCTTGGACGCTCGCCTGGTTTCGCATCTTGCCAAACGATATCAGCTAAACGAAGACCGGTAACTTCACCTTTGTCATTGCCGATGAACTCTTTGGTTAGGATATTCCAGTGACGATCAACGCCTTCTTCATGAGACGTCGAAGTACGTAGGATCATCGGGTACTGTGGCCATGGCATATTGGCAGGACGTTTCTCTGGTGGAATCGGCATGATTTCAACCTGAGTGATGCTTGCTGCACCGTGGCGGTTTGATGTACCTACACAGTCAGAACCCGTATCACCACCACCGATAACGACAACGTGTTTACCCGCGGCGTGAAGTTCTTCACCCTTAAGATCCATGTCGTTGGCACGGCGGTTATTTTGACCTAGGAATTCCATCGCGAAGTGAACGCCTTTTAGTTCACGACCCGGAACGGGCAAATCACGTGGAACCGTTGAGCCACCGGTTAGTAGAACCACATCGAACTCTTGACGCAATTGTTGAGCATTTACATCAACACCGACGTGTTGGTTTACTTTAAACTCAATGCCAGCTTCTGCCATTAGATTGATCTTGCGATCAATGACTTCCATGCTCAGTTTAAAGTCTGGGATACCAAAACGTAGCAGACCGCCCACTTTCTCGTCTCGCTCGAATACCGTCACAGTATGACCAGCGCTGTTTAGCTGCTCTGCTGCCGCAAGGCCAGCAGGACCTGAACCAATGATCGCAACGGTTTTGCCAGTGCGAGAGCGTGGTGTTTTTGGTTTGGCGTACCCTTCACGATACGCCGTTTCTACGATGGTTTTCTCGATATTACAGATAGTGATTGGATCTTGGTTGATGCCAAGTACACAAGCACTTTCACACGGAGCAGGGCAAACACGACCAGTGAACTCTGGGAAGTTATTGGTTGAGCTTAGAATGTTCCAAGCTTCTTCCCAGCTATCACGATAAACCGCATCGTTAAACTCTGGGATGATGTTACCGATAGGGCAGCCGTTATGACAAAACGGCACACCACAATCCATACAACGAGAAGCCTGAGTATTGATCTTGTCACCAAACTCCTCGTTCAGAACGAACTCTTTGTTGTTCTTGATGCGTTCAGCTGGGTCGATCTTCTGTGGTAGTTCACGACCATGCTCTAAAAATCCAGTAGGCTTACCCATTATACGGCCTCCACTTGAGTTTCGTTTCCTTGAGACTGTGCTTCAGCTTTACGCTTTTGAAGAACCGCTTTGTAGTCACGCGGCATTACCTTAACCATAGAGGCTAGGCTTGCTTCAAAGTTGTCTAGGAAAGACTGAGCGACTTCACTTCCTGTGAATTGAACATGCTTAGTTAGCATGTCGAGTAATAGATCTCTGTCTTCTTGCTCGATTGGATCTAGGTCTACTAACTCTGGGTTCAGTTTTGACTCAAAGTCACCTGATTTATCCCATATGTAAGCCACGCCACCACTCATACCTGCGGCAAAGTTACGACCTGTTGACCCAAGGATGATGGCTGCACCGCCAGTCATGTATTCACAACCGTGGTCACCGACGCCTTCTACTACTACTTTCGCGCCTGAGTTACGAACACAGAAACGTTCACCAGCCATACCACGAATGAAAGACTCACCCGAAGTTGCACCGTAGAAGCACACGTTACCAACCACGATGTTGTCTTCCGCGACAATGCTTGATTTCGCATCTGGATAAAGTACTAAAGTACCGCCGGATAAGCCTTTACCCCAGTAGTCGTTCGCGTCGCCTTCCACTTCGAACTTCACGCCCTTAGCTAGGAATGCGCCGAATGACTGACCTGCAGAACCTTTGAACTTCACGTTCATTGGCTGAGGTAGACCTGCATCTTTGTACACTTTCGAGATTTCGTTCGACAACATGGTACCTGCAGAGCGGTCCGTGTTGACGATAGGGAACTCGGCATTCACCGCTTCGCCTTTCTCTAGTGCAGGAATCGCTGCTTGAATCAGCTTACGGTCTAGCACTTCTTCTAGGTTGTGGTTCTGTTGAGCTTGGTTGAATACACCATCAGCTTCACGTGGTTGCTCAACGTGGAGAACAGGAGACAGATCTAGGTTCTTGTATTTCCAGTGAGAAATGTCTTGGCGGATCTTCAGTTTCTGACCTTGACCGACCATTTCATCGATAGTGCGGAAGCCAAGCTCAGCCATGATTTCACGTAGACCTTGTGCCATGTATTGGAAGAAGGTAACGACGTCTTCTACGCGGCCATCAAAGCGCTCGCGAAGCGTCTTGTTCTGAGTCGCGATACCAACAGGACAAGTGTTCTTATGACACTTACGCATCATGATACAACCTTCAACCACTAATGCTGCGGTTGCTACGCCCCATTCTTCTGCACCAAGTAGTGTTGCCACTGCAAGGTCGCGAGGTGTCTTCATCTGACCATCTGCTTGAACCACGATACGGTTACGTAGACCGTTCTTCAGTAGCGTTTGGTGCGTTTCTGCCAAGCCAAGTTCCCAAGGAAGACCGGTATGGCGGATTGAAGACATTGGTGATGCACCTGTGCCGCCGTCGAAACCTGCGATTAGTACAACGTCCGCTTTCGCTTTCGCTACACCAGAAGCGATCGTACCTACGCCTGCTTCTGATACCAGCTTCACGTTTACACGGCCTGCGCGGTTCGCGTTCTTCAAGTCGTAGATAAGCTGAGCCAAATCTTCGATTGAGTAGATATCGTGGTGTGGTGGTGGAGAGATAAGGCCAACGCCCGGAGTCGAGTGACGCGTTGCACCGATCCAGTCATCTACTTTATCGCCTGGTAGCTGACCACCTTCACCTGGCTTCGCACCTTGAGCCATTTTGATTTGCAGCTCTTCAGCGTTAGTTAGGTAGTAAGAGGTTACGCCGAAACGACCTGAAGCCACCTGCTTGATTGCAGAGCGTTCCCAATCGCCGTTCTCTTTGCGCTCGAAACGCATTGGGTCTTCACCACCTTCACCAGAGTTCGATTTCGCGCCAAGACGGTTCATCGCAACAGCCAGTGTGGAGTGTGCTTCGTAAGAAATAGAACCGAATGACATAGCACCCGTCGCGAAGCGTTTCACGATGCTGTCAATTGGCTCGACTTCGTCGATAGAGATAGAACCGGCTGGATTCTTAATGAATTCTAGCTGGCTACGCAGAGTTACCGCGTTGTCACCTTGTTTATCTACGGCTGTCGCGTATTGCTTGAACTGATCGTAGTTCTTGTTGCGCGTAGACTCTTGCAGTAGAGAAATAGTCTCTGGGTTGAATAGGTGCTTTTCACCACGCTGTTTCCATTGGTAAACACCACCAACATCCAGCATTTGAATTGGGATTTCGCGTTGTGGGTAACCGATGCGGTGACGGATCAGCACTTCTTTGGCGATATCATCAAGGGTGAGACCTTGGATACGAGAAACCGTACCAGTGAAGTATTTGTCTACCACGGATTTGTGGATGCCCAAGGCTTCGAAGATTTGTGCGCCATGGTACGACTGTAGCGTCGAGATACCCATCTTCGAGAAGATCTTCAGAAGACCGCCATTAATCGCTTTACGGTAGTTGTTGAACAGATCGCGCGGGTTCGCTTCTGGATCCAACTTCTTCGTACGTTGAAGTTCAATGATGGTTTCAATCACTAGGTAAGGGTTAACCGCATTCGCACCGTAACCAAGTAGCGTTGCAAAGTGGTGCGTTTCACGCGCGTCACCAGTTTCAACCACGATGTCACACTTCGCACGTAGACCTTTACGGATCAAGTGGTGGTGCACTGCGCCAACAGCCAGCATTGCTGGGATCGCCGCGTGGTTTGAATTCACTGCGCGGTCAGTGAGTAGGATGATTGAATAACCATCGATAACCGCGTCTTCTGCGTATTGGCAGATACGTTTTAATGCACGCTCAAGTTTGCCTTGATCTTCACTAGCTTGGAATACGATATCCAACGTTTTCGCTTGTAGGTGCTCGTTATCGATCGCACGCAGTTTTTCAAGCTCAGAGTTGGCTAGAACAGGCGATTCCAATTCTACTTTCTGACAGTGAAGTGGTGTTTCAGTCAGAAGGTTTTGGTCTTTACCCAAGTAAGTGTTCAGCGACATAACCATACGCTCACGGATCGGGTCGATCGGTGGGTTAGTTACCTGTGCGAACAGCTGCTTGAAGTAGTTTGAAAGATGTTGAGACTGATGAGATAGAACCGCAAGAGGCCAGTCGGCACCCATTGCTGATAATGGCTCTTTCGCATCATTCGCCATTGGAACGATGATTTCGTTCACTTCTTCAGTGCTTACGCCAAACGCTTGTTGGCGGTGTAGAAGGTGTTCTGGCTTAGGTTGGCTGAACTGGTTGCTCGCATCTGGCAGCTTCTTCAAGCTCAGTAGGTTTTCTTCTACCCACTTCTCGTAAGGCTGTGCCGTTGCGATGGTGTCTTTCACTTCTTCATCAGAGATGATTCGACCTTGTTCTAGGTCTGCAACGAAGATACGACCCGGTTGTAGACGACCACGGAACTCTACGTTCTCTGGTTCAATATCCACAACACCAGATTCAGATGCCATCACTAGGAAGTTATCTTTGGTCACTGTGTAGCGAGAAGGGCGCAAACCGTTACGGTCTAGTGTCGCACCAACTTGAACACCATCAGTAAAACATACTGAAGCAGGACCATCCCATGGTTCCATGATGTTCGCGTGGTACTGATAGAACGCGCGACGTTTAGGATCCATGTTTTTGTTTTCTTGCCATGCTTCCGGGATCATCATCATCAATGCGTGTGGCAGGCTGCGACCAGAAAGAACTAGGAGCTCAAGTGCCATATCGAAGTTAGATGAATCCGAGCTGCCTTCCTGACAGATTGGAAGAAGCATGTCGATTTCAGCCTGAGTAAACAGGTCTGATTCTAGGATTGCTTCACGGGCTTTCATCCAGTTCAAGTTACCGCGAACTGTATTGATTTCACCGTTGTGGGCAATGTAACGGAAAGGCTGTGCAAGACGCCATTTCGGGAAGGTATTGGTAGAGAAACGAGAGTGTACCAGCGCCAGTGCAGTCACCATGGTCGGGTTTTGTAGATCAAGGAAGTACTGAGGTACTTGCTCGGTCGTTAACTGACCTTTGTATACCAATGTCTTGTAAGACATGGAGTTAATGTAGAAGTCGTCACCAATGTTCGAAACGCTTTCTAGGCAAACACGTACAGTATAGTTACGAAGTACGTACAGTTTGCGCTCTAGCTCTTCAGGCGTGATGCCAGGGCCGCCGGAGATAAACACGTGCTCAAATTGAGGCTCTGTGCTTAGAGGGTCGGCACCAATCATGGAGTTGTCGGTTGGTAATACGCGGTAGCCGATAACTTCAAGGTCTAGACGCTGTGCGTTGCGTTCTAGAATGTCACGGCATTGTTCGCGTTTGTATTCGTCTTTCGGGAAAAGAACGACACCAACACCATACTTTTCAAACGAAGGCAGTTTAATGCCTAGCTTAACGGCTTCTTCTAATAGGAATTCATGAGGTTTTTGTAGCAAGATACCCGCACCGTCACCGCTGCATGGGTCACAACCTTGACCACCACGGTGTTCCATGCGAGCCAGCATATCCAATGCTTGAGTCACTACTTCATGAGATTTACGGTTTTTAAGGTGAGCAACAAAACCGATACCACAAGCGTCATGCTCCAGTTCCGGAGTGTACAGACCCTGTGGATTTTGCTCTCTATCTACCATAGATACATCCTTCCAGTTCAATGTCGACGCAAAAGTACCGGGCAGCAAATACTACCTAGACTATTGATTACGTCTTGTCCTTTATATTTATTATCGCCACCGATCTAGGTTGACCGGTCTTGATTCCTTTCCGTATCTCGCAGGAAAAGTTTTGCGAGAAAAACAATCCTTGGTGGTATCCCTTTATTTATTATCACTATCTAGTGATTTATATAGGTAGGAGTGGGATAACACCGACAAATCCCGCAGTGTGCTTTGTAATAAAAGTCACAAAAATAACGGGGTTGTGTAAGTATCCTACAATTTTGTCACTTCAGAATGCAATGAAAAAGTCGGCGTTGTGACCCAATTTTTTCGTTTAATTATGCATTTTTAGTTTAACATTTACGCAACATGAACGATTTTTGTCTTTAATTATGCAAGTTTATTGATTTTGACCTGCATGATGGGTGTTTGAATTGATTAATATTGTGTGTTTTTTCTTGCAGGGATGTAATTTATTTACATAGATCGTAGTGAGATTGATTACGATTTATTGTTGGTGAGAATTTATGCAGTTACATGAGTTGGTCAATACAATCGGCCAAGATCTTCAGCGTCGATACGGTGAAAAGGTTCATAAGTTAACATTGCACGGTGGATTTAGTTGCCCTAACCGCGATGGCACGATTGGGCGGGGAGGATGTACATTTTGCAATGTGGCTTCGTTTGCAGATGAAGAAGTCCAGATAAAAAGCATTCACGAACAGTTAAAAGATCGCGCAGGTGAAATTCACAGAGCGAAGAAGTATCTCGCTTATTTTCAGGCCTACACCAGTACCTATGCAGAAGTACAAGTTCTCAAAAACATGTATGAGGAAGCACTAAAGGCTGCAGACATGGTTGGTCTTTGTGTGGGGACGCGTCCTGATTGCGTCCCTGATGCGGTATTGGATTTACTGTCGGGCTATGTACAGCAAGGTTATGAAATTTGGCTAGAACTAGGTCTTCAAACCGCCAACAACGACACCCTCAAACGTATCAATCGTGGTCATGACTTTGAGTGTTATGCCGAAATCACTAAGCGTGCTCGAACACTCGGAATCAAGGTTTGTACTCACTTAATTGTGGGTTTACCCAAAGAAACCCGCGCCGAAAATATTGAAACGCTGCAAAAAGTGTTGGCCGTGGGAACGGATGGCATCAAGTTACATGGCTTGCATATTGTCGAAGGTAGCACCATGGCGAAAGCTTGGCGTGCTGGAAAGCTAGAAGCCCCTGAATTAGAAGAATATGTTGCGATCGCCAGTGAAATGATTCGTATGACACCACCAGATGTGATTTATCATCGCGTTTCATCAGCAGCCAGGAGGCCCACGTTATTATCGCCTCTGTGGTGTGAAAACCGTTGGCTAGCGATGACGGAAATTGGTCGAGATCTCAGTGCTCATGGTGCTCAAGGGAGCCTTACGGGGAATGCCTTTATCTATACTAAACCGGAATTAATAGCAGATCGCTCAATAAATAACTGATATATTTTAACCAGTGTTCTTTGAAGGTTTAAACGATGGATCAGTTACTCAATTGGCTTTGGGGTGGTCAAGGCGGTTATGGCTATGTCGTCTTGTTGTTAATCGCAGGCGTGTGCGCGTTAGCACTGATCTATTTGCACTTTCAGACATCACTTAAGCAACTAGTAACGGATTCTCCCTATCCAGTCATAGTGGTGGACACTAGCCATGCTCAGCTCTTGCTATCTAACCAGGCTGCGATGCAGTTGTTAGGCATTCGCTCTTTGGGAACGGGGTATTTGTATCCTGCTTTATTCGATATTCATGAGCTTGAGCAGTTTCTCGATCGCTTCTCTAGTCGTCATTTTCGTCAGCAGGCTTTTGACTGGCGACTATCTGATAGTGAATCTATTAAAGTGGAGCTGTCAGGCAGAAAGAGTTTATTGCGCAATCATCGAGTTTGGATTCTTTATGCTCAGCCATATCAAGCCACTCACCAAGAGCAGCAACAAGAACTTGCCCAATTAATCATCGCACGTTCGGCATTAGACTCACTTTCAGAGCTGATTTGTACCCAAGACCGCCAAGGCAATCTATTAACGACCAATCGAGCATTTGATCAATTCTGGCAAGGGCGAAGGGAAGAAGCTTGCGCATCCAAGGCCTTGGGTGAGATGACCAGAAAAAGCGAACGTAAATGGACAACGGATCCACAAGGTCGAAGTTGCTTATTGGAAGTCAATCAAAACTCTCTTGTTTCGCCGAGTGGTGAGCTTATCGGTACGCTGTCTATTAGTCATGACGTGACTGAATGGCACAAGATGCAACAGAATCTGCGAGATGAAATGGAGCGTCGCAAAGATACAGAGGTGGCGCTAGCGCAAAGAGATACTATCTTACAAACGATTCTGGATGCCAGTCCGGACTCTATTGGTATTTTCAATGAGAACATGGTCTATCAAGCGTGTAATCAGCCTTTTGTTAAGGCGTTAGGCATTTCAAAAATTTCTGATTTGATAGGTAAGCGCCTCCAAGACGTGATTCCTAAAGAGATGTACGCGCGCTTAGCAGACAGTGACTTAGAAGCATTACGCCAGTTAGAGCCAGTTCGATACATAGATAAAGTCGTGAGTAGTGATGGTAAAAGTACGTGGTTTGATGTGGTGAAATCGCCTTTTAAAGATAAAGCATCAGGAACGAATGGTGTGCTGATCATGGCGCGTGATATTTCTGAGCGTTATCTTGCAGAACAAAAGTTGGAAAAAGCCAACCTAGAGTTAGAAAAATTGAGCTTTATGGATAGCTTAACTCAAGTATCGAACCGACGCCGTTTCGACGAACAACTGCAGGTATTGTGGTACCACCACGCTCGAGAAAAGCTGCCGCTCACCATCATGTTATGTGACATCGACTTTTTCAAAGATTACAACGACTGTTACGGTCACCAACAAGGTGATGAAGCGTTAGTCAGTGTCGCTACCGTGTTTACACAAGTCATCAATCGTTCTTCGGATTGTGTTGCGCGTTATGGTGGCGAGGAGTTTGGTTTTATCTTGCCGAATACCACCACGGAAGGTGCGCGCAACGTAGCACAGCGTATTCATGAGAAAATTCTACAGCTTGATATGGAACACGACAGTTCAGAAGCATCTGAACGCCTTACCGTCAGTATCGGTCTGGTCTCTTACATTCCTCAGCATGGTGATGAACCCGAAATGGGCATCGCTATGGCTGACAGTGCGTTATACCAAGCTAAAGCTGATGGACGTAATCGCACCTGTATTCACCCCAGTTCTTGCTAACGCTTTGTGACCGCTTGCTCTAAGTTGATAGCTGATTGTTTAAATCACCGTATTAAACACGTTAAACTTACAGAAGCCTGTGCGCTCGTTGGTTTATCTTTCTATCTCGTGTCACAAGCGCAGATCGCACCGTGTGTTTTTCACTAATCAAACAGACCTAAATTGCGTTAGGTCGAGTGCATTTACCTGTTTTTCATCATCGAATGGCGCTATCTAGCCACCACCATGGAGTAGTTAATGAAACCCATGAAAAACCTCGCCCAGTATTATGTCGACTTGCTAGTCAAACTGGGGATTGTTCGCTTCTCTATTTTGCTAGCCCTTGCGCTGGTGGCATTAGCTGTTGTGGTGCAGGTAGGGATTACTTTAGCTCTTAAAGGGCGAGTAGATGATATCGACATTGTCCGTTCGGTGTTTTTTGGTCTATTGATCACCCCTTGGGCGGTTTACTTCCTCTCTGTGGTTGTCGATCAACTAGAAGAGTCTCGCCAGCGTTTAACTAAGCTGGTGTCCAAACTGAAGGACATGCGTTCGCGAGATCAAGAGTTGAATTACCAACTTCAACAAAACATTGAAAAGCTTAACCAAGAAATTGAAGAGCGTATTAAAGCGGAAGAAGCACGTGAAGAGGCGATGCAAGACCTCGAAAACGAGGTGTTCCAACGCGAACGTACTCAATTAGAGTTGGCAGAACGTACCGCATTACTGCGTTCATTTATTGATGCCTCACCAGACTTAATTTACTACCGCAATGCGGATGGTGTTTTCTCTGGCTGTAACCGCGCGATGGAAGAGCTAACGGGCAAGAAAGAGCACCAGTTAGTCGGATTAAGCCCTTGGGATGTGTATAGCAAAGAAATCGCCGAGCATATCGTTGATACTGACCAAAAGGTTTTTGCCGATAATCAAGCGATTACTTACGAGCAATGGCTCGAATACCCAGATGGTCGCAAGCATTACTTTGAGCTGCGTAAAGTGCCATTTTACAGCAAAGATGGCCGCCACCTTGGTCTCGTTGGGTTCGGTCGTGATATCACTGAACGTAAGCGCCATGAAGAGTCGTTAGAGAAAGCAAGCCGCGACAAAACTACCTTCATCTCAACCATCAGTCATGAGCTGCGAACGCCGCTGAATGGCATTGTAGGCTTAAGTCGTATGCTTCTAGATAGTCCGTTGACAGAAGAGCAGCGTAAACACATGCAGACCATCAATGTGAGTGCGATTACGCTAGGTAACATCTTCAACGATATTATCGATATGGATAAATTTGATCGCCGTAAGTTAGAACTATTACCTGCGCCACTTAACTTCGAAGACTTCGTCGCAGAGATTGAGAGTATCTCTGCTCTGATGGCGGAACAAAAAGGGTTACGCTTTGACTTAGAACGTTTAAGCGACTTGCCAAAAGCAATTGAAGTGGATGCAACCCGTCTACGTCAGGTGATTTGGAACTTGGTCAGCAACGCAATGAAGTTCACCAAAGAAGGTGGCGTTGTGATGACAGTGAGCGCGGATGTCGAAGACGATTTTGCGACCATTATTATGGAAGTGGAAGACACTGGTATTGGTATCCCAGACGAAGAGCTAGATAAGATCTTTGCGATGTACTACCAAGTGAAATCAGGCAAGGACAACCTGCATGCGGTCGGTACAGGTATTGGTTTGGCGGTATCTAAGCAACTGATCAATATGATGGATGGTGACATTACGGTTACCAGTGAGGAAGGCTTTGGTAGCACTTTTACTGTATCGATCCACGTTCCGATTGTTGAACTAGCTGAGCCAGTCATTGATGCGAAACGCGACAATGTGCGCCTCAACATATTTATGGTCGAAGACATCGAGCTTAACGTAACTGTGGCTAAATCGTTACTAGAGAGCCTAGGGCACTCTGTCACCGTGGCAATGACGGGCCAAGAAGCGTTAGTGAACTTTGTGCCAGAAAAATACGACTTAGCGTTGTTGGATATCCAACTGCCTGATATGACGGGCTTTGATGTCGCCAATTATTACCGCAAGCATTATAACAATCTTCCTCCATTGGTCGCCTTAACTGCTAATGTAATGAAAGATCGTCGTGAATACTTAGATAACGGCATGGATGATGCGATCAGTAAGCCGCTGGCAGTGAATGCTATTCAGTCAGTGATTGATAAATTCTTCGCTCACCAGTTAGAACAACCTAAGGAAGTGGTGAGCGGTCCCGAAACAGTGGAAGAGCCAGTGCCTTCTCCTGTGATTGAGACACATTTGCTCGATATGGATATGTTAGAGTCTTACGTCGACATTGTTGGTGCAAAACCTGTCTACGACAGCATAAAAATGTTTGAAGATATGATGCCAGACTATATCGATGTCTTAGATTCGAACATGACAGCGAAAGATCAAGATGGGATTGTTTCTGAAGCGCATAAAATCAAAGGTGCTGCAGGTTCAATTGGCCTGAAACGTATCCAAAGTGTGGCGCAAAAAGCGCAATCGCCCGATATGCCAGCATGGTGGGAAAACATTTCAGACTGGGTTGAAGAGATCAAAAATGAATACCAAAACGATATTCAAGTCCTCAAAAGTTGGTTGGAACAAAGGAAATAACATGAAAAGAATCGCACCATTGGCATTAGCCATGGCATTGATGGCAGGCTGTAGTTCCGTTCCAAATGTGAATTGGCAACAAAACAGTCAGATTACGATTAATGAGGTTAATGTTGAGCTCAAAAGTAATTTATGGGTGAACCTCATGCCGAATATTGGGGACGTGGAAGAGCAAAGTATTCAAGGTGCACTTTACCTCGAAGGAGATCAGTTACTTCCTGCAAATCTAACGGCAGAAGCTCTTATTATTAAACAGGGGCAAAAAGAGTGGTTGGTGGACAGTGCGTCTTTAGATACTCGAACGCACAGTGAAAGCCGATGGGAGGTGGCGTTCTCGTCTCACATTGATGTGAACACAGAAAAATCGGTTGATATCGCAGTGCTTCTAGACGATGCGGGTAAACAGCGTTGGTTAGTCGAAAAGTACGTGAAGATTAACAAGGTTTATTAACCGCAATGATGTTGCATTAGTCGTTAGACCTAAAACAAAAAGGGCTTGCTCAATGAGCAAGCCCTTTGCATATTAGCGGTTAAATCTAGTCTTCTAGATCGCCACAGAAGCGGTAACCTTCGCCGTGGATAGTGGCGATGATTTCTGGCGTACCTGAAACAGACTCAAAGTGCTTACGGATACGACGAATCGTTACGTCTACAGTACGGTCGTGTGGCTTAAGTTCACGACCAGTCATCTTCTTAAGAAGATCTGCACGAGTTTGAATCTTACCCGGGTTCTCACAGAAGTGCAGTAATGCGCGGAACTCAGAGCGAGGTAGCTTGTAGCTATCACCAGCAGGGCTTACTAGAGAGCGGCTGTTGATGTCTAGTACCCAACCGTTGAATTCATACTTTTCTACCGAGCGCTTCTCTTCTTGCACCGCGTTAGAGCTCATTGAGCGACTAAGTAGGTTACGTGCACGAATAGTTAGTTCACGTGGGTTGAATGGTTTAGTGATGTAGTCATCTGCACCAATCTCAAGACCTAGGATCTTGTCTACTTCATTGTCACGGCCTGTCAGGAACATTAAAGCAATGTTCGCTTGCTCGCGTAATTCACGCGCTAGTAGAAGGCCATTCTTGCCTGGAAGATTAATGTCCATAATAACCAAGTTGACTGAGTTATCAGACAACACTTGGTGCATCTCTTCACCGTCACTGGCTTCAAAAACAGCGTATCCCTCTGCTTCAAAAATACTCTTAAGAGTGTTACGAGTTACTTGCTCATCTTCAACGATAAGAATCTGCGGGGTTTGCATTGGCGGTACCTAAATTTGTGACAAAATTGTGCTAATAGAATAAATTCTAGGCAAAAATATAACATACAGGTAATGTGATTTTGATAATAAATCAAGTTGATCAAAAAAACACTTCTTTCAGTTATCCGCCCTCCATGGAATTTTGCCAACTCACCAGTATCCAATGGCGACGTTTATTCTAAAGGGCTTGTTTACCTTTCATTTCCTGCTTTCAGTGGGGCCTGAAACGTAAACACCCTAAGATATTGAGCGGATTTTATATTGTTAACAGCATGCTAACAATGCTCAAATGTTAATTCCATTCAGTTTGTTGATTTATATCAATTGATGAAATGTAACTGTTATTAATCGTTTAAGACTTATGATAGAAAAAAGTAATACGAACATAGACGCATCGTTATGGAATGCTTATTCAGAATCTTTTTTCAGATTCGAAGCCGAGTGGCGTGTTTCAAACTATGCTGTGATAACCGCTTGGAACCCATACAGTAACTTGAGGTCCAAAGAAGATAACAGCATAAACAATCACGCGTTAGAAAAACAGCTACAGCACGTTAATTACGCGCCTGTCACGGTAGGTGATAGCGCTTTTACATGGTATGAGGAAAGCTTTGCTGTCGAGTTGTCGCCAGAGGTAGCCGTTGAATTGGCGAATGACTTTCAACAAAACGCGATTTATTACGTCATTAATGACCAGCTTTATCTAATTGCGTGCTCGCAGCCGAAAGTTTTGCATATGTTAGGCTCCATTAAGCCTCGGCTCGTATAAAAGGTATAGAAAAGGATACTGCTCACTGAAGCAACGCTTGGGTGAGAAAATTCACGGAGGAAATATGAGAGACATTACACCCGATATTTGTGACCAATTTGAAGACCAAGTGAGCTTGCTTACTTTACCATTGCAGAACTTTGGTCAACGTAGCGCTTTTTACGGTGAAATCGTTACGGTGCGCTGCTATCACGATAACTCGAAAGTGCGTGAAGTACTGGGCGAAGATGGAACGGGTAAAGTATTGATTGTTGACGGGCATGGATCGTGTCAGAGAGCATTACTCGGCGATCAATTAGCGATACTCGGAATAGAAAATGGGTGGGAAGGCATCATTGTCTATGGTGCAATACGCGACGTAGCACAAATATCTCAAAAGGACATTGGCGTTCAAGCTCTTGGCACCAACCCGTTTAAAACAGAGAAGCGTGGGATAGGAGAGGTAAACGTAACCTTAACGATGCAAAACCAAATCGTTCAACCTAAGCACTACGTTTACGCGGACTGGAACGGTGTATTGATTTCTAAGCAAAAGCTGGACTTCTAAAAACGAAAGCCTAGACCAACTTCAAAGCCTTGTTGCCAATCTTGGTAATCAAGAGTCGCGTGAAGATCCAGTTTATCGGTAATTTTTACGCGACTTGAGACTTCAGCCGCGAGGCTACTGTCGTCTTGGCGAATACCTTCCGCTGTTTCGTTCTTGTAAGAGCGAACTGTACTTTTCAGCGTGACACGATCATTAAAGTGATAGCTGATCCCACTCAAAAAACCACTTTGATTTTGGGTAGGAGAGTTATTGACTCGTGCACCGACATAAACGTCTACCGAATCAAAAAGTTCGTAAGCGTAACCCGTATCGATATTCCAAACATCAAAACTGTCAGACTGATAACTGTCGCTGGAAATGAACAGTTTATGAGGAGAAGGGGATGTTTTACCTGGAAGCGGCGGAAGCTCGTTGGCTAGACAAACACCAGGCACAAAAAACAGCAACAGAAAAAGCCCTCTTTTCATGTTCACCACTCCTTGTGTCAACTTTTTTATTAGTATGCGCCCAAAGCTTCTCACTATTAAAGCATAGAATATGAAAGCTAGCTCACCTATTTTCTAAATAATTCGATCCTATGAACATAAGTCACAGTTAAGTTGTTGTTATGTGTCACAACCCTCTCGAATTATTTGATCGTACGTTTTATGGCAAAGATCAGACTAGTTATTAGATAAAAAAACCGAACTGGTGATGATGGTTAAGTCCTTTACAAAAACTAACTGTAGATTTTCAAATGATCAATAATGTGTAATTAACTATAAATATCAATGACATTGATTAGCAGAAATCTCTGAAAGATGGAAAAACAAACAATTTTTTGTTGACTATGTATCAGAAACTCGGTAAACGTAGAGTTAAGCAAACACAATTAACGTTGAATATTTATTTATGCCATCTAACAGCCTAGTAGTAATGACCACGACCATTATTATTACCGACACGACACATGTTGGGGCAGGCTGCTGAGCGAAAGAAATTCACAAAAAAGGCCTGTATCCAACAAGATACAGGCCTTTTTTTATGCTTTTTTTATCCAGAATTTAGACAAATTTAAGAAGATATACCGGAGGAAGGGATGCGAGTATTGAAGTTTGGCGGATCATCACTAGCTGATGCAGATCGCTTTTTGAGAGCGGCAGACATTATTGCCAATAACGCTCAACAAGAAGAAGTAGCGGTTGTTCTTTCCGCTCCTGGTAAAACAACAAACAAATTGGTTGCGGTCATTGAAGGCGCATTGCGCAATGGTGAAGCAGAACTACAAATCAAAGAGTTGGAGGAGTCGTTTAAAACGCTCTTCACTCAAATCCAAGCAGTACTACCCAATATCGATGGTTCAGCTTTCGATAACCAAGTGAAAACTTCTCTCTCTCAATTACGCCAATTCGTTCATGGCATCAATCTTCTTGGCATGTGCCCAAACAATGTTAATGCACGTATTATTAGCAAAGGCGAACGCGTTTCGATTCAATTGATGAAAGCGGTGTTAGAAGCCAAAGGCCAGCCAGCACATCTTATCGACCCAGTTGAATACCTATACGCAAAAGGTGATCACCTTGAAGCCATGGTTGATGTAGATGTTTCAACGCAAAACTTCCGCCAAAACCCTCTTCCTCTGGGCCATGTGAATATCATGCCTGGCTTTACCGCAGGTAACGAGAAAGGTGAATTGGTAACACTTGGTCGCAATGGCTCTGATTATTCGGCGGCGGTTCTTGCGGCGTGTCTGCGCGCAGATTGTTGTGAGATCTGGACTGACGTAGACGGTGTATACAACTGCGACCCTCGTTTAGTGGAAGATGCTCGCTTACTTAAATCTCTTAGCTACCAAGAAGCAATGGAGCTTTCTTACTTCGGTGCTTCCGTTTTGCATCCGAAGACCATTGCTCCTATCGCGCAGTTCCACATCCCATGTCTGATCAAAAACAGCTTTAACCCACAAGGTGCAGGTACCCTGATTGGGCAAGACACTGGTGAAGACAACCTGGCGATCAAAGGTATCACGACGCTAAACGACCTAACTATGGTTAACGTCTCCGGCCCAGGTATGAAGGGTATGGTTGGCATGGCAAGCCGCGTGTTTGGCGCAATGTCTTCCGCTGGTGTGTCTATTGTTCTTATTACTCAGTCTTCTTCTGAGTACAGCATTAGCTTCTGTATTGAGGCAGAAGATAAAGCAAAAGCGCAACAAGTACTGGCCGATGCGTTTGAGTTGGAACTGAAAGATAGCTTATTAGAGCCGGTCGAGTTTATTGATAATGTTTCAATCATAACGTTGGTTGGTGACGGCATGCGTACATCGCGCGGTGTTGCATCTCGCTTCTTCTCATCTCTTGCTGAAGTGAACGTAAACATTGTAGCCATCGCACAGGGCTCATCTGAGCGTGCTATCTCAGCCGTGATTCCTGAAGATAAAATCTCTGAAGCGATCAAAGCGTGTCACGAAAACCTATTCAACTCTAAGCACTTCTTAGACGTATTCGTGGTTGGTATTGGTGGCGTTGGTGGTGAGCTGGTGGATCAGATCGAGCGTCAACAGGCGAAGCTTGCGGAAAAAGGCATCGTTATTCGCGTGTGTGGCTTGGCAAACAGCAAAGGTCTTCTGCTTGATAGTGAAGGTCTGCCACTCGATCATTGGCGTGATCGTATGTCGGCAGCGACAGAAGAGTTCAGCCTAGCGCGTTTGATTTCTTTGGTTCAACGTAACCACATCATCAACCCAGTATTGGTTGACTGTACATCAAGTGAAGATATTGCGAATCAATACGCTGATTTCCTAGCTGCTGGTTTCCATGTCGTTACACCAAATAAAAAAGCAAATACAGCAAGCATGGCTTACTACCATCAGCTTCGCGATGTTGCGCGCAGCTCTCGTCGCAAGCTGATGTACGAAACAACTGTGGGGGCGGGTCTACCGGTAATCGAAAACCTGCAAAACCTAATCTCAGCGGGTGATGAGCTAGAGCGCTTCAGCGGTATTCTTTCTGGCTCTCTGTCATACATCTTCGGTAAGTTAGATGAAGGTATGAGCCTAAGTGAAGCAACTAATATCGCAAAAGAAAATGGTTTTACTGAACCGGATCCTCGTGATGACCTTTCTGGTATGGATGTTGCGCGTAAGCTTCTGATCCTGGCTCGTGAAGCAGGCATGTCTCTAGAACTAGAAGACGTTGTGGTTGATCAAGCACTGCCACCAGGTTTTGATGATTCTGGTAGCGTTGATGAATTTATGGCGCGTTTACCTGAAGCAGACGCTTACTTTAAAGAATTATCTGCAAAGGCAGCAGAAGAAGGCAAAGTACTGCGCTACGTTGGTGAGATTAATGAGGGCAAGTGCACAGTAAGCATCGCAGCGGTGGATGAAAACGATCCAATGTATAAAATCAAGGACGGTGAAAACGCACTGGCATTTTACAGCCGTTACTATCAGCCAATCCCACTAGTGTTACGTGGCTATGGTGCAGGCACCGAAGTAACGGCTGCGGGTGTATTTTCTGACGTGATGCGTACTTTAGGTTGGAAACTAGGGGTATAACAATAATGAGTTCAAGTGATATGGATGTAGTGGTTTATGCCCCAGCATCAATTGGTAATGTAAGCGTTGGCTTTGATGTGCTGGGGGCTGCCGTGTCTCCAGTGGATGGTACACTATTGGGTGACCGTGTATTGGTGAAATCTGGGGCTGATCCGTTCAGCCTTAAAACGGCGGGTGATTTTGTTGAGAAATTGCCAACTGAACCAAAAGAGAACATCGTTTACGACTGTTGGCTTGTGTTTGCTCGTGAGTTAGACAAAAAAGGTGTTGAGCTAAAACCACTTGAAATGACGCTAGAAAAGAACATGCCAATTGGCTCTGGTTTAGGCTCAAGTGCATGTTCTATCGTCGCTGCATTAGATGCATTGAACCGATTCCATGGACAGCCACTTAACGAGACAGAATTATTGGCGCTGATGGGAGAGATGGAAGGCAAGATCTCTGGTGGTATTCACTACGACAACGTTGCGCCATGTTACCTTGGTGGTGTGCAACTGATGCTTGAAGAGTTGGGTATCATCAGTCAAGAAGTGCCTTGCTTTGATGATTGGTACTGGGTGATGGCTTATCCGGGTATCAAGGTATCAACGGCGGAAGCGCGTGAGATCCTACCATCTCAATACCGCCGACAAGATATCATTGCTCATGGTCGCCACCTTGCGGGCTTTATTCATGCGTGTCATTCTGGTCAGCCAGAACTTGCTGCAAAAATGATCAAAGACGTGATCGCAGAACCGTATCGTGAGAAACTGCTTCCAGGTTTTGCGAATGCACGTCAATACGCAGCGTCTGCGGGTGCATTGGCAACCGGTATTTCTGGCAGTGGTCCGACACTGTTCAGTATTTGCAAAGAGAAAGATGTCGCTGAGCGAGTTGCTCGCTGGTTAGAACAAAACTACGTACAAAACGAAGAAGGATTCGTCCACGTTTGTCGTCTAGATAAGCAGGGTTCGAAAGTAACAGGAAGTGAGCTATGAAGCTTTACAATATAAAAGAAAATGATGAACAAGTTTCCTTTGGCCAAGCCGTTCGCCAAGGGTTAGGCCGTAACCAAGGTCTATTTTTCCCATCGGAATTACCAAAATTTGAAGATATCGATGCGCTGCTTGCAGAAGACTTTGTCTCTCGTAGCACTAAGATTTTATCGGCGTTAATTGGAGATGAACTTACAGAGGAGCAAGTGAATGCTCTTGTTGATGCTGCATTCCAATTCCCTGCGCCAATTAATCAGGTCAAAGACGGTGTTTACGCTCTGGAACTGTTCCATGGTCCAACGCTTGCATTTAAAGACTTTGGTGGTCGCTTTATGGCGCAATCTCTTGCTGCGGTTTCGGACGGCGGCAAGATCACTATTCTGACTGCAACTTCCGGCGATACTGGCGCAGCCGTTGCGCATGCTTTCTACGGTATGGAAGACATCAACGTTGTGATTCTTTACCCGAAAGGTAAGATCAGCCCACTGCAAGAGAAGCTATTCTGTACGCTTGGTAAGAACATCCATACTGTCGCGATCGATGGAGACTTCGATGCGTGTCAGGCACTGGTTAAGCAAGCTTTTGATGATTCTGCACTGCGTGAAGAGATCGGTCTGAACTCTGCAAACTCAATCAACATCAGCCGTTTGATGGCGCAAATCTGTTACTACTTTGAAGCAGCTGCGCAAATGAGCAAGCAAGAGCGTGAAAACCTAGTGGTATCAGTACCAAGCGGTAACTTCGGTAACCTAACTGCTGGTCTATTGGCAAAAGCGTTGGGCTTGCCTATCAAACGCTTTATCGCTGCAACTAATGCCAATGACACGGTTCCTCGCTACCTAGAAACAGGTAAGTGGGAGCCAAAACCAACAGTCGCAACAACATCGAACGCGATGGACGTGAGCCAACCAAACAACTGGCCTCGTATCGAAGAGCTGTGCCGTGTGAAAGAGTGGGGCTTGGAGACGTTAGGTAAAGGTGCAGTATCTGATGAGCAAAGCGCACAGTCAGTGAAAGACTTACATGCTCTAGGCTATCTATGCGAACCGCACGGTGCGATTGCTTACCGCGTTCTTGAAGAACAATTGCAAGACGGTGAAACCGGTCTGTTCCTATGTACTGCTCACCCTGCGAAGTTCAAAGAAGTCGTGGATGATATTCTAGAATCCGATATCGAGCTTCCTGCGCCACTAGCGAAGCACGCTGCGATGGAGCTGCTATCGGAAGAGCTCGACGCAGACTTTGACGCATTGAAACAAGTACTGCGCCGCGTGCAGTAAGCTTCAAAGTATAGTAAGTATCAAAAACAGAAATAACGAGAGGTGAATGAGTAATCATTCACCTTTTTTATTGTCGGTAAGTTGTGACTCTCTTTATGATTGAGAAACGAACTTAACTAAATGAGATGGAAAGAGAAGCATGCATTTTTTGATTTTTCTTGGCTCAGTGAGAGACAGCACGCCACCACGACCAGCCCGTTTAGGAATGCGAGTCAGTAAAGCGTGTGAAAAACTCATCGCGAGTCAACATTCGCAACATACGGTCGAAATCATCGACCCTTTGAATTACGACTTTGGTGATGTGTTTAAGCCCGAGTTTGCTTATCACCGCTCTAAAGTTCCGCAGCACCTAAGTGAGCTAGCAGACAAAATCAAACATGCGGATGGGTATGTGATGGTTAGCCCGGAATATAACCATTCGATGAGTCCTGCTTTGGCGAACATGCTTAACCATTTCGGCAGTTCGCTGTTTTCTTACAAGCCGAGTGCTATCGTGACCTACTCTGCAGGGCAATGGGGTGGCGCTCGTGCTGCAGTGTCGATGCGTACCTTCTTATCTGAACTTGGATGTCTACCTGTCTCTGCGATGATCCACATTCCGAAAGCGCAAGAAGTCTTTGATGAACAGGGCGTTGCTGCGGATGAGTCGGAGCAGACGCAGTGGGACAACTATATGAATCGCACGATGCATCAATTGATTTGGTGGGCAGAAGGGGCGTCACTGCAAAGAGATAGGCTTGATCCAACCTCTGTAGCGCAAGCGTTTCAGAAAGATCCTTCGCAAAGAAATGCACCTTAGAGGAGAGTTGCTTTCCATTATAGAAAGGGGTTAGAAGGATTCTGAAACAAAAAAGCTTGGTCATTGCTGACCAAGCTTTTTAAATTCTAGCGAGCTAGTTTACTGAGAGATTATAGAGTCTCAGTAAAAGTACGAGCGATTACATCACGTTGTTGCTCTGGAGTTAGCGAGTTAAAACGTACTGCGTAACCAGAAACACGAATAGTTAGTTGTGGGTATTTCTCTGGGTGTGCAACTGCATCTTCTAGTGTTTCGCGTTTAAGCACGTTCACGTTTAGGTGTTGGCCGCCTTCGATACGAGGAGCAGTTTCGATTGCAACTTCACGGCTTTCGTATTCACCTAGGTCGCTGATTGCGATAACTTGGTCTGCTTCGTAGCCAGCAGTTGCAGCAACACAACGAGCTTCATTTTTTTCGCTATCTAATAGCCAGATAGAGTTTAGTAGGTCGTCGTTTGCCGCTTTTGTAATTTGGATACCTTGGATCATCACTATCTCCTAGACCACTTACGTGGTGATTATTGGTGTTAATTTTCGAATTTTCGTTGAGCTGAGTATTATATAGCTAATATCCACTATTTTAATATTGATTTAAGTCAAAAAACAACCAAAAACATTATTTTTATTAAGGTGATTTTATTGAGTTAAATCAATAAAACCTTTGAAAACAAACCAATTACAATTTATTTGATAATATAAAAAATATTTAATAACTGGCTTTGTTGTAAATTTACTACAAATTGAGATTAAAGTTTAAACTGGTTAACGCAACTATCTGTATTTAGGTAGCAATACTGAAAGTCTAAAGTGATTAAATGACAAACATGAAAAACAAGCTTGGGAATAAACTCATTGGTGCACATGTCTCTGCTGCTGGTGGGGTCGATCAAGCTCCGTTGAGAGCTCGTGAAATTGGCGCGAATGCATTCGCACTATTTACAAAAAACCAACGCCAGTGGGTGGCGAAGCCTTTAGAAGCAAAAACCATCAGTGCGTTTAAAGCGAACTGTAAAATGCTGGGTTTCGGAGCAGAACATATTCTTCCCCATGATTCTTATCTGATTAACTTGGGTGCGCCGGAAGAAGAAAAGCTGAATAAATCCCGCGCGGCATTTATTGATGAAATGGAGCGTTGTAATCAGTTGGGGCTGACTTTGCTTAACTTCCATCCGGGTAGTCACCTAAAGAAAGTCTCTGAACAGGAGTGTCTCGCGACGATCGCCGAGTCGATCAATCTTGCGCATAAAGCGGTGCCGAATGTGATCGCTGTTATCGAGAATACGGCAGGTCAAGGCACTAACTTAGGCTGGAAGTTTGAGCACCTAGCTGAAATCATCGAGCAAGTGGAAGATAAAGATCGTGTCGGCGTTTGTATTGATACCTGCCATACCTTTACGGCTGGTTATGACTTACGTACAAAAGAAGATTGCGAGCGCACCTTTGCAGAGTTCGACCGTATCGTAGGTATGCACTATTTAAGAGCAATGCATCTAAATGATTCAAAAGTAGAGTTTGCCAGCAAAGTAGATCGCCACCATTCTCTTGGTAAAGGAGAGATCGGGTGGGATTGCTTTGAGTACATCGCGAAAGACCCTCGTTTTGATGGTATCCCTCTGATTTTAGAAACAATTGATCCAGATATTTGGCAGCAAGAGATCAACACGTTGCGTCAATTCCATTTAGCGGCCATTGACAGTTAATGGCGTAACCACAAAGTTGGCACCTTTCTTTCTTAGTCATTGAACATCAATCTCTGAATTAGCAAAGAAGGATGCCAACATGTCTCGACCACTCTCTTTTACTCCTTATGCTTATACTCGTCGCGTGCTTCGCTTACCGATGCCTAATCGTCACATTACCGGACAGGGGCACTTTCGAACGCCACAGAAGCATTAGTCTTTTATTACTTGTCTCAAGTTCGTGGTAAGTTTTTGTTTGTTTGAGTTTCGCTCGTTAGAATAGAAGCAAAATTTAGGACAGGAACTTTCCATGAATCAGTCACCCACTTGGCACGATGTGATCGGCGAAGAGAAAAAGCAGAGCTACTTTGTAGACACCTTGAATTTTGTTGAAGCCGAACGCGCCGCAGGCAAAGCTATTTTTCCTCCCGCAAAAGATGTCTTTAACGCGTTTCGTTTTACCGAGTTCAAAGACGTTAAGGTCGTGATTCTAGGACAAGACCCATACCACGGCCCAAATCAGGCGCATGGCCTGTGTTTCTCTGTACTTCCTGGCATTAAAACGCCACCGTCACTGGTTAATATGTATAAAGAGCTGGCGCAAGATATTGAAGGTTTCCAAATCCCTCAGCATGGTTTTTTGCAAAGCTGGGCTGAGCAAGGCGTATTGTTACTCAATACGGTATTAACGGTGGAGCAAGGTAAAGCGCATTCACATTCAAAGACAGGTTGGGAAACGTTTACTGATCGAGTTATTGAAGCCATTAATCAGCATCAAGAAGGTGTAGTGTTCTTGCTGTGGGGGTCACACGCGCAGAAGAAAGGGCGCTTTATCGATCGCAATAAACACCATGTCTTGGCAGCACCGCATCCATCGCCGTTATCGGCACATCGAGGCTTTTTCGGTTGTAAGCATTTCTCTCAAGCAAACCAGTTGCTTACATCACAAGAAAAAGCACCAATTAACTGGCATTTGCCATTAACGGTATAAATGAAGAGACAGCGATCATGGATGCTATGATCGCTGTTTTTTTGAGCACGCTCGAGGCTGATAGTAAATTTCTCATGTACACTTACTAAAAGTAGGTGTTAAGGAGAGACGCTATGATGATCGAAAGAATTCGACGCGAACATGGTTATATGGTTCGTCTGTTGGCGATACTGCGCCATAAGCTCAATGAGATAAAAAAAGAACGTGTAATCAACTATGCGTTAGTAAGCGAGATTGTTGATTACCTCTCTAATCATTCGGAGAAAGTACACCACCCGAAAGAAGATATCCTCTATCACCACTTTCTTGAACACTATGGTAAGCAACAAACCATGGAAAATTTAGAGAAAGAGCATCTAGAGTTAGCGAGTAAAACCAGAGAGTTTTCATCCGTGATAGAGATGATCCTTCAGGATGCTGTTGTGCCACAAGACATGTTTGTCGCTCACCTAGAAGATTTCATCGAATCGCAAAGGCACCACTTGGAGCTAGAAGAGCGAAAAATTTTGCCTCTCATTGAAGAGTTATTTACCACAGAAGATTGGCAGCATGTCGAGAGCTTATGGAGCGTCAGTGAGGATGATCCTGTGTTTGGTGACACGATTGCTGATCGTTATAAACAGTTGGCCGAACGTGTTCGTCAAAGTGATACTGAGTATGTTTAAGCCTGAATGATGAAACCTGAGCGAGCGAAAGTCGTATCTCGGGTTTGTGAGATATATTTCTTATTTATTGGGAATCAACCGAAAATTTCGTGTGCATATTTTTCGGCAAAAAGTACGGAAGATTCTCATTGAGTAATAATGGTATTCATACTTAAACCTTGGTACTAAACTCACGGTGTTTACGGTCACTGTAAACAAAAAACAAAAGGCACCTGTAAGGTGCCTTTTGTTTGAATTAGAGTTTAATGTCTTCCAAGTTATAATCGGTACAGACATCAAGTTCGCGCAGCTCTTTAAGCAAATTGCGTCTGTCGTTCATCTCTTCTATTTCACGCCACTTTCGCTTTACTGGTTTGGCACGAGATTTGGTTGTTGAGGTAGTATCCAGATTAAAAATGTCATCTAGTTGAAAGCCTTCCATAAGCCACCTTTACCTTTCTTAAGCTAAACTGTTGTAACCAGTCCTTGTGGAGTTTTTTAAGTACCACAATAGCCGTGAGAATAACCATGATATATTTCGCATTTGTGTCGGTAGCATGACATTTTCGTGCAAAAATATTCTCAAAATCACACTTTTTATTGCAACTATGTGGATAAAAAATGCACAAACGATCTCAAGAAAACGATTAAATAGAGAGATTTTCTATGTTAATTCGATTTGATGAATGGGTGCACTGCGCAAAGGTTAAAGTTGCATAAAATCAGTTTGATGAAATAGTGTTCAATTAGATGGTAAGTCACTAGCGTAAATTTATGTAACACCTTGTGAATACTAGCTTGTTCTTGTTTATACGGTTTACCATTCCATTTAATGAAGAATAATTATTTATGTTGGCGTTTGGTAATTGAAATGTTGCGCAGTTTGAGTGTTAAGTCTTCTATTTATGTTATTTTTTGGTGACTTTATAGTGAAAAATAACAATGTTATTCTTGTTGTTGCATATTGATTTTTGCGCTCCTAGGTTGCATTATCCGCCCGTCAAAAAATACGCTGGTACGTAAAATGGATGCATGAAGCGACGTTTACGATTCTAGATTGCCCATAAACATTACTTAAAAAGCTAAGCACACTTTGACACTTAGCAGGCAATTTGGTGGATGGCTAGGACGCATAGACTGGCGCAACTCACTTTGAGGTACACATGACAGACTTAATCAATTTGATGAACGATCTCCTCTGGGGCTCGATTCTGGTTTATCTTCTTGTTGGTGTTGGTATTTACTTCACCGTTCGATTAGGGTTCATTCAGTTCCGCCATTTCGGCCACATGTTCTCTGTTCTTAAGAACAGTCGTAAAGCAGACAAAGCTGGTATTTCCTCTTTCCAAGCGCTTTGTACTAGTCTTGCTGCACGTGTTGGTACAGGTAACATGGCGGGCGTTGCAGTTGCATTGACTGCGGGTGGTCCTGGTGCGATCTTCTGGATGTGGCTGATTGCAATGCTTGGTATGGCAACATCGTTTGCTGAGAGCACACTGGCGCAGCTATACAAAACCAAAGATGATGATGGCAACTACCGTGGTGGCCCTGCCTACTACATGGAAAAAGGCTTGGGCATGCGTTGGATGGGCGTGTTGTTCTCAGTTTTCCTAATCATCGCTTTTGGTTTGGTATTCAACGCCGTACAAGCTAACTCAATTGCCAATGCAATGAGCAACGCATTTGGTTGGAATAACCTGTATGTTGGTATTGCCGTTGTTTTACTGTCTGCAATTGTTATTTTCGGTGGCATCAAGCGTATCGCAAGAGTAGCTGAGATGATCGTTCCGATCATGGCACTACTTTATCTAGCCCTAGCGCTGTTCATCATGTTCTCTAACCTAGAGAAATTACCTGATGTATTGATGCTTATCTTTAAGAGTGCATTTGGTCTGCAAGAAGCAGCAGCAGGTGGTCTTGGCTACGCAATTGCACAGGCAATGATTAACGGTATCAAGCGCGGTCTATTCTCGAATGAAGCAGGTATGGGTTCTGCACCTAACGCGGCAGCTTCAGCAACACCTTACCCACCACACCCAGCGTCTCAAGGTTACGTACAGATGCTAGGCGTGTTCATGGATACGATCGTTATCTGTTCTGCAACAGTGGCTATCATCCTGATGTCTGGTGAGTATGTCGGTCAAGCAACAGAAGTGACGGGTATCGAGCTAACTCAGCGTGCATTGAGCTCACAAGTTGGCGATTGGGGCGGCATCTTTGTTGCTGTGGCAATCTTCTTCTTTGCGTTTACTTCAATCATTGCAAACTACTCGTATGCTGAAACGAACTTAATCTTCCTAGAGCACAATCATAAAGCGGGCTTAAGCATTTTCCGCGTTATTGTTCTTGGTATGGTGATGTTTGGTGCACTAGCTTCGTTACCAGTCGTATGGTCGCTTGCTGATGTCTCTATGGGTCTGATGGCGATAGTTAACTTAGTGGCTATCATCTTGCTATCTGGCATCGTGATTAAACTGGCCAAAGATTACAACCGCCAGCTTGGTGAAGGCAAAGTGCCAACATTTGATGCGAATGATTTCCCAGAGCTGAAATCTCAGCTTGAAGAAGGCATTTGGTACAACGATAAAAAAGACTAAGTGAGCTATCACTCATAGTTGAAAGCTATTAGTACGATGTAAAAAGCCATGCAGACAATGCATGGCTTTTTTTGTACCCTATTAAAAACAAAATTAGAGAAGGGAAAGTCATGCTTATCGTAGTTTCTCCAGCGAAGACTCTTGATTACGAGTCTCCGTTAGCGACAGAAAAATTTACTCAACCTGAGTTGGTCGAATACTCAAAAGAGCTTATCGATGTATGCCGCAAACTGACTCCTGCTGATGTTGCCTCTTTAATGAAAGTGAGCGACAAGATTGCCGATTTAAATGTGGGCCGATTTCAAGAGTGGAGTGAAACGTTTACCACGGAAAACTCACGACAAGCCATTCTTGCATTTAAAGGTGACGTTTACACAGGGCTAGACGCCGAAAGTTTATCTGAAGCGGACTTTGAATATGCTCAAGATCATCTGCGTATGCTATCGGGTCTCTATGGTTTACTAAAACCACTTGATTTGATGCAGCCATACCGTCTTGAAATGGGTACCAAGCTTGCAAACGACAAGGGTACGAACTTGTACCAGTTTTGGGGCAACGTTATTACGGACAAGCTTAACGAAGCGATTTCTGCTCAAGGTGATAATGTCCTTATCAACCTTGCATCAAATGAATACTTTAAAGCGGTTAAGTCAAAGAATTTAGATGCGCAAGTGATCACGCCAGTATTCAAAGATTGTAAGAATGGTCAATACAAGGTCATCAGTTTTTACGCGAAGAAAGCGCGCGGTATGATGGCGCGTTACATCATTGAAAACCGTGTTGAGAGCGTGGCAGACCTGACTAAGTTTGATACGGCGGGTTACTACTTTGTGGAAGATGAATCGACGCCAACAGAGTTAGTATTTAAACGCGAAGAGCAAAAATAAAGCTGATTGAGACGTAATCGACGTTAATCTCTATCAGCACAAACGAAAAAGGGTTGGCATTGCCAACCCTTTGTTATTTTCTAGCTTGAGCTACTTGGCCCCAACAAGATTACTTCTTCTTAGCGGTTTTCTTTTTCGCTACTTTTTTCTTGTCGTCTTTTTTCTTTTTCTTCTTAAACACAGGCTTTTTGTGTTTAGGACGCATCTCTTTCACGAAACGCTCTTTGATGTCTTCTTTCACGTAACGTGCAACGCGATCCATCATTGGTTGGTCGTGTGCTTCTACGATTGAGATAGCGTTACCTTTCTTACCTGCGCGAGCCGTACGGCCGATACGGTGAAGGTAAACATCAGCCGTGCGCGGCATATCGTAGTTGATAACGTGTGATACATCCGGAAGATCGATACCACGCGCAGCAACGTCCGTCGCGAGCAGCACATTCACAGTTCCATCGCGGAAGCGAGAAATCGCATTGTTACGACGATCTTGCGGCATTTCACCTTGAATCCAAGAACATGGAATCTGTGCGCTTTCAAGCTGCGCTCGTAGCTCAGCCAAACGCTCACGAGTCTTTAAAAAGACGATAGTGCGCTCAGCTTGCTGAGTAATAATGTGTTTTAGTAATTCTAGTTTGTGTTCAGCATCATCAGCTCGGTGGTACCACTGAGCAATTTTCTTACGCTCACGCAGCGGTGATTTTGCGTCGATCTCTGCAGGGTCATTCAACAGATCAGCGGTAAAGCCTTCTACGCCTTTCCCTTCTAACGTTGCTGAAAACAGAAGGGTTTGCTTACGCCAGCGACATTCGTTAGATAGGCGATCGACAGTAGGAGCAAAACCCATATCTAGCATACGGTCTGCTTCATCAAGGATTAACCATTCGATTGCACGACAATCAAAACGTTCTGCATCAATGTATTCTTTTAAACGGCCAGGTGTCGCAACCACAATGTCTTGCGTTGTTGCAAGGATGTCGGCGTGCTCTTGGTACTGAACACCACCAGTGATGGTGAAAATGTTGAGTTTGGTATTTTTTGCCAAAGCACGTGCTTGATCGGCAATTTGCATCGCCAGTTCGCGAGTAGGCGTTAGGATCAAAATACGCGCAGGTCCAGGCTTACGACGAGGGAAGTCTTGCAAGTATTGCAATGCTGGCAGGACGAAGGCGGCCGTTTTACCAGTTCCTGTTGGCGCTGACGCTAGAATGTCACGACCGTCCAACGCTTGTGGAATCGCTTCTGCCTGAATTTTTGTTGGGCGTTCGTAACCCATCTCTTCAATGGCTTCAAGTAGGTTTTGGTCTAGATCAAGTTCAGCAAAGGTTCTGATCACAATGAGTTCTCCACAAGCAAAGCTTGGTTAATGGTTCGCCACAACAGCATAGAATACAAAAAGGTCGCACATTATAAAGTGATTGGTGATAAGGATCACATGTTATTTCACATCTTAAGATAAAACTCGCGAGTTAACTGGATGAAATCATCACTATAGCCGTCATTTGAACGGATAATTAAATGTGACGTTTGCGAATCGCAAGGTCGTTTTGATAGTTCAAATAACAGTCGGTGTACTGGTTTCTTTTCTGATGGTTGCACACGACAGATCCGCGATAGATACCAACCTTGGTTTAATGCTAGCTCAATGAACTGCTCGCCTTCGGTGATTGGCAACACAAAACTAGCCCTCCCTTCGTCATCAAGCAAATGATAGCAACGCTGTAGCAATGTGTTATGGCCTAGCGTATCAGTGTGCCTCGCGGTTGCACGTTGACTGTGTTTCGATTGTTCGCCGCTGTTGAAGTAGGGCGGATTACAAATGATGCGTTGAAATGGATGTGTCGGCGTAAAGTGCAGTATGTCGGTGTGGTGCACACTTACACGATCTGACCAAGGAGACTGGGCCATATTTTTTTGCGCGGCAGCAACGGCTGTTAATTCGATATCGACCGCGGTTATTTGAGCTTCTGTAAAGCGTTGAGCACACATCAGGGCAAGCAGGCCAGTGCCAGTGCCAATATCGAGAATTTTAGCGTCGTTAGGGCTTTGAATCCAAGCACCAAGCATTACCCCATCTGTGCTGACTGGCATACCACTCTCGCCGCCCTCAATACAAAATTGCTTAAAATTGAAGCCTTTAGTTTTCAGTTTTTTGTTCTTCATGATTGTTTTATATTTGCTCAATAATTAAGTGGATTACTCTATTGTTTATTAATTGTATAGATTGTTGTTTTGTTGGTTATTAAATTGTATTGTTAATTGATCGAGATAAAGAACTGGTCTGTTATTTGGATCTGGTTATATCCACTGCTTTTAAGTTTGAAAACTAAATTAATATGGTGTTTTTTTCTTAAAGGTTGCCAAATGATGAGTCTTTCGTCATTATGCGGCGAAAATTTTATAGATTGAACCACGTGTACTTATTGACTTTAGGTATACAAAAAGTGGTCTAAGCATACACAACATTCATTAATTAAAAGACAAGGGTTATCTGTGAAGCAGACGTTAAAACTAACAGATATTATCGCAGTAGGCTTTATGCTATTTGCGTTCTTTTTAGGTGCGGGCAATATTATCTTTCCACCTCTAGCGGGTCAGTTAGCGGGTGAAAACTTAATGCCAGCTATGTTTGGTTTCTTGCTGACAGCGGTAGGTCTACCTCTTATTACTATCGTTGCTATTGCTGTTGCTGGTGGTTCTTGGGATCACTTAACGCAAGACCTTCCGAAAAAAGCGGCAGTTCTTATGGCTGCACTGATTTTCATCATCATTGGTCCTGCGTTTGCAGCGCCTCGTACTGGCCTAGTGGCTTACGAGATGGCGGTGAAACCTTTCTTCCTTGAGGCATCACAAACGCATCTGACAGCGTTCTCAGTGATCTTCTTTATCGCAGCGATGATGTTCTCATGGTTCCAAGGCCGTTTGATCGATCTTATCGGTAAAGTACTGACACCAGCATTGTTCGTTGGTTTGATCATTCTTGCTGTCGCTGTCTTCCTTGATCCTCAGGGCGATATGATTGGCGCGCACGGTGAATACCTAACGCAGCCTCTGACCAAAGGCTTCTTAGAAGGCTACAACACAATGGATACGTTCGCGTCATTGATGTTTGGTATGCTGATGGTTGATGCACTGCGCGGTAAAGGCATTACTGAGCGCTCTGCAACTACTAAATATCTGATCTATGCAGGTTGTATTGCTGCTGCTGGTCTTGCGTTTGTTTACATCTCACTATTTTACTTAGGTGCGACGAGTGCAACGGTTGCTGCTGGTGCTGATAATGGTGGCCTAGTGCTTAGCCAATACGTTCAAGCGTTGTTTGGTCCATACGGTCAAATCGTTCTGTCTGTCATCGTATTGCTAGCGTGTCTGACAACCGCGATTGGCTTGATTTCTGCGTGTTCAGATTTCTTCAGCTCGAAAACACCACTGTCATACAAGCAATGGGTACTGATTAATGGTTCTGTTTGTGCATTGGTTGCAAACGTTGGTCTTGCGCAGCTGATTTCTCTGTCAGTGCCAGTATTGTTTGCGCTGTACCCTGTGGCGATTGCGTTGGTTGCACTAACATTTGTGCGCAGCAAACTGCCGAATCCACGCTTTGCTTACCGTGCAGTACTGCTTGTATCTCTGCTGTTTGCGTTGGTTGATGCGGCAAAAGTATCGGGTATTGATGTTTCTGCGTTTAACATGTTGCCATTATTCGAAGTCGGCATGGGCTGGGTGCTTCCAACATTTGCGGCTATCGTGTGCATGTTCTTCATCGCGAAACCTCGCCCAGAGCTAGCACAAGAAACCGCGTAATCACTTCGCGTTATCAAGATAATAAAAAGCCCGATGAATTACTTCATCGGGCTTTTTACTTTTTAATGATGACGTGTTTGCGCTATTAAAGCGTGTCGTGGAATTCCACAAGAACTTGTTCACACCATTTTTCGATGCGTTCATCACTCAGTTCGTACTGTGAGTCTTCATCTAACGCAAGTCCAACAAACTTGCTGCCATCTTCGATCAATGCTTTCGATGCTTCAAATTCGTAGCCTTCATTTGGCCAGTAACCGATAAAGGTTGCGCCTGTGGCTTGCAATTCATCGTGAAGTAAGCCCATCGCATCTAAATACCACTCTCCGTAACCTTCTTGGTCACCCAGACCAAACAGCGCTACAACTTTGCCTTTCAGTGGTGTGGTCGCGATGTCTTGCCAAATCGCGTTCCAATCTTCTTGAATTTCACCAAAATCCCAAGTTGAGATGCCAAGGAGTAATAAGTCGTAGTCCGCCATTAGTGATAACGGTGTCTCTTTCACATTGTGAATGTCGACAAGGTCTTCACCAATAAGGGTACGAATTTTCTCTGCTGCCATTTCGGTGTAGCAGGTCGTTGAGCCGTAAAAGAGTCCGATTTTCATTATATTCGTCGTTATTTGTGTTGCTGTTGTGGAAGATTCTAACCATAAATTGAGGAAGATTGCAGCGAATATCCTATGTGGGATGATTTTTTATGGTATTGGATTGGCAGGTGCTTTAATCTAAATACTGTAAATATAAACAGATAAGGAAGCATTCATGACGGCACAACAGCCTGTCAATCAACAAGATTTTTCGCTTGTTGAGCAATTCTTAGATGCGATGTGGATGGAGCGTGGTCTATCAGAGAACACGTTGGCTTCCTACCGAAACGATTTAATGAAGCTGCTCGTGTGGATGGAAAAACATCGATACCGTCTTGATTTTATCAGTTTGTCTGGCTTGCAAGAATATCAAAGCCACCTTGTAGACTTAGATTACAAACAGACGTCCCGTGCGCGTATGTTGTCGGCTATTCGTCGTTTATTTCAATACCTGCATCGTGAGAAGGTGCGCGCTGATGACCCGAGTGCGCTCTTGGTTAGCCCTAAACTGCCACAACGTTTACCCAAAGATATTAGTGAAGAGCAAGTGGACGCGTTGCTCGAAGCGCCAGACCCGAATGACCCTATAGAATTGCGCGATAAAGCGATGCTAGAGCTACTCTACGCGACAGGGTTGCGTGTGACAGAGCTCGTCAGTTTGACCATGGAAAATGTTAGCTTGCGCCAAGGGGTGGTGCGCGTGACTGGTAAAGGTGGTAAAGAACGCCTGGTTCCTATGGGGGAAAACGCGGTCGATTGGATCGAGACGTTCATTCAACAAGGGCGCCCTGCGTTACTTGGTGATACATCATCTGATATTGTTTTTCCTAGTAAACGCGCAAGACAGATGACTCGTCAGACGTTTTGGCACCGTATTAAATACTATGCTTTGATAGCAGGGATTGATACTGATCAGCTGTCGCCGCACGTACTGCGTCATGCCTTTGCCACGCATTTATTGAACTATGGCGCAGATCTCAGGGTCGTACAGATGCTTTTAGGACATAGTGACTTATCGACCACGCAAATTTATACTCACGTGGCGACTGAACGATTGAAGCAGATCCACAGTCAACACCACCCAAGAGCATAACAATGGTTAGATTCATCCATGTCCTCTTGGAAAAACGATTTTACATTAAGGTGAATTTCATGAGCGTATTACGCCGACTAACTCTGCTGACTTTACCATTTTTTGTTACCGCTTGTGGTGCAGAAGAAAGTCAGGCTCAAACGGAGACTCCTGCGCAACAAGTGGCGCCAGCTGCACAAAGCGGCTTTGATGAAGCAGCATTAAAAACTAAGTTCTCAAAGCTTGGTTTATCTATCGTTGATATTCAACCATCAGACGTTGCTGGCTTATTGGAAATTCAAACCAATGGCGGGATCCTGTTTGCTTCAAATGATGGTAGCCATTTTATCGCCGGTACGCTTTATGCCATTAATGATGATGGCAGTTACAAAGATGTCATAGCAGAGCGTCAAGCGCCGCTTAACGCCGAGAAAATTGCGCAGTTCTCCGATAGCATGATCGAATACAAAGCCGACGATGAAAAGTACGTTGTGACCGTATTCACCGATATCACATGTGGTTACTGTGTGCGTCTGCATAGCCAAATGCAAGGCTATAATGATCTAGGTATTACAGTGCGTTACATGGCTTACCCTCGCCAAGGTGCAACTGGCCCTGTGGCAGAACAAATGGCAACGATTTGGTGTGCTGAAGATCCGGCGTCGGCAATGCACAACGCGAAAGTGAATCGTACATTTGATAACCCTGCGAAAGACCTGAAACAGTGTAAAGAAACCATCCAGGCGCATTACAATCTAGGTCGCCAATTGGGTATTTCTGGTACGCCAGCAATCTTCTTACCGAATGGCGAAATGGTTGGTGGCTACCTACCACCTGCAGAGCTATTGAAACGTTTAAAGCAACTATAATCCATTAGGAGCAGAGTCGGCAAAGTTGTCGGCTCTTTTAAGCATGATAGAAATTCAACGACGTCCTGAACCTGATCTTTCCCTTCTTCCTGATTCCATTCCTCCGATTCTTAAACGTATCTACATCAACCGTGGGATAACGGATCTTTCACAATTAGAAACGTCGGCCCGTGGGTTGCATTCATATCAAAAACTCGGGGGGATTGAGCAAGCTGTCGATCTTTTGTTTCAGGGGATAAAAGAACAAAAACGCATCATCGTTGTCGGTGATTTTGACGCTGATGGCGCGACAAGCTCAGCATTATCAGTACTCGCGCTGCGCATGCTTGGTAGTCACAATGTGGATTACCTAGTGCCAAATCGTTTTGAAGACGGTTATGGGTTAAGCCCAGAAGTCGTTGACCAAGCCTTAGAGCTTGGCGCTGAGATGATCATGACGGTGGATAACGGCGTCTCATCAATCGAAGGCGTGCGTTACGCAAAAGAAAATGGCATTACCGTGCTTGTTACCGATCACCACTTGCCAGGACAAGTGTTGCCTGATGTGGATGCAATGGTGAACCCAAACCTTGAGAGCTGTAGCTTTCCATCTAAAGCGCTTGCGGGTGTAGGGGTCGCGTTTTATCTCATGATGGCACTATGCGTTCATATGCGAAAACACAATTGGTTTGCAGAACAGGGGATGCAAGAGCCCAAGTTGATGGAACTGATTGACCTTGTTGCACTGGGTACCGTCGCCGACGTCGTTCCATTGGATGAAAACAACCGCATTCTTGTACACCAAGGCTTGCAACGTATTCGTGCGGGCAAAGCGCGTCCCGGCATCCAGGCATTAATTGAGGTCGCGAAGCGCGATGCGCGTCGTTTAGTTGCGTCTGACTTTGGCTTTGCTTTAGGTCCACGTATTAACGCAGCAGGCCGTCTTGATGACATGTCTTTCGGTGTTGAACTGCTGATGTGTAACAACATCCACGCTGC
Source organism: Vibrio sp. 1402 (assembly GCF_033340275.1). NCBI lineage: Bacteria > Pseudomonadati > Pseudomonadota > Gammaproteobacteria > Vibrionales > Vibrionaceae > Vibrio > Vibrio sp. 1402. The sequence goes on from NZ_JAWOWE010000003.1 coordinate 491,556, forward strand.
TCGTCGCATGGCAAGTGAATTGGATGGCTTGAACCAAACTCGTAAAGAGATTGAAGAAGGCATGAAGCAAGAAGCGATGGCTTTCTGTGAGCGCCTTCAGTTTGGTGAAGGCAATGAGCTTCCTTATGGCCTAGCCTTGTTCCAACGTGATTGGCATCAAGGTGTGATTGGTATTTTGGCTTCGCGTATTAAAGAGAAGTTTCACCGTCCAGTCATTGCATTTGCTGATGGCGGAGAAGGGACGATTAAAGGCTCGTGTCGTTCTATTCCGGGGCTACACATGCGCGATGCGTTGGATTTCATCGACACACAAAACCCGGGTTTGATCATCAAGTTTGGTGGACACGCTATGGCAGCAGGCTTAACGATTAAAGAGCAGGATTTTGAGCGTTTCAGTCGTTTGTTTGATGAAGTGGTAAAAAAGGAACTCGATGAAGCGGCGCTAAAAGGCGTGATCATGTCAGATGGTGAACTTAAGCCGGAAGAGTTCTCTATGCATGTTGCTGAACAGCTGCGATCGGGTGGCCCTTTTGGACAAGCTTTCCCAGAGCCAATCTTTGATGGTGAGTTTAAAGTACTGCATCAAAAGCTGGTGGGTGAGAAGCATCTTAAATTGATGTTAGAGCCGCTTTATAAAGGTCACCCTACCAATGTGATGATCGACGGCATTGCATTCAATGTTGATCTACGCCGATGGCCAGATGCATCGGTTAAAACAGTACGTCTCGCGTATAAGCTGGATGTGAATGAATTTCGTGGTAATCAATCATTGCAATTGATGATCGATCATATCGAAGCTAAGTAATACCTAGATTAACCTTTCTTATAGAGTACGGTTGCCCCTAAGTGGGTGTAAAATTTTATGACCGTGCTCTCTCTCACCGCAATCTGATTTCTCATCCGAAATTTTCCTGTATCTCGGTCACATTTTTCAGTAGAATTTCTCGGTTAAATTCTATTCTAAAATGTTGAGTAAACATGTTTGAAATCAATCCAATTAAAAACCGTCTGCAGGACGTGTCTCAGCGCACAAATGTCCTGAGGGGGTATCTTTGACTATGACGCGAAGAAAGAGCGTCTAGAAGAAGTCAACGCAGAACTTGAACAACCAGATGTATGGAACGAACCTGAGCGTGCGCAAGCACTGGGTAAAGAGCGTGCATCACTAGAAGCGGTTGTTGAAACCATTGATCAACTAGAGCAAGGTGTGGAAGATGTAGAAGGTCTTCTTGAGCTGGCTGTAGAAGAAGAAGATCAAGAAACATTTGACGAAATTGAACCAGAACTTGCTGAGTTGGAAGAGAAGCTAGAAAAGCTTGAATTCCGTCGTATGTTCTCTGGCGACCACGATAGCTCTGATTGTTACATCGATTTGCAAGCTGGCTCTGGTGGTACAGAAGCACAAGACTGGACTAACATGCTGCTGCGTATGTACCTACGTTGGGCAGAAGCGAAGGGCTTCAAAGCTGAAGTGATTGAAGTATCTGAAGGTGAAGTCGCGGGTCTTAAGTCGGCAACAGTTCGCATCTCTGGTGAGTATGCGTACGGTTGGTTACGTACTGAAACGGGCGTTCATCGTCTTGTTCGTAAATCTCCGTTCGATTCAGGCGGTCGTCGCCATACGTCATTTGCTTCTGCGTTCATCTATCCAGAGATTGATGAAAACATCGACATCGACATTAATCCTTCCGACCTACGTATTGACGTTTACCGTGCGTCAGGCGCAGGTGGTCAGCACGTAAACACCACAGAATCTGCGGTACGTATTACGCACGTACCTACGAACACAGTGGTTCAGTGTCAGAATGACCGTTCTCAACATAAGAACAAAGATCAGGCAATGAAACAGCTTCGAGCGAAGCTATTTGAGCTTGAATTGCAAAAGCAAAATGCGGAAAAACAAGCTAATGAAGACGCTAAGTCTGACATTGGCTGGGGTAGCCAGATCCGTTCTTACGTATTGGATGACTCACGTATTAAGGACCTCCGTACGGGCATTGAAAACCGTAATACTCAAGCGGTTCTTGATGGCGATCTGGACAAATTTATTGAAGCTAGCCTGAAATCAGGTCTATAAAGCTTTTCACCGACAAAAACAGGATACATCGAAAATGACTGATGCTGTTCAAAACGAAACTGTACTAGAAGAAAATAAGCTGATTGCTGAACGCCGCGCTAAACTGGATGCAATCCGAAAGAGCTGCAAAGCGAACGGCCATCCAAACGACTTCCGTCGTGACGCACTAGCGGGCGACCTTCAGAAAGAGTTCGGTGAAAAGACGAAGGAAGAGCTAGAAGAGCTTAACCACGTAGTAGCAATCGCTGGCCGTATCATGGCTAAACGTGGTCCATTCTTGGTAATTCAAGAAACTTCTGGCCGTATCCAAGCTTACGCTGACAAAGCGGTTCAAAAAGTACTTAAAGAAAAATACCAAGGTCTAGATATCGGTGACATCATCGGTGTTAAAGGTGCACTTCATAAGTCTGGTAAAGGTGACCTATACGTGAACATGGAAGAGTACGAGTTGCTAACCAAAGCACTACGTCCACTTCCAGAAAAGTTCCACGGTCTAACTGACCAAGAGATGCGTTACCGCCAACGTTACGTTGATCTGATCGTTAACGAAGACTCTCGTCAAGCGTTCGTAGTACGTTCTAAAGTAATGTCTGCAATCCGCAACTTCATGATCTCTAAGCAGTTCATGGAAGTTGAAACGCCAATGATGCACGTTATCCCTGGCGGTGCGAGTGCGCGTCCATTCATCACGCACCACAACGCACTAGACATGCCAATGTACCTACGTATCGCGCCAGAGCTATACCTGAAGCGTCTAGTTGTTGGTGGTTTTGATCGCGTATTCGAAATCAACCGTAACTTCCGTAACGAAGGCCTTTCTCCACGCCACAACCCAGAATTCACAATGATGGAATTCTACATGGCGTACGCAGACTACAAAGATCTGATGGACCTAACTGAAGAACTACTAAGCTCAGTGGCGCAAGAAGTTCTAGGTTCAACGTCAATGCCTTACGGTGATGAAACGGTTGAGTTTGGTGGTACTTACACTCGTATGAGCATGTTCGAAGCAATCAAGCACTACAACCCAGACCACGCGCAAATCCAAGCGCTAACAGAAGAAGACCTACAAAACCGTGATCTAATGGTTTCTATCGCGAAATCTGTTCACGTTGAAGTAGAACCTTTCTGGACATGTGGTCAGCTTCTTGAAGAGATCTTTGGTGAAACAGCAGAACCTAAGCTAATGCAGCCTACGTTCATCACTGGCTACCCAGCAGATATCTCTCCACTAGCTCGTCGTAGCGATGACAACCCGTTCTTTACAGACCGCTTTGAGTTCTTTATCGGTGGCCGTGAAGTAGCGAACGGTTTCTCAGAGCTTAACGATGCTGAAGACCAAGATGCACGCTTTAAAGCACAGGTTGAAGCGAAAGAGTCTGGTGACGACGAAGCAATGTTCTACGATGCAGACTACATCACTGCTCTAGAGCACGGCCTACCGCCAACAGCAGGCCAAGGTATCGGTATCGACCGTTTGGTTATGCTACTGACTAACACGCACACTATCCGTGACGTGATCTTATTCCCTGCAATGCGCCCGCAAGCGTAATTCGATAGGATGAGTAAAAAACCACCTTCGGGTGGTTTTTTTTTGCCTTTTAGTTAAGCTGATTCAAGTTGTTGCATTTGCCTTTTAATGGGATATGCAAATAAACATTCGCCAAATCTCAATCTATTGCATAGTCTTAATACTGAGACAGACGTGAGGGGGCGGAGTCTCGATAATGTTACCCGCTCGCAAAGATAAGTTTGTGGCACAAAATTTCTATTAACAATGAAAAAGGGTTAGAGAATGGCTGGGCAGTTTAAGATGGATTCCATCCCGGGATCGCTTGTGGTAGTTGGCGGTACTTATGAGCCTTGGTTATCGGTACTGGAGCAAGTGGGCTGGAAGTGTCACCAAGTAGGTGACTTACGCAAAGCTAATACGCTGTTAGAAGATATTGGTCCATGTATCGGTATTGTTGATCTCAGCCATGACGAGTTCAGCTTGAATGGTTTGGCGAACTTAGTCAGCTCTCACAAACACGTACGTTGGTTAGCGTTTATTCGTGAATCTCAGCTTGGCACTGACACCATATGCCAGTTCATTGTTAACTTTTGTATCGATTTTTTCACAGCGCCGATCCCAGATGCACAGTTATTAAGCACAATAGGTCACCAGCTTGGCATGCTTAAGTTGGAGAAAAAAGTTTGGCCTAGTTTTGGTAGCAGTTTAGATATGGGTTTGATCGGTGAATCTATCCCGATGAAACGTTTACGCGATCAAGTGAAGCGCATTGGTCCAACGGACGTCAGTATTCTGATTTCTGGGGAAAGTGGGACTGGTAAAGAGGCGGTTGCTAGGGCCATCCATAAAGTCTCTTCACGCTCTCATAAACCGTTTATGGCAATTAACTGTCGCGCACTCAATGAACAACGTTTCCAAGCTGAAGTATTTGGTATTAACGCCGATGAAGATATGGAAGCATGCCTGCTTGAACAAGCAGATGGCGGCACCGTGTTGTTTAACGACATTCTTACCATTTCAAAAGAGCAGCAAATGAATCTGCTGAGATTCTTGCAAGAAGGCACCATTGATACCAAAGATGGCGTAAAAGCGGTTAACGTGCGTATTCTTGCTGCTAACTCGTCAGATGTTGAAAAAGCTTTGATTGACGGTGACTTCAATGAAGAGCTTTACCATTACATCAACGTTTTGCGCATCAATGTCCCTAGCTTGAAAGAACGTGCGAGTGACATCGCATTGCTGGCTCGTTTCTACTTACAAGAGTTCTCAAAAGAGTACAACTCGCAAGCAAAAAGCTTTTCTGAGGATGCATTCAAGGCACTGACACGTTATTTCTGGCCTGGAAATGTGCGTGAGCTGATGAACCAAGTGAAGCGAGCGGTATTAATGTCCGACAGCGTAATGATTGAAGAGCATCACTTAGATTTACCTCAACGTAATGACTCAAAGCGCAGCTTGAAATCAATCCGTGAGAAGAGTGAACGTGATGCGTTGCTAGTTGTTTTGGAATCTCATTCTGGTCAAGTTTCAAATGCGGCGAAAGAGCTAGGAGTTTCGCGTGCAACCATGTATCGACTACTTAATAAACATAATTTGATTTCCGAACAAGCCATGTAGTTGGCCTTTCCCTGTGTCAAATAGGCGAATAAATACAATAAAAGAGTGGCCACAGAGCCGCTCTTTTTATTTTTTGTTTGGTTTGATTTATAAAATCCGCAAATTTATATATTCCTCAGGTGAATATGTTATACATAAAAGTATATGAAACTAAATTGAGGTGTATTGATTTGTTTTTAATCAAAAAGGCAAAAAATGTTTGATATATATTCATCAAAGCTTACAATTTAACCGTAACTCAGTGAGTTATACCTTTCATAAACGGATTAATTTTTAGCTAGGAGGCGCAAGATGAAACATTACGTTGTTAACACCACTGCTTGCGCTGATCGTATGCCTATCGCTCCGATAACCCTTAAATCGGATGATACCAATACCACTGGCTCACAAGATAAAAATTAATCCGTAACCTATCATATTTATTACTAGGCTGCGGAAAAGTAGCGGCTTAGTATCAACAGAATATTTCTGTTCATTTTACGCACTATTTTTCCCAGTCGAATACATCGATAATCGGAGAAAATATTATGCGTCACTCTATTTACCTACAATTGGCCACTTTGCTATTGAAAGCAGACCTTAAACGCGAAGAAAAGCAATGGCAGCGCACCATACGTCGAACTGCTCATGATATTCCATGGACGAATGTTCATCTATTGAGAGATATTGGTTTAGATCGCGATGGTCGTTCTACACGTGCCAATGTTCCGGATGCAGTAAAAGTTGAACGTCGAGTTCGTCACCTTCGTCGAGTCTTAACGTCGCGAATAATGACGTAATCGTTAGCGTGTTGGGCTGACTGAGTTGCTAACGAGTCATTCAACACGCTTAACTTTTTATATGAAGTATGACTTCATTGGATAAACAGCTGATCTTGAAGATCAGCTGTTTTCGTTTGAAGGTGGTACTGTTAAGGGCAAGGATTCGAGTAAGTTGTACCTATTGCTTGAATTTCAGTAAGTAGTTCGTCGCTAAGTTGCAAATCAATACTGTCGATATTGGCTTTTAATTGGTCTAGGTTTGTTGCTCCGATAATGTTAGAAGCAACAAATGGACGCTGATTGACAAACGCGAGCGCCATTTGTGCAGGGTTTAGACCATGCTCTTGAGCTAAATTGACGTAAGCTTCGGTCGCTTTAACACCTTGCGGAGTGAAGTAGCGCGCAAAACGCTCCCACTTAGTGCATCGAGCGCCTTCAGGTTTTGCCCCGTTTAGGTATTTACCACTCAGGCAGCCAAATGCCAAAGGAGAGTAGGCAAGTAACTGAACGCCTTCGTAATGGCTGATTTCAGACAAGCCAACTTCGAAGCTGCGGTTCAATAAGTTATATGGGTTTTGAATGGAGACAATTCTTGGCAAATCGTGTTTTTCTGCCAAACGCAGTAGCGACATCACACCCCACGGCGTCTCGTTGGATACGCCGATATAGCGCACTTTACCTGCATTCACTAATTCAGTAAGCGCTTCCAACGTTTCAATTAACGTGACTTCTTCTTGTTTGTCAGGGTATGGGTAGTTGAGTTGACCAAAGCAGTTGGTTTGACGCTGCGGCCAATGTAGTTGGTACAAATCGACATAATCGGTTTGTAGACGATTAAGGCTGTCATCAATCGCTGTATGGATGTGGCGACGATTAAGGCTCATGTTGTCTCTAATGTGAGGAACATTGCGAGGGCCTGCCACTTTTGTTGCCAGTACTACTTTTTCTCTTTTGCCGCTTTTTGCTAACCAATTACCGATGTATTGCTCGGTAAGCCCTTGTGTTTCCGATCTTGGCGGTACAGGGTACATCTCTGCGGTATCGATGAAGTTCACCCCATGATCGAGGGCAAAGTCGAGCTGTTCAAAGGCGTCCTTTTCTGTGTTTTGCTCGCCAAACGTCATAGTGCCGAGGCAGATTTTACTGATCTCAAGTGATGAGTGCGGTAGTTTTGTGTATTGCATATCACGTCCTTGAAGAGTTACCGACTAAATAAGTGACTCCAATATAGGGGATTTTTAGCCGCAATCGCAAATGATTTACGTATAAAGGGAGAGCAAACTCGAAAGCTACAGTTAGCCTAACTACACTTAAATAATCGTGTGAAGGAGGTATGTTATGCAGAAGCATCAATTGGACATGTGGCTACATGGTCCACATAAAGATACTTATAAAACTCCCAAAGTATTTGTGATTGGGTGTTCTGATGTCTCTGACTATCTTTTAGCTGTGGAGTACAAGCATCAACTTGAGCCGATTAAAGACGGTGAAGACCCGATACATTTTGGCTCTCTAGACTTAGTAAAAGAAGAACTATTGAGGCTAGGGGTCGATAAAGCGTATTTAAGGCTGCGCAATGCGTATGACGAATGTGGCACTGAAGAGGCAGCCTCATACTGCGATATTGAGTTATCGCTCGTGACGCACTAAATAGCTGATATGGTTTTATTCTGGTTGAGTGTTAATGTAGTGCTTGAGTAAGATCTGTTCAGTAAACTGTGTTCTAAGGTAAAAGCCTCGGGGCAGAGTTTTCATCGGCTTACCATTTGAGTTGTATGCTTCGGTGAGCGCTTTTGCATTTGCGGCTTTAGGGCGAAGATGCAGCGCTTCTCCGTGTCTGGCGGAAATTTGATCAAATCTTCCCAAGACGATCATCTCCATTAACTCTTCCCAGTCATTTCGCAAAATCCGTTCTTCTTCTTCATCTGGTGACCAAATGAGTGGACTGCCCACACGTCTTTCAGCGAGTGGGATTTCTCGTTCTCCTTCTACGGGTACCCAAAGCACGCGAGATAGCTTGTTTCGAACATGACTTGTTTCCCATGTAAGACCATGAACACCAGTGAGGGGAGCCACAGAAACAAAGGTTGTTTCTAAAGGTTTGCCAGAATAACTGATCGGAATACTTTTCAACTCGATCCCTAGTTTTGCGAAATCTTGTTGAGGTTTACTGCCAGCTGGAGCGCCCAAGTGCCATTCGAGTAATTGACCCACCCAACCTTTATCACGTTTTAAGTTTTCAGGAACAATCATATTCGCCTCGGCGGCCAACTCAGCAAAACTGAGTCCTGCCATATCATGCGCTCGTTCCAATAGCTCTGCTTCTGTTTGTGGTTCTGGTTTCATAGTTACAAGGTGGTATTACAAAAAATATAGTTTATCAAACTCCGACCAAATCTACTGTTTAAGATTTCACCGAGGCGGTGTAAGAACGATCAATTCATAACTTATCCACAGGTGGAGGAGGTATTGATAAGATCCTGACGGGGTCTGTATGAATAAACAGGGGTTAAAATGCATTTTTGGGGTTGATTTTGTTGTAATCATCTAAACGAATAGCAGGTAAGTGTGGATAAATAGCCTGTTGGTGGATCTTTGACCGATCTGAGTTTGGTGAAAAGATCATCAAGAAATTGAAGATCGAATTATCGTTATTTTTAAAAATAAATACTTTTTTATCAATGTTTTATGTTTGTTTTTTTGTTTATTCATTTGTTTTTCATTTGATGGGATTGAACTGAATTACTCATTTGAATTGAATTCTTCACAAAGTTATTCACAGAAAAGGTGAATAAATGTGGGCAATGTCTCACTCTTGTGTTGATAAGGTATGGTTTGATTAAAAGATATCCAAAAATGCTGAAAAGGTAATAAATCTTGCTCATATCACATCAGTAAGTTTGCTAGTAATGGGGATATGTGGAAAAATCACGGTAATAAAAAATTTATTCATAGAGGTTAGCCAGTGATAGATGGCGATGGTTACCGACTTAATGTTGGTATTGTGATATGTAATAACCATGGTCAGGTCTTCTGGGCTAAACGATACGGGCAACACTCATGGCAATTTCCACAAGGTGGGATTGACGAAGGTGAAACCCCTGAACAAGCCATGTTCAGGGAGTTATATGAAGAAGTCGGTTTAACGAAAAAAGACGTTAAGATCATTGCAACAAGTCGTCATTGGTTAAGATATAAGCTACCAAAGCGATTGGTGCGTTGGGACTCCAAGCCTGTTTGTATCGGCCAAAAACAGAAATGGTTTCTGCTGAGATTAGAATGCGATGAGTCTCGCATTAATATGCAACGCGGAAAATCCCCTGAATTTGATGGTTGGCGCTGGGTAAGTTACTGGTATCCAGTTAGGCAAGTTGTTTCTTTCAAGCGAGATGTTTATCGACGAGCGATGAAAGAATTTGCATCCTTAGCCATGCCTTTTCGAGAGAGAAAAGCGAAAGGGAAAAGAAAAAAGCAACGTAGAGGATAATCATGCTCAGTCAGCTAAGGGAAATAGTTGAGAAAGTCTCCAGGGTCGATGATGTGCATCTGGCACTCGATATATTGGTGAAAGAGACTTGTGCTGCCCTTAGTACTGAGTGCTGTACTATCTATCTTGCTAATGAAGAAATGCAGCGCCTTGAGTTAATGGCAACTCAAGGCCTTATTTTTGAAGGTGATAGTATTCATATCAACTTCAATGAAGGCTTGGTTGGGTTGGTAAAACGAAGCGCTGAACCCCTTAACCTTGCCGAAGCCTCAAAACACCCCGAGTTCAAATTCTTTCCTCAACTCGGCGAACAGATTTACCACTCTTTTTTAGCTACTCCAATCATTCATCGTAAACAAGTTTTAGGTGTGTTGGTGATCCAACAAAAAACGCCGCGCTTGTTTAGTGAAATGGAAGAATCGTTTCTTGTTACCTTATCCGCTCAGTTAGCGGTGCTCATTGCACATGCGCAGAATCTTGGGCATTGGCAGTTAGCATCTAAACCCACGGTATTAAAAGGTTTGCCTGCGTCTACTGGTGTCGCGATTGGAGAGTTTTGGTTCGACAATACCCAGCCGAGTTTATCGGATGTTTTCCCTTCGTCCACGTTAGATAAGGAACGCGAGCACGAGACACTACTGGTGGCCATAGAGCGAGCGTTAAATGACTTTCGCCGTATGCGGAAAAAGCTGGACAGTGAAATCAACAAAGATGCGCTGGCGATCTTCGATCTGTTTACTCACTTACTGAATGATCCGATGCTTCGCGGTGATTTGAAGAAGCAGATTGAAAAAGGAGATAGGGCAGACTGGGCGTTACGCCAAGTTGTAGAGTCATACTCGAATCGATTTGCCAGAATGTCGGATGTATACATGCGTGAAAGAGCGCAAGATATCCGAGAGTTAGGGCAAAGGCTGCTCTATTTTCTACACAACAGCGAGCAAGAAAATTCTGCAATTGATCGTCCCATTATTTTGGTGGCGAATGAACTCACTGCCACCTTGCTCGCTTCTGTACCTAAAGAGTTTTTGTTAGCTGTCGTATCATTAGAGGGAGGCGCTAACTCTCACGCTGCCATTTTATCTCGAGCTCTTGGGGTCCCTGCAGTCATGGGCGCCAACATTAATCCGGATGTGGTTAATGGCAAACTCGGGATAGTCGACGGCTATACGGGTGAGATCTTCTTAGAGCCAAACCGCCAGTTGTTGCGAGAGTATCGCAGCTTAGTAAGCGAAGAGTCTGAATTGTTTGCCATGGTAAACAAGGACCTCGCACTCCCTGCGGTTACGCAAGATAATCACCATATCGAAATTATGCTGAATGCGGGACTCAGTGCAGACAGTAATATTGCCATCAACACAGGTGTTGATGGTGTTGGGTTGTACCGAACTGAGATTGCATTTTTACTTCAGCATCACTTTCCTTCTGAAGATGAGCAGTATCATCAATACCAAGCAATACTTAACAGCTATCCGAATCAACGAGTAGTGATGCGTACTTTGGATATTGGTGGTGACAAACCTTTGCCGTATTTGCCCATCGAAGAAGATAATCCGTTTCTAGGCTGGCGTGGCATTCGTTTTACATTGGATCATCCAGACATTTTCTTGATCCAGCTGCGTGCAATGTTAAGAGCGAGTGCAGAAAGCGGAAACTTAAGTATCTTATTGCCAATGGTGTCAGGGGTAAAAGAGCTAGACGATGCCATTAGCTTGATTAATCAAGCTCACAGCGAAGCCGTTTTGCTTGATGATAGAATTCAATTCCCACAAATTGGGGTCATGATTGAAGTACCATCGATGGTGTATCTGTTGCCAACGATTGCTCACCGTGTTGATTTTGTTTCTGTCGGGACAAACGATTTAACTCAGTATTTATTAGCGGTAGATAGGAACAATTCGCGCGTAGCGGATGTCTATGAATCTATGCATCCTGCGGTACTGTTAGCGCTTAAGCAAATCCATGAGGTGTGTGATAAATATCAGGTGCCCGTGTGTATTTGTGGTGAGCTAGCGGGTGATCCATTTGGCGCTCTTCTCTTACTTGGGTTAGGGTATACCAGTTTGAGTATGAACACCTCCAACGTGGCTAAGGTGAAATATTTGATTCGTCATAGTCAACAAGAAGAATTAGAAAAATTAGCGGAGCAAGCAATGACAAAGTCCTATGGGGAGGACATTCATCAAATGATGCATGACTTCTTCATTCAACAGGGCTTTGCGGGCTTTATCCGTGCAGGTAAAAAGTAGGAAATCGTGACCGTCTCTTTATTTTTGTTATTGTTGGCGCTAGGCGCTTTTGTGGGTGTGATGGCGGGGTTACTCGGTATCGGTGGTGGTTTGATTGTTGTTCCTGCCTTGTTGTATTTGCTTCCTCTTGCTGGGATCTCTCCAGAAATGAGTATGCACATGGCCTTAGCCACTTCGTTAGCGAGTATTATTGTCACGTCTGGCTCATCGGCGATGAATCACCTTAAGCTCGGCAATGTCGATATGTTTGTCGTAAAATGGTTGATGCCTGGTGTGGTCATTGGTGGCTTTGTTGGTGCCAATATTGCTGAGTGGATCCCTACACACTATTTGCCGAAAGTGTTTGGTGTCATTGTTCTTTGCCTGTCAGTACAAATGTTTCGTTCCATTAAAGTTACGAGCAGTAAACCTATGCCGAGCAGCCCTGTGACTGTAGTTTACGGCACGGGAATTGGTGTCGTATCAAGCCTTGCTGGTATTGGTGGTGGCTCACTGTCGGTACCATTTTTAAATAAACATGGGATAGAGATGCGTAAAGCGGTGGGCTCATCCTCCGTTTGTGGTTGCGTGATTGCTATTTCTGGTATGATCGGCTTCATCTTACATGGCTATAAAGTGGAAGGCTTACCTTCATACAGTATTGGCTATGTTTATCTTCCCGCTTTATTAGCGATTGCTATGGCCTCGATGCTCACAACAAAAGTGGGTGCGAAGCTCGCAACTAGCCTTCCAACTGCGGTATTAAAAAAGATATTCGCGGTGTTCTTAATGTTTGTTGCAGCGACCATGCTGCTCTAAGTTTGTACCCAAGTCATTCTCGCTGAACCAAGCATCTAGAGGTTACTTGGGTATATTTATTTTGTTGTGATAAGAAGAGAATGATTTATGTCTCAGGGATATATTGAATTTCCCAATATTGATCCGGTTTTAATCTCTATTGGTCCTGTTTCGGTTCGTTGGTACGGTTTGATGTACCTTGTGGGCTTTATGTTTGCTCTATGGTTAGCGAACCGACGTGCAGATAAGCCTGGAAGTGGTTGGACACGAGAGCAGGTTTCTGATTTGTTGTTCGCAGGCTTCCTTGGCGTGGTGATTGGTGGCCGTGTAGGCTACGTGCTTTTCTACAATTTTGAGCTCTTCCTGGCTGACCCTTTGTATCTATTTAAAGTGTGGACCGGTGGTATGTCTTTCCACGGGGGCTTACTGGGTGTGATTACTGCGATGTTCTGGTATGCACACAAAAACGGGCGAACTTTCTTCGGTGTTGCTGACTTTATCGCGCCGCTTGTGCCATTTGGTTTGGGTATGGGGCGTTTAGGTAACTTCATGAACAGCGAGTTGTGGGGCCGAGTAACGGATGTGCCTTGGGCGATCGTTTTCCCAAATGGCGGTCCACTGCCACGTCATCCATCACAGCTTTATGAAATGGCGCTTGAAGGTATCGTACTTTTCTTCATCTTGAATTGGTTCATCAAGAAACCTCGTCCTCTAGGTTCTGTTTCAGGGCTATTTTTAGCTGGATATGGTACATTCCGCTTCTTAGTTGAGTACGTGCGCGAACCAGACGCTCATTTGGGTTTATTCGGTGGCTTTATTTCCATGGGACAGATTTTATCCCTGCCAATGGTGGTTATCGGTGTCCTCATGATGGTTTGGGCATACAAACGTGGTCATTACAAAGACGAATTACCACAAAAGACGAAGTAAGGTATTGGTGTGAAACAGTATTTAGATTTGTGTCAACGCATCGTTGACCAAGGTGTTTGGGTTGAAAATGAGCGTACAGGCAAGCGCTGCCTGACCGTAATCAACGCGGATTTAACCTACGATGTTGCGAACAATCAATTTCCGTTGGTCACCACACGTAAAAGTTTTTGGAAAGCGGCCGTTGCAGAGCTATTAGGGTATATTCGCGGTTACGATAATGCGGAAGATTTTCGTAAGCTGGGCACGAAAACCTGGGATGCCAATGCCAACCTAAATGATGCCTGGTTGAATAACCCATACCGTAAAGGTGAAGACGACATGGGCCGTGTCTATGGGGTTCAAGGGCGCGCCTGGGCGAAACCTGATGGTGGTCATGTTGACCAGCTACGTAAGATAGTGGATGACTTAACGCGTGGTGTTGATGACCGCGGTGAAATCTTGAACTTCTACAACCCGGGTGAGTTCCACATGGGGTGCTTGCGTCCTTGTATGTACAGTCACCATTTTTCATTGCTGGATGATACGCTTTACCTGAATAGTACTCAGCGTTCGTGTGATGTACCGCTTGGCTTAAACTTCAATATGGTTCAAGTTTACGTGTTCTTGGCGATTATGGCGCAAATTACGGGCAAGAAACCTGGTCAGGCATTTCATAAGATTGTGAATGCTCACATTTATGAAGACCAGCTTGAACTGATGCGCGATGTTCAGTTGAAGCGTGAGCCATTAAAAGCGCCGACGTTCCATATCAACCCAGAGATTAAATCTCTAGAAGATTTGGAAACATGGGTCACACTGGATGACTTTTGGGTTGAAGGGTACGAGCATCACGATCCTATTCGTTACCCATTCTCAGTGTAACGAGTATCGTTCTTCAAGATATAGAAAAAGCTCCGAATGGAGCTTTTTTCTTTTTTGTACTTAGAAGGTATTATTTTAGTGCACTGACAATATAACGGTGAATTGGGTTGGTCTGCATCGGTTTGGACAGTGCCGGGCTAATAAACTTAGGTTGAGTGAATATTTCTTTACTCACTAATGAACGGATAAGCTCAAAGTACTTCAGCTCCGTTTTCCCGCACAACAATAGTGAAAAGTCATCGCCCAATTTATCATAGGCATTGAGCACCTCTCGGAATCCTCTAAGATACAAGTAATCCTTCGTTAAACCTCCACCTCGATACACTCGGGCAGTCGTTGTAAATGCTTGAAGATCAGAAGCTTTATACTGTTCTTTTAATAGCATGAACGTATGGCGGAAATCGCGATCCTTGATCATCGACTCTACTGCCAGAACTCGTAAGGCTAAGGTTCTTAGGCGCTTGATACTGAAATGTCCTGACAGATACTCACATAATATAGCCAGCCCTTCTTGAGTGTTGGTATTGGCAGGACAACCTAAGCTCAGGACTTTTAGCGGTTGTTGACGACCGTTAAGCGTAGTCAGGAGATGTACTCCCATTTCATGATGTGCAAGAGCCTCCAGCTCATCAGTGGTGATGTACGCCGCGTGGTTAATTTTGACTCGAGACCCTGAAACTAGTGCGTTTGCTAACATCCCGTCCAACACCTGTATTTCACATGCATACCCATTGCGTTGAGCAAAATTTTGCATGAAACGTGCTATTGCACGGCTATCGTGCTGAGGTTCTTTTTCTTCTTCTGTAGGAAGGTGCAATATGAAATGGGCGTTGGCAATATCTTTGGCGCTCGGTTCCCCATAATAGCGTAAGGAGTTATAAAGAAACTCTTGCGTGCCGATGGTATTCACTTGATCCAGTTTATCTGCATAAGACTGAATTACATCCGCGTATAGCCTCTGCAGTTGGGTGTCTTGAATGTTTTCTAGAGGTAGCTCATATAGGCGTCGCTTTGCGCTGTGGGTATCTACGTTAGTAATTGAATATTGAAAATTAGGCTCTTGAGAATATTTGTTTTTAATGAAACGTTCTCTTTCTTGAGCATAATTAAGAGGATTCACGCTACTGAGGATATCAATATCAGCAACCAGTTGGGTTAGGTTTTCGTCTATTGCGAGTAGCTGATCAGAAATAGCGTCATTAAGCTGCGTCATGTTGTCGACTCCAAATGAGATAGCTCAGCATAAGCATGCTGATGTGGCTCAAATTATCACCGGACAATCGATTTGAACAGTTTAATTATCATAAAAAAGGCTCCACTATGTGGAGCCTAAACAATAAGCGATGGTATGTCGTTGTTGTTACGTTGTTAGGGCTAGAATTGCACCTGGTAGAATAACGAATACTGACATTAGGTAACCACCAACAACTGCTTTATTCTTAATAGCCATTTCAGAAATCATCTCAGCGCCTTTAACCGGAATCTCACGTAGGAATGGAATTCCAAAGATAAACAGCGTCGCCATGATGTTAAATACTAAGTGGACTAGAGCGATTTGTAGTGCGAATACTGCGAACTCTCCAGATACCGCTGTCGCTGCTAGTAGTGCTGTAATACAAGTACCAATGTTAGCACCCAGAGTGAAAGGGTAGATATCTCGTACTTTCAACACGCCAGTACCAACCAACGGAACCATTAAACTTGTCGTGGTTGAGGAAGATTGTACTAGAACAGTCACGATTGAGCCTGATACGATGCCGTGAATAGGACCACGACCGATGGCGTTTTTCAAAATTTCACGTGCGCGACCAACCATTAGGCTCTTCATCAATTTACCCATCACTGTGATTGCAACGAAGATAGTCGCAATACCCAAAGCAATAAGCATGACGCCGCCAACAGTATCACCGAAGGTAGAAAGTGGCTCTTTAATTGCGCCTACGACTGGCTTTGTAATTGGTTTAATAAAGTTGAAGCCCTTAATGCTCATATCACCAGTAGCAAGCAGTGGAGAAACAAGCCAGTGAGAAACTTTCTCTAAAATGCCGAACATCATTTCCAACGGAAGGAAAATAGCGACAGCAAGCAAGTTGAAGAAGTCGTGAATGGTTGCACTTGCAAATGCACGTTTGAACTCTTCTTTACAGCGCACGTGGCCAAGAGACACAAGCGTATTGGTCACTGTGGTACCAATGTTAGCACCCATCACCATAGGGATAGCGGTTTCTACAGGTAAGCCACCTGCAACCAAGCCTACAATAATAGACGTTACAGTACTTGAAGACTGAATTAAGGCTGTTGCCACCAAGCCGATCATTAGACCTGCAACTGGGTGTGCGGCAAATTCAAATAGCACCTTAGCTTGATCGCCAGTTGCCCATTTAAAGCCACTACCAACCATAGATACTGCTAGAAGAAGCAGATATAACATGAATGCCAAGTTAGCCCAGCGTAACCAACGAGCTGTGCTCGAAATTGGTGCCACTGTTGAAGTAGCTTGGTTCATCATAATTTTCTCCGTTGACCTTTCAGTTCATTTTTCGGTCTGTAGTTGAATCTGCGGGCGATGTTAGAGAACAAATATTTCAGTAATATTACAAATTTCTTGCTGTGAGAGATTTTTATTGTTCTTTTTGATAATGGCGTGAAAGAAGAAGAAAATTAATTTTTAACCTATTGATTTTAATGGTTAAATTTTGATTTCGTTTTGTTTGGTTTTTGCGCTTTTTTTGTAGAAAAAATGCGCATCAGTTCAACTTTTATGACAGTATTGACTTTATACTTTCGGTAAAACTTATGCTTTTGTAAGGTATTGTATGGTTTTGTCGAGTTTATTGTTTGTCTCTGTCACATTTGGTATAAAAAGTATCACTTTCTTTTCGGGACTCGATCATGTCACATCTAAACTACAACCATCTCTATTATTTCTGGATGGTGTGCAAACAGGGCTCTGTAACTAAGGCGGCTGACGCGCTCTTCCTGACACCGCAAACCGTGACAGGACAGATTAAAGCGCTTGAAGAGCGCATGAAAGGAAAGTTAACCAAGCGCAATGGTCGTACAGTTGAGCCCACTGAGTTAGGTCAGCTTGTGTTTAAGTACGCCGACCGGATGTTCGGTTTGAGCTATGAGATGTTAGATATCGTCAATTACAGCCAGCACTCGAACATTCTATTTGAAGTTGGTGTAGCCGATGCATTATCTAAACGCTTGGTCAGTAAAGTACTGATGACGACCGTCCCGGAAGATAACAGTATTCATTTACGCTGTTATGAATCGACCCACGAACTGCTACTTGAACGCCTTTCTCAGCACAAGCTAGATATGATCCTTTCGGATTGTCCCGTTGATTCTACTCAAAGTCCTGGCCTTTATAGCAAAAAGTTAGGTGAAAGTAGCATGAGCTTTTTTGCTTCTTCTGAAATTGAAAATGTGCGATTCCCTGAGATCTTGGAACAAAAAAAACTTCTGATTCCCGCGAGCCGAACGGCTATGGGGCGTAAAGTTATTCAATGGTTTGATCGTCAAGGCCTTCAACCCAATGTGCTGGGGGAGTTTGATGATGTTGCGTTGATGAAAGCTTTTGCTCGGTACCACGATGATGTGATTTTCTTGGCACCGACCGTATACATGTCGGAGATTGAAGACGACCGAAATTTACAGCTAATTGGCCATGTCGATGGGCTAAAAGAAGAGTACTACGTGATTTTTGCGGAACGAATGATCCAACACCCCGCGGTAAAAAATGTTTGTGATGCTGATTTCAGTCAAATGTTTGAGTAAACCCGTATCGTTGCGTAAATAAATAGATTACTATCAATAAAAATATAATTCTAAATAATATCTAAGTAAGCAAGATACTTGTTTTAGTGAGCAAAACTATTAATTATTGATGGCGCACCAATTAAAATCCTTGGTGGATAATATTGGTGTATCACTAACAACTAAATTAGAGGTTCTAATAATGAAGACTCTGGAAGTGTATCTTGATTTTCTTAGATATATAAATCAGTGCAACACAACAAGCTGGCCAGGGTTGGAATAAGTAAGTTGTAGCTAGAGGTCCAACACATGAATCTACAAGAAATGGAGCAGAACTCCGCAAAAGCCGTCGTGTTGCTCAAAGCGATGGCAAACGAGAGACGCCTACAAATCCTTTGTATGCTGCATAACCAAGAGCTGTCCGTGGGAGAGCTGTGTGCAAAGTTAGAGCTAAGCCAGTCGGCATTATCTCAGCATCTTGCTTGGCTTCGCCGTGATGAGTTAGTCACGACAAGGAAAGAAGCACAAACGGTGTACTACACATTAAAGAGTGATGAAGTGAAAGCGTTAATAAAAACACTGCATAGTCTTTATTGTGCTGAGAGTGCTCAACATTAATTAAATAGTCCTAATATACTGCTCATCTTAGAGTGTGAATCTAACTTGTTGGAATATTTGAGAGTGGCGTTAAACTTTTGATGATAGGGTACTACTCATCGATCAATTTGCTTTGTTCTCAAGTGTTTTATTAGTGCTTTCTAGTATGAGCGTTATATGGGTAATGAATAAGCTGATGTCTTTAAATGGGACATTCAGAAAAAGAAAAGCTGGCATTGCCAGCTTTTTTTATTAAGAAAATTTTGTAGATATAAAAAAACCGACACAAGGTCGGTTTTTTCTTCACTGTAAAATCAGGACTCTATTAAAGAGCTTTGATTTGTGCAGCGAAACGAGACTTATGGCGAGCTGCTTTATTCTTGTGAATAAGGCCTTTAGTTGCCATGCGGTCTAGGATAGGTGTAACTACAGCGAATGCAGCAGTTGCAGCTTCTTTGTCGCCTGCTTCGATAGCAGCAACAGTTTTCTTCATGTAAGTACGCATCATTGAGCGACGGCTAGCATTGTGCTGACGACGTTTCTCAGCTTGGATAGCGCGCTTCTTAGCAGATTTACTATTTGCCAAGGGTCTAACTCCCAAAAACTTAGTTCTGTGACAATTTAAGGGCGAGGAATATCCCTCATTTGCGCTTAAATGTCAAATGATTTGTGCAAAAACCGATCTAAGCCAAAACAAATTTTGGTAAGAGAGGTTATCGCGGTTAAGATGGCGGGGATTCTAACAGCATTTTTATACCAATGCTAATAATTATCCGCGAAAGGCACACTTATTCCTTACAACCCGCGGATAGATTTTTGACGTCTATTTGCAGCACCTGTCAGAGAAACAGTATAGGGTTAGCTGTCTTATGGTGATATTCCGAGGTTACAGTGAGTAAACGACTACTCAAGTCTGGCATGATCGTCAGTGCTATGACATTTATTTCCCGCGTTCTTGGCCTAGTTCGTGATGTTGTAGTGGCAAATTTAATGGGGGCAGGAGCAAGCGCAGACGTCTTTTTCTTCGCCAATAAAATTCCTAATTTTTTACGACGTTTGTTTGCTGAAGGTGCTTTTTCCCAAGCGTTTGTACCTGTTTTAACGGAAAGCCATGCTCAAGGCGACATGGATAAAACTCGGGAGCTCATTGCTCGTGCAGCGGGCACGTTGGGGGTGATAGTCTCAATTGTTACCATCTTAGGTATTCTAGGTTCCGGTGTGGTGACTGCACTGTTTGGTTTTGGTTGGTTCCTAGACTGGATGCATGGTGGTCCCGCGGCTGAGAAGTTCGAACTTGCTAGCGTGATGCTCAAGATTACCTTTCCTTATTTATGGTTCATCACTTTTGTTGCCCTATCGGGAGCCATTCTTAATACACTAGGTAAGTTTGCGGTTTCTTCGTTTACTCCCGTCTTCCTCAACGTAATGATCATTTTGGCAGCATGGTTTATCTCGCCGCAGATGTCACAGCCAGAGATTGGTCTTGCCATCGGTGTTTTCCTTGGTGGTTTGGTTCAGTTCTTATTTCAAATCCCTTTCCTTATTAAAGCGGGGGTTATGGTTAAGCCAAAATGGGGCTGGCGCGATCCGGGCGTGGTGAAGATCCGAACCTTAATGATTCCTGCTTTGTTCGGTGTGTCGGTAAGCCAAATCAACTTGTTGTTTGATACTTTTATTGCCAGCTTTCTGCAAACCGGTTCGATCAGTTGGTTGTACTATTCAGATCGCTTGTTGGAATTCCCGTTAGGTCTGTTTGGTATTGCTATTGCAACGGTGATTTTACCAGCATTATCACGCAAACATGTTGACGCACAAAATGAAGGATTCGCACAAACCATGGACTGGGGGGTGCGCATGGTGATCTTACTTGGCCTTCCTGCAATGCTTGGTTTGATGGTACTGGCAAAACCTATGTTGATGGTGTTATTCATGCGAGGTGAGTTTTCGCCACAAGACGTACATCAAGCATCATTGTCACTCTTTGCTTACGCTTCAGGCTTGTTGAACTTTATGCTGATTAAAGTGCTTGCTCCGGGTTATTACTCGCGTCAAGACACCAAAACTCCAGTGAAATACGGCATCATTGCGATGGTGACCAACATGGTATTTAATGCAATTTTTGCGTACTTCTATGGCTACGTTGGCTTGGCTATCGCGACAGCACTATCGGCATTTGTGAATATGGCACTGCTGTATCGTGGCCTGCACATCGCAGAGGTATACCAAATCACTAAGCGAACCGTCTTCTTTATTATACGTTTAGCTATTGCTGGCGCGGCGATGGTTGCGGCAATCTTATGGCAACTGGAAGATATGTCAGTATGGCTGGGCTGGAGCTTTGCTCACCGAAGCGCGGTGCTAGGGATGTTGATCGGTTTAGGAGCAGTAGTTTACCTAGTGGTTCTATTTTTAACTGGTGCGCGTTTAAAAGACCTAAAAGCTGGGACAGACTGAGGGTGATTAGTATATAATCCGTCAGTTTCACACAGTGTAAAGTAAAACAGAGGCAGAAAGCAGTATCCAATGGAACTGATTAGAGGCATTCACAATATCAACCCGCGACATCATGGTTGTGTGCTGACTATTGGCAATTTCGATGGTGTCCATAAAGGCCATCAACAAGTATTGCAGCAAGTGTCTGAGCAAGCGGACAGGCTATCCTTGCCTTCTGTTGTGATGACCTTTGAACCTCAGCCGATGGAGCTGTTTGCCAAAGACAAGGCACCTGCAAGGTTGACGCGATTACGCGATAAGTTCGTGCAATTGAGTAAGCTCGATATTGACCGCTTACTGTGTGTCAATTTCAATCGCCATTTTGCAAGTTTAACCGCGGAAGAGTTTATCCGTGACTTGTTGGTCGAGCGTTTGGGTGTTAAGTTTCTTGTCGTTGGTGATGATTTCTGCTTTGGCAAAGGCCGTACAGGTAACTTTGCAATGCTGCAGGAAGCAGGGGAAAAATACGGCTTTGATGTCGTAAGTACCCAGAGCTTTTGTTTACAACAATTACGTGTCAGCAGTACGGCTATCCGTCAAGCGCTGGCGCGTGACGATTTGCATTCCGCGCAACAGATGCTGGGAAGAAACTACAGCATCAGCGGTCGTGTTTCTCACGGAAGAAAGCTAGGTCGAACCATTGGGTTCCCTACTGCAAATATTCCTTTGAAACGCTGTGTTTCTCCGGTTTCCGGAGTCTATGTTGTTCAAGCGCTTGGCTTAGGAAATAAGCCAGTTGGTGGTGTTGCTAATATTGGTCAAAGACCAACCGTCAATGGTGTTCGCCAACAGTTAGAAGTGCACTTATTCGACTTTCATGCCAATTTATATGGCAAGCAACTAGAAGTGGAACTTTTGCATAAACTTCGAGATGAGCAAAAGTTTGAGTCGTTTGAAGCACTTAAACAACAAATCGAATTGGATGCTGAAGCAGCAAGGGTGTGGCTGCGTCAGCTTAAGCGTTGAGCGGTTTATTCCACCGTTCAACATAATGTCTAATTTTCGCCCAATATAACGGAATTAAGAATCGATGAGTGAGTATAAAGATACCCTGAACTTACCTGAAACAGGGTTTCCAATGCGCGGCAACCTGGCCAATCGTGAGCCAGAAATGCTTAAGCGTTGGTACAAAGAAGATCTTTACGGTGAAATCCGTAAAGCTAAGAAAGGCAAAAAGTCATTCGTATTGCACGATGGCCCTCCTTACGCAAATGGTGACATTCATATTGGTCACGCACTAAACAAGATTCTTAAAGACATTATTATTAAATCCAAAACACTTTCAGGTTTTGACGCACCTTACATCCCAGGCTGGGACTGCCACGGTCTACCAATCGAATTAATGGTAGAGAAGAAAGTAGGTAAGCCAGGCCAAAAAGTGACAGCAGCGGAATTCCGCGAGAAATGTCGTGAATACGCAGCAGGTCAGGTTGAAGGTCAGAAAGAGAGCTTCAAACGCCTTGGTATCATGGGTGAGTGGGACAAGCCATACCGCACTATGGATTTCGCAACTGAAGCGAACATTATTCGTGCTCTTGGTAAGATCGCAAGCAATGGTCACCTGCTAAAAGGTTTCAAACCTGTTCACTGGTGTACAGACTGTGGTTCTGCTCTTGCTGAAGCGGAAGTAGAATACAAAGATAAAGTATCGCCATCTATCGACGTTCGTTTTAAAGCGGCTGACGAAGCGGCACTGCTATCTAAATTTGAACTGACAGAAGGTCATGAAGGTCACGGTGACGTATCTATCGTTATCTGGACAACAACACCTTGGACACTGCCTGCAAACCGCGCAGTATGTCTACGTGATGATCTAGAGTACGTGCTTATCCAAACAGAAGGCGACAACGCTGAGCGTATCATCGTTGCTGCTGAGCTGGCGAAAGACGTAATGGACCGTGCTGGTATCGAGCACTTCCACAACCTAGGTTTTGCGAAAGGTGCGGATCTTGAGCTTTCTCAATTCCAACACCCATTCTACGATTTCACTGTACCGGCGATCCTTGGTGATCACGTTACAACTGATTCAGGTACTGGTGTTGTTCACACTGCACCTGGTCATGGTCAAGAAGACTTCGCGGTTGGTAATAAGTACAACCTAGAAGTAGCAAACCCAGTTGGCTCAAACGGTGTTTACCTACCAGATACAGAGCTATTTGCTGGTCAGCACGTATTTAAAGCGAACGATGCAGTAGTAGAAGTACTAAAAGAAAAAGGTGCACTACTACACCACCACGCTTACGAGCACAGCTACCCACACTGTTGGCGTCATAAGACTCCAATCATCTTCCGTGCTACACCTCAATGGTTCGTTTCTATGGACCAAGCTGGCCTACGTGCTAAAGCATTAGAGTCAATCAAGAATGTAGAGTGGATGCCTGAGTGGGGTCAAAGCCGCATCGAAGGTATGATCGAAGGTCGCCCTGAGTGGTGTATCTCTCGTCAACGTACTTGGGGTGTGCCAATTGCTCTGTTTGTTCATAAAGAAACAGCAGAACTTCATCCAAACACGCTAGAGCTGATCGAGAAAGTCGCTAAGCTGGTTGAAGAGAAAGGCATCCAAGCATGGTGGGATGTCGATGCAGCTGAACTACTAGGTGCTGACGCTGACCAATACGAAAAAGTGCTAGATACGCTAGACGTATGGTTCGATTCAGGTGTCACTCACTTCTCTGTTGTTGATGCTCGTGAAGAGTACAACGGCAACAGTGCAGACCTATACCTAGAAGGTTCTGACCAACACCGCGGTTGGTTCCAATCTTCTTTAATTTCATCTATTGCGATGAAAGACGAAGCACCTTACAAACAAGTACTGACACACGGTTTCGTGGTTGATGGTCAGGGTCGTAAGATGTCTAAATCTATCGGTAACGTGGTTGCGCCAAAAGACGTAACCAACAAGCTAGGTGCTGACATTCTTCGTCTATGGGTTGCTTCTACAGACTACACGGGTGAAGTTGCGGTTTCTGATGAAATCCTAAAACGCAGCGCAGATGCGTACCGTCGTATCCGTAACACAGCGCGTTTCTTCCTAGCTAACTTGAGCGGCTTCAACCCTGAAACAGACATCGTTCCTGTTGAAGAGATGGTTGCGCTAGATCGCTGGGCGGTTGGTCGTGCACTAGCAGCACAAGAAGAGATCGTTAAAGCATACGAAGAGTACAACACACACGGTGTGACTCAGCGTCTAATGCAATTCTGTTCGATCGAAATGGGCTCTTTCTACCTAGACGTAATTAAAGACCGTCAGTACACAGCAAAACGTGGCGGCAACGCTCAACGTAGCTGTCAGACTGCGCTTTACTACATTGTTGAAGCGCTTGTTCGTTGGATGGCTCCTATCATGTCGTTCACTGCAGATGAAATTTGGAACGAAATGCCAGGCGAGCGCGACAAGTTCGTATTCACTGGTGAGTGGTTTGACGGTCTATTCGGTCTTGCTGAAGGTGAAGAGCTGAACAACGAATTCTGGACTGAGATCCAAGCGGTTCGTGGTGCGGTTAACAAACTTCTAGAAGATGCGCGTAAAGAGAAAACCATTGGTGGTGCACTACAAGCTGAAGTGACTCTATTTGCTGATGACGCACTAGCGGCGAAGATCAACAAACTTGAAGATGAACTGCGCTTTGTTCTACTAACCTCTGCGGCGAAAGTTAAGCCTCTGGGTGAGAAGACTGATGCAGCACAAGCGACGGATATCGAAGGCTTGTTTGTTGAAGTAGCTGCAGCTGAAGGCGAGAAGTGTGACCGTTGTTGGCACCACACGCCAGACGTAGGCACAATCGAAGGTCACGAGAAGATCTGTGGTCGTTGTGTGTCTAACGTAGACGGCGAAGGTGAAGTACGTAAATTCGCGTAATTGCCTAGAACGACTGAACTTTTTTTAAAATTAACAGCCCCAGTATTTACTGGGGCTGTTTGTAGGTAAAGTAATGAGTGAAAAAGCACTGACGTTAAAGCAATCTGGAGTTCGCTGGCTGTGGTTAGCAATTCTGGTATTTATTGCAGATATTGGCATCAAATTGGTGGTGATGGACAACATGGGCTACGGATGGGCAAACCGAATTGAGGTGTTGCCATTCTTCAACCTACTTTACGTTCATAACTACGGTGCCGCTTTCAGCTTCTTGAGCGATCAAGCTGGTTGGCAGCGTTGGTTATTTACAGGTATCGCGTTTGTTGTGACGGGTCTTTTGACCTACTGGATGAGCAAGCTTCCAGCAAAAGAAAAATGGAACAACATTGCTTATGCACTGATTATTGGTGGTGCAGTGGGCAACGTGTTTGACCGCGTCGTTCATGGCTTTGTTGTTGATTACCTAGACTTCTTCTGGGGTAACTACCACTGGCCAGCATTCAACCTTGCTGACATGGCGATCTGTATTGGTGCCGCGATGATTATTCTTGACGGCTTTCGAAAGAAAGACGAGGCGAAAGCCTAAGTAGTGGCAGTGTATATTGCGAAAAGTTGAATAACCCTAAGCGTCGCCCGTTGATTCGAGCGACGCTTTTTATTATGTTGGAGCGCCAATCATCATATCAATGTATAAAAAGACCAAGCTGACAGCGTAATAACCCAAGAACAAGGAAGCAGTAACGTGACAACAATAACCAATGAATCGGTAGTAACCCTTCACTTTACGATTAAAATGAAAGACGGATCGGTTGCAGATAGTACTCATAACATGGGTAAACCAGCGAAGTTTGTTATGGGTGATGGAAGCTTAAGTGAAAACTTTGAGCAATGCTTGATCGGCCTCGAAACAGGCGCACAAAAAGCGATTGAGCTAAAGGCAGAAGACGCGTTTGGTATGCCAAACCCTGATCATATTCACTATATGGATCGCACTAAATTTGTAGGTGATGCAGAAGTGGAAGTTGGTACAATCATGGCCTTCAGTGGCCCTGATGGCATGGAAATCCCGGGCATTATTACAGAGATTGCAGGCGATTCAGTCACTGTGGACTTCAACCATCCTCTAGCGGGACAAGACGTGACTTTCGAAGTTGAAATTTTGTCAGTAGAATAGCGAACCCAATAAAGATAATTTCCATGAGCAATGAAATGAAAATCCTATTAGCTAACCCACGCGGCTTTTGTGCTGGTGTAGACCGTGCGATTAGCATCGTAGAGCGTGCGCTAGAGATGTATCAGCCACCGATTTATGTGCGTCATGAAGTGGTGCATAACCGTTTTGTGGTTGAAGGGCTAAAACAACGTGGTGCTATCTTCGTTGAAGAGCTGCATGAAGTGCCAGACAACAACATTGTGATTTTTTCTGCTCATGGTGTATCGCAGGCGGTTCGTCAGGAAGCCAAGCTGCGTGATTTGACCGTATTTGACGCAACGTGTCCTTTGGTAACCAAAGTGCATATGGAAGTGGCGCGTGCGAGCCGTCGTAATATGGAAGTGGTTCTGATTGGTCACGCAGGTCACCCTGAAGTCGAAGGTACGATGGGGCAATACGCCAGTGAAACCGGTGGTATGTACTTGGTTGAAACTCCAGCCGATGTTGAGAAACTGAAGGCGATTGTGAAAGATCCATCCGATCTTCATTACGTAAGCCAAACGACGCTTTCTGTCGATGAAACTGCCGATGTTATCGAAGAGCTACGCCGCGTGTTCCCAGATATCCAAGGTCCACGTAAAGACGATATCTGTTATGCGACACAAAACCGCCAAGATGCCGTGCGTGAATTAGCTGGTGACGTAGATGTGATGGTTGTGGTGGGTTCTAAAAACTCATCAAACTCTACACGTCTTAAAGAGCTAGCTGAAAAGCTAGGGACACCTGGCTACTTAACCGACTGTCCGGAAGATATCAAACCTGAGTGGTTCGAAGGCAAAACAAAGGTCGGCGTGACTGCGGGAGCATCTGCTCCGGAAGAGCTCGTTAATCAGATTCTAGAGCGAATCAAAGAACTCGTTGGTGCCGAAGCGGTTGATGAAGTACTTGGCCGTGAAGAGAATATGTTCTTTGAAGTACCTAAAGAATTGCAAATCAAGCAAGTGGATTAGTCTCCATTTATCGAATATTCAAAAGGCGACCTGTGGGTCGCCTTTTTTACATCTCTCTTAACTCATTTAGGTAATCACGAATTTGGTCTTTTCCTAAACCATCGATAATCATATCAGACATCTTCGTGATTCTTCGCTCAAGCGATTGAGCAACCTTTTCGCAATGTGCGTACATGTCTTCATCAGAACCATAGGTCGGAAAAGCATCAACTTGCCAGTTTACTCGAACGCCCCCCGCAAGCCACTGAGGAGCGGTTTCTTGATGTAAAGAATCACAGAGAATAATAACGATGTCGGGAAGAAACTGAGTTCGCTCCTCCCATGAATGTGTGTGGATATGCGGAATGGGGAGTTGGTGGTCATCTAAATATTTTTGCACCACTGGGTGCACCTTGCCTGTGGGATGTGAGCCTCCACTGGTGACACTAAAATCCGCTGACAGGATATTGGTTGCGATTGACTCCGCGAGGACGCTTCGTCCAGCGTTGTGCTTACATATGAATAAAACTTTATACATCATCGCCTCGTCTTTTCAGAGCGTCCTATTTATACGCTAGCGGAAACTCAGCGATGATGTGTGAAGTTTTTGTGTTAGTGGCTAATGCCGAGCATCTCTTTGAGCACCTTTAAGTAGCGGCGGCTTACTGGTATCTCAAAGCCTGTTTTGGTGATGATTTCCGCTAACCCATTTTCCAGTAACTTGATTTCGCTAATCGCTTTAATACTGACTAAGTATTGACGATGGCAGCGGACTAGAGGGGTTTTCTCTTCCAACGTTTTTAATGTCAGTTGGGTGCTCGCGGTTTGGCTGGTGGAGCGTACATGCACGCCGCTGATATCACTGTAAGCACATTCCACCGTGTCGGTGGCCATGATAACGATGCGGTTGTGTCCGATGCACGGTATCTGATCCAACGTGTCAGGTGTAATAGCAGACAGTTGTTGCGTTAGGGCGGATTGGCTAATGACTTTGTTTAGTCGTTTTACCGTTTTAGTTAGCCGGCATGGGTCGACAGGTTTGAGCAAGTAATCAAAGGCATTGTCTTCAAATGCTTGAATCGCATACTGATCATAAGCCGTGACAAAAACCACATAAGGCATGGTTTCTGGATCAAGCATCCCAAGTAGTTCAATCCCCGTGACTTGAGGCATTTGGATATCGAGAAACACCACATCAGGCTTAAGTTCATTGATTTTTTTTAGGCCGAGGATTGCGTTTGAGGCATCGCCCACGACCTCAACTTGGCCTGTTTCATCCAGTAACTCTGCTAGCTCTTCACGAGCAAACTGTTCATCATCAATGACGAGTGCGGTTAACATCCAACATTACCTTTATTGCTTCAGCGTGCTTTTATGATTTTGGGGGAATGATAAAGCTCATTTTAGTAAATTGATGTGGCTCGCACGTAATTTTTAGCGCTGCATCACGTCCAAATTGATTAGTGAGACGCTTGTCGACAATTTCTAAACCTAGCCCTGAGTGGTTTTCTTTTGGCGGCTCAAAACTGCCTGCGTTGTCTTCGACGGTAATCAAGTGACCTTGTGGGTGTGCTTCGCTGTATATATGAACTTTACCACCTTCAAGCATGTTTGAAATGCCATGCTTAATGGCATTCTCAACCAAAGGCTGGAGTGTAAAGCTTGGTAATTTGATGTCCAGCAATTCAGGTTGAATATCGATTTCAACCTCTAAGCGGTCCGTAAAACGCGCTTTTTCGATGCTCAAGTACGAGTTCACATGTGCAAGCTCTTCCTTTAGCGTCACGGTATTAATGTTCTGCTTTAAATTGCTGCGGAAGAAGTGCGATAGATTTTGGATTAGCTCGCGCGCTTTGTCAGGGTCACGACGAGTAATCGCACTAATAGTATTGAGTGCATTAAACAAAAAGTGTGGATTCACCTGAGCGTGAAGCAATTTTATTTCTGCTTGGGCGAGTAAGGCTTGTTGTTGTTGGTAATCGCCATAAAGGATTTGGCTAGATAGAAGCTGGGCTATTCCTTCCGCCATCGACATGTTGGCCGTCGAGAACAATTTACGCTTCGGTTCATACAGCTTTATGGTACCAATGACCTCTTTCCCTGCACGCAGTGGGATGATCAGCGCAGATCCGAGCTTGCAATCTTTTGCAATGGAGCATTGGTATGGACGCTCCGCACCATCAAGATAAATGATGTCGTTTTTCTCCATGGAGTCTAATGTGCTTTGCGATGAAATCGGCGTGTTTGGTTTATGGTGATCATCGCCAATGCCCACAAACGCCAAGATCTTTTCTTGGTCAGTAATCGCGACAGCGCCCACTTTGGTTTCTTCGTAAATAATACGTGCGATTTTCTCTGCGTTTTCGGTGTTGAAGCCGTTGCTTAGAATTCCCACTGAGCGATCAGCAATGGTGAGCGCTCGACGCGAAAACGTCGCAGAAAACTTTTCAAAGATTGCTTTTCTGTCTTGCAGGATACTCATGAACAACGCCGCACCAAATGAATTCGCGATGATCATAGGCGCTGCAATAGCGGACACCAGTTCATAGGCTTGATCAAAAGGTTTCGCGACGGCGAGCAGCAAAATCATTTGCACCACTTCTGCAACAAACGTGACGCTGAATACGACGCTTGGATTAAACAGCAATGCGCCTTTATTTCGCTTGATAAGGTAAACGTGGAGCAAGCCACCAATTACGCCCTCGGCGGTGGTTGAAATTGCGCAGGCTAGGTCAGTAAAGCCACCAAGAGAGTATCGATGGATGCCACCAGTAAATCCGACGGCGAAACCTACAACAGGTCCACCAAACAGCCCGCCCATAACTGCGCCGATCGCACGAGTATTGGCAATAGCATCGTTGATGTGCAGACCGAAATAGGTGCCGAGAATACAAAAGCCAGAGAAGAGTACGTAACAAATTAGGCGGTGGCTTAAGCGCGAAGAAATACTCAGCAAAGGTAAGATGATTGGCGTTTTACTTAGCATGTAAGCCAAAACTAAGTACACACACATCTGTTGTAAAAGGGAGATGACCAGTTCCATAGTGAACCTAACCTAGAATCAATGTTGTTATTGTATACCTAAGTAACCTCAAGATGCTTGGCTCAGATAGATAAGAACAGCTAAGTAAATGATGCTGCGCTGTGCTTTCTGAGTCTTAAAGTGACTTGGGTATAAAACAAAAAGAGCCTGCAATTGGCAGGCTCCTATCTTAGTCACTCAGATGTGACGAGTATTACGCTGTTTCTGATACGGCTTGTGGTTTCTCTTCGTCAGCCAGTTCAGTTTCACCTTTACCCTTAGAGGTTTTGATAACGTAACCTGTCACAGCTAGGGCAAACACAATACCTACGATAGTTGATAGTTGCATTGGCAGACCAAAACCTAGCGAGCTGTTGTTTAAGATGAACGTGACACATACCGTGGTCATGAAGATAGCTGGGATAGTGGTAATCCAGTGCAGCTTGTTGTGACGCAGTAGGTAAGCGGACGCAGTCCAAAGCATCATTACCGCTGTTGTTTGGTTTGCAAAACCGAAGTAGCGCCAGATAATGCCGAAGTCTACTTGAGTTAAGATACCGCCGATAACGAACAGTGGAAGTGCCATCAGTAGACGGTTACGTAGCGTTTTTTGTTCCATGTTGAAGTATTCAGCAAGGATCAAGCGGCTTGAACGGAACGCTGTATCGCCAGACGTAATTGGTAGGATAACCACACCCAGGAACGCAAGGATACCACCGAACACACCTAGCAGACCAAATGATGCGCTGTATACCACGTTACCAGGGCCACCGTTTTTCACAGCTTCTGATAGAGCGTCTAGAGAGCCGAAGAAAGACAGAGCGATAGCACACCAAATTAGCGCGATAACACCTTCACCAATCATTGCACCGTAGAATACGAAGCGACCGTTTTTCTCATTTTCCATACAACGCGCCATCAGTGGAGACTGAGTTGCGTGGAAGCCAGAGATAGCGCCACATGCGATAGTGATGAACAATGCAGGCCATAACGGCATGTCATTTGGGTTGAGGTTAGAGAACATGTCCGAAACTTGGAAGTCACCCATTACTGTGTGTTCGCTAGAGAAAGCAACGGCTGTCATTAGGCCAACAGACATAAAGATAAGTAGGGCGCCAAACAGTGGGTAGAAACGACCAATGATTTTATCGACAGGAACAATCGTCGCAATGATGTAGTAAGCAAAGATAGCAATAACCATCGTTGTCATGCTTACACTCAAGCTTGTTTGATCATTGATGAGGTTGGTAATCATGCCAGCAGGGGCTGAAACGAACACTACGCCAACTAGAAGCAATAGGACAATGGCAAAAATATTCATAAAGTGTTTTGCGCCATTACCTAGGTAGCGACCTGTAATGGTAGGTACAGATGCACCGCCGTTACGCACTGAAAGCATGCCTGAGAAGTAATCGTGTACTGCACCAGCAAAAATACAACCGACTACAATCCAAAGCATCGCCGCAGGACCGTATAGTGCCCCCATGATCGGGCCAAAAATTGGACCAACACCTGCGATGTTAAGTAGTTGAACTAGGTAAACTTTCTTTGTTGACATTGGAACGAAGTCAACACCGTCCGATTTGGTGTGAGCTGGCGTTTGGCGTTTTTCATTGATGCCGAAAATCTTCTCGACGAAAGCGCCGTAGATGAAGTATCCGCCGATTAGGGCTGCGACACAGGTTAGAAACCACATCATAGCAATTGTCCTTGGTCTTAGTTGGGTAGGGTAATTTTTTAATCTCAGGATGCATGTTATGCGTCACTTGTGTTAAATGCATTCGGTTAGTAGATGAGTGGTCGAATAGAGCACTGAGTGGTCGATATGCTGCTTGAGCGGTTTTTAAAAATGGCGAAAGGTTGATGACAGTCTTGAGCGGCTGATTTGAGTCATCAGTGGTTAAATCTGCAAGCTCAGCGGCAAGCGCCAATAATTAGTGGTAAGCTTATTTTTGAAAACAATTACTTAAGGAAGAACCATGAAAAAGGTAACGGTAGGTCTGGCACTGGCTTTACTTGCAGGATGCACAGCAACGACAGCAGATCTTGCCAAGTCGGGAGATTGGCATCAGATCGGATATCAAGATGGCATAACCGGACACACATCGCGCACGATGAGCGAGCTTCGTGAGTTGGGTAGTGTTAAGCAAAGTGACTACGACCAAGGTTATTTAGAAGGTTTACGTGAGTACTGTAATCCTGCTTTTGCGTATCAAATGGGGTTATCTGGTCAGTATTACGAAGGGGTTTGTGAAGGTACTGAGCAAGCGCAAAAATTCCGCATGGAATGGCAACGTGGTTGGAATGAATACTCAAATTAATAGTCAATAAAGCCGTTGTTACACTGTCTGCATCACATAAATGTGGCAAAATCTTCCTTATTAAACTATGTTCACATTGCTTGATAGTGAGCACAGAAAAAAAGGAATCACATTATGTCAACGCAAATGGCTGGTGGCTGGAGTCCATTTCATGAACTCACAGCAGAGAATAAAGAAGTATTTGCTAAAGGTATCGAGGGGTTTGTCGGTGTCAAATACTCCCCTTTGGTTGTGGCTACTCAAGTCGTAGCCGGACAAAACTATGCGTTTTTCTGTAATGCAGAAGTTGTCTACCCTGGAGCACAACCATACCCAGCAATGGTTCATATGTTCAGCGACCTTGAAGGTAAAGTCGGTATTACTCACATTGAACGATTGAACTACTAAATTAAGCCATAAAAGGCGCCTGACTTTTAAATAAGTGAGGCGCTTTATTGATTAAGATTGATTCGCTTGATCGATCACGACTTTTCTTAAATATCCTTGTTTGGCTTTCAGTTGCTCAGTCGCGCTTTCTTTATCCAGCCCGGTTAAAATCATCAAAATAGCTAACTTGGCGTCGTAGTCCGTTTCTTTGAGAGCCGTTTTAGCCTCTTGGTTAGTACAATCTGTTGCTTGCATAACAATACGAGCCGCTCTTGCAACTAGATTTGCATTCGTCGCTTTCACATCTACCATTAAGTTCTGATAACTTTTGCCCAGGCGAATCATGCTTGCGGTAGTGAGCATGTTTAGTACGAGTTTTTGTGCCGTCCCTGATTTTAAGCGAGTGGACCCCGTTAACGCTTCAGGTCCAACAACGGGGCTAATCGCAATATCGGCAATATCTGCAATCGGAGAGTCAGGGTTACAAGATAGTGCTACAGTGGTGGCACCAAGCTCGTTCGCATACTCTAAGCCACCAATCACGTAAGGTGTTCGTCCACTTGCCGCAATACCAACGACGACATCGCGTTGTGTTAGCGTATTCTCTTTAAGATCTTGCTCGCCTAATGTAGGGTCGTCCTCCGCCCCTTCTTTTGCACGGAACATTGCCTCTTTTCCACCGGCAATAATACCAACGACCATCTCTGGATCTGTGCCAAAAGTTGGTGGGCATTCTGAAGCGTCCAAAACGCCAAGTCGACCACTGGTACCCGCACCGATGTAAAACAACCGACCTCCGACCTTAAATGCTTCCGTGATCTTATCAACGGCTTCAGCGATCTCAGGCAATACTTTTTCAACGGCAAGAGGAACGAGTTTGTCCTGTTGGTTGATGCGTTGAACAATATCGAGAGAAGGCAGCAAGTCGATGTCCATGGTGTCTGGATTTCGCCCTTCAGATACCAGATGGGATAAAGCTGCGATAAGTGCATCGTTCGTCATAATGAATTAAGCCTTTTTGTTTAGGATCTATTGCCCTTAATTTTTTGAATAGAGTACACCCAGTGAAGCGAGACGACTTGCCCCCGTAACTTCCGGTAAGTTGCTGGGGAGGCCGTGAATATGACGCTGCGCAAGCCAAGCAAACGCCATTGCTTCCATGTAATCGCCATCAACACCTTTTTCTGCCGTTGTCGCAACGCTCCATTGTGGCAATAACTTGGCCAGTCGTTGCATCAAAAGCGGGTTTCTTGCTCCACCGCCACAGACCAATAGTTGAGGTGTGATGCCATGAGAAAACTTGTCGACTTCGTTGGCAATGGTAATTGCAGAATACTCGCAAAGTGTACGTTGTACGTCTTCGATTGGTAACTTGTGATGGACCATTTGTTGATGCAGCCAGTCAATATTGAACAGTTCTCGTCCGGTACTTTTAGGGGCTGGCATGGTGAGGTAAGCTTCTTTGAGTAATTGAGTCAACAAAGTAGCGTTTACCGTTCCTTTAAGTGCAAATTGTGCATCTTCGTCGAAGCTTTGCCCTTTATGCAGCGCACACCATGCGTCCATCAACATATTGCCCGGGCCTGTGTCATAGCCAATGACTGGTTGTTCTGGATGCAGTACAGAGATATTGGCAATGCCTCCAATGTTAAGCACCACAGTTGTGGAATCCTGCATCGCAAAAATGCTTTTATGGAAAGCAGGGACGAGTGGGGCACCTTGTCCACCTAGCGCCATGTCTTTACGACGAAAATCCGCTACCGTATCAATGCCTGTCTTGACCGCGATAATGTTGGCATCGCCCAATTGAGTGGTAAACGGCAAGTTTCCGGTAGGCTGATGGAACACTGTTTGACCGTGATTACCAATCGCACGAATTTGCTCTGCGACGTAACCAGACTTATTGAGCAGCTGTAACACAGCATCTGCAAATAGGTGGCCGAGCTGATGGTCAAGTTCACCTATGGCTTTTAAATTTGTTGCTTGACCGGTACAAACAGATAACAGCATGTCTTTTAGTGCTGCGGGCATTGGGTAGTCGTCGTGCGCAATCAGGCGAACATGCTCATCGCTTATTTCAACTAGAGCGGTATCAACACCATCCATACTCGTTCCAGACATCACACCAATGTATAGTTCGTTAAATTTCATAGCCGATCTCGTCAATTCTTCATTCACTTATTGTAAAGCAAATCTGAAGCGAATAACCTCATCGAATACGAGATATTCAGCCGATTTTGAGGAGAAAACATGGGACCGTTATGGGTTGACGTTGCGGGGTATGAACTGACCGCTGAAGACAAAGAAATCTTGGAGCATCCTACGGTTGGTGGCTTAATTCTATTTGCTCGCAACTATCATGATAGCGAACAGCTTCAAGCACTTACTCAATCCATCCGAAAGGCGGCTAAGCGCCCGTTTTTGATCGGTGTGGATCAAGAAGGCGGCCGAGTGCAGCGCTTTCGTGAAGGTTTCTCATTAATTCCTGCTGCTGATGAGTACGCTAAACATCAAAATGGTGAAGAGCTTGCTCGTATGGGCGGTTGGTTAATGGCAGCAGAGCTGATTGCCCATGATATTGATTTAAGCTTTGCCCCGGTACTTGACCAAGGCCATCAATGTAAAGCGATCGGTAACCGCGCATTCGGTGAAGATGCCGATACCATTCTTCGCTATAGCACTGCATATATGCAGGGAATGAAGAGTGTTGGCATGGCAACGACAGGCAAGCACTTCCCTGGACATGGTGGCGTGATTGCAGACTCACATCTAGAAACACCATACGATGAGCGCAGTGATATTTTTGAACAAGATATGGCGATCTTCAAAGCGCAAATTGATGCCGGTATTTTAGATGCCATGATGCCTGCTCACGTGATTTTCCCACATTATGATGCTCAACCAGCCAGCGGTTCTGAATACTGGTTAAAACAGGTCCTGCGTCAGC
Source organism: Vibrio sp. 1402 (assembly GCF_033340275.1). Classification (NCBI taxonomy): domain Bacteria; kingdom Pseudomonadati; phylum Pseudomonadota; class Gammaproteobacteria; order Vibrionales; family Vibrionaceae; genus Vibrio; species Vibrio sp. 1402. Next base: position 527,334 of record NZ_JAWOWE010000003.1, read on the forward strand.
AATTGGGTTTTAAAGGTTTGGTTTTTTCGGATGACTTGACCATGGAAGGCGCTGCGATTATGGGCAGCCCAGCCGAGCGAGGTGCTCAAGCATTGAGAGCTGGTTGCGATATGTTGTTAATGTGTAATAAACGAGAAGCGCACGTTGAGGTATTAGACAACTTACCGGTTTCAACCGTGCCACTCGCGGATGGATTACTGAAAAAACAGTCATTTTCTCCAAGCGAACTTAAGCTATCTCAAGAGTGGAAAGCGGCGAGTGAAGCGATGAAACGCTTGACTAGCTAAACCTCTTGTAAAAGATTCAAAACAGCGATGAGAAGCCAAAGTTAATTATACTTTGGCTTTTTATTTAACTGTAAACCTAGGTTTACACTAAATGTTTTTTATTCTGTACGCTTGTTTTTCTTTTTTAGCCTGTTATCTTGTCGTTAAAGCTTAGTTGTCTCACCAAAGGTTTGGTTGGGTGTAAAAATAAATATACAGGTTAGAGTTATGCAGAAAAGTGAGTTGAGCAATATTAATATTATCGAAGAACAGGTTCTTATTACTCCGGAGGAACTAAAAACCAAGCTTCCTTTGAGTGAAAAAGCACGTCGCTTTATTCAAGAGTCTCGTCAAACTATCGCTAATATTATTCACAAGAAGGATCACCGCCTGCTTGTTGTATGCGGTCCATGTTCTATCCACGACGTAGAAGCGGCGAAGGATTACGCAAAGCGACTTAAAGCACTCTCTGAACAACTAAGTGACCAACTGTATATTGTTATGCGTGTTTACTTTGAGAAGCCGCGCACCACGGTCGGCTGGAAAGGCCTGATCAATGACCCACACCTAGACGGCAGTTTCGATATTGAACACGGTCTGCATGTTGGACGCGAACTTCTGGTGGAGTTGGCAGAGATGGAAATCCCGCTCGCGACTGAGGCTCTAGACCCAATTAGCCCACAATACTTGGCGGATACTTTTAGCTGGGCAGCCATCGGTGCTCGTACGACGGAGTCACAAACTCACCGTGAAATGGCAAGCGGCCTGTCTATGCCAATCGGTTTTAAGAATGGCACCGATGGCAGTTTGGCAACCGCAATTAACGCGATGCAAGCTGCGTCCTCTAGCCACCGTTTTATGGGAATTAACCGTGAGGGACAAGTCGCACTGTTGACCACCCAGGGCAATGCTAATGGACATGTGATCTTACGTGGCGGCAAGCAAACTAACTACGATTCGGTATCAGTCACTGAGTGTGAGCAAGAGATGGCGAAATCTGGTCTTGATGCTTCATTAATGGTGGATTGCAGTCACGCCAACTCACGTAAAGATTACCGTCGCCAGCCATTAGTCGCGGAGGATGTGATTCATCAAATCCGTGAAGGCAATAAATCTATTATCGGTCTTATGATTGAAAGCCATATCAATGAAGGAAATCAATCTTCTGACTTAGCTCTTGAAGAGATGAAATACGGTGTATCTATCACTGACGCATGTATCAATTGGGATTCAACTGAGGCACTATTACGTCATGCACATGAAGAGCTAGTGCCTTTCTTAGAAAATCGTCTAAAGGCTAATTAATACAGGATTTAAGGAACATCAATGGCAGTTGAACTTAACGCATTACGCGATCAGATTGATGCAGTCGACAAGCAAATGTTGGAGCTATTGGCTCAGCGTTTAGCGCTCGTAGAGAAAGTTGGGGAAGTAAAAAGCGAACATGGTTTGCCAATTTATGCTCCAGACCGCGAAGCGGCGATGTTAGCTTCTCGTCGCGCTGAAGCTGAAAAAATGGGAATTCCTCCACAGCTTATTGAAGATATTCTGCGTCGAACAATGCGTGAGTCTTATGCCAGCGAGAAAGATTCCGGTTTTAAGTGTTTGAACCCTGATTTACGCTCAGTTGTTATTATTGGTGGTAATGGTCAATTGGGTGGCCTGTTTGGGCGTATGTTCAAATTGTCGGGCTACCAGGTCAAAGTTCTCGGCAGTAAAGACTGGGATCATGCGGATGAGATTCTAGACAACGCGGGTTTAGTCGTGGTCACGGTGCCGATTCATCTAACGGAAGGGGTGATCGAAAAACTGGGGAACTTGCCGCAAGACTGCATTCTGTGTGACCTGACTTCTATCAAGTCGAAGCCTCTGCAAGCAATGTTGAATGTGCACCAAGGTCCTGTGGTTGGTTTGCACCCAATGTTTGGCCCAGATGTTCCGAGCCTTGCCAAGCAGGTTATTGTGTACTGTGATGGCCGTGGTCACGAGCATTACCAATGGCTATTGCAACAGTTTGGGATTTGGGGCGCAAGCTTGTGCCAAATCGATGCACAAGAGCACGATCATGGCATGACGTTGATTCAGGCGCTGCGCCACTTCACGTCGTTTGCTTACGGTATGCACCTTAGCAAAGAGAATCCGAACATCGATCAGTTGTTGAAGTTAAGCTCGCCAATCTACCGCCTTGAATTGGCGATGGTGGGACGACTGTTTGGTCAGGATCCGAACTTGTACGGTGATATCATTTTCTCTTCTCAAGAGAATATCGATATGATCAAGCGATTCCATCAGCGTTTAGGTGATGCGGTAGCGATTCTGGATAGCAGAGACAAAGCGCGATTCATCGAAAGCTTTAAGCAGGTGAGTGATTGGTTTGGTACTTATTCTCAACAATTTATGAATGAGAGCCAAAACTTACTCAAACAGGCGAATGATAATATTCATCGCGGCTAATCACGGGTCATTTAGCCGTGCAGAGTCCGAAACAAAAAGAGCAGCGTAAGCTGCTCTTTTTCGTGTTGATGGACAAATCAGTTCGTCGCAGTATTACTCGTATCTTCACTTGATACTGTGTTGATACTGGTATCGCGATAGGGTGAATTGGTTAAATTGACTTGTAGACGTACAACGTTATCAATCAATTGAACCAAAGGTCCCCATTTCACTTTTTTCTCTTTTTCAAAGACGTCATTGAAGTTTTCTGGCGTCCACTCCATTAAGTATTGAGGGTTGAGTGCTCGTCCGAGGAAGCGTACTTCATAGTGCAAGTGTGGCCCTGTGGAGTTGCCAGAGTTACCGCATTGAGCAATGATGTCGCCTTTACTAACAAACTGACCGCTTTTCACTTTGAAGCGTTGTAGATGAGCAAAGGAGCTCATAAAGCCAAATGAGTGACGAATGGTGACATAGTTACCATAACCACGATTGCTCGGGCGAACGGTTTCCACCACACCGTCAGCCGGTGCCAGGATCTCTTCTCCTCTTTTACAAGTCAGATCGATACCAGTATGAACATGCCTCTTACCTGAAATCGGATTAATACGACTGCCGTAAGAAGAAGAAATACGTTGGTATGTGACTGGACTGTCATTTGGTATCAAACGGAACATCGTCGCTCGAACAGCAGAATCGATAGCGGCTGCGTCAATTCGCTCCTCTAACCCCATGCTGTTCTCATCGATCATCAACTCTTCGTCTGCGAGACCTAAAACCGATTCAACGTCGAATACCCGTTTGCCCAATAGCTGAATTTGATTGTTTTTGTCCGTCAAAGACTGGGAAAGCGAATGATTGGTATCAAGCTGTTCTTCGTAAAGAGCCGTCACTTCGGCCTTTTCACTTTCCAGTTTGGCGATGATTTGTGTTAGTTCGTCTTTATTGTGCATCTGCTGCTGATTAAGGTACCACGCGCCACCAACGACGGCGGGTAATGCCAATACTGAAGCAAATACTGCTAGGACCGAACTGCGGCCCAAATAGAACTGCTGATCGCCGTCTTTCGTCGGGATCTGCATGATGATTTTTTTAGACATAGTTATTGTTACTTAAATAGGCGTTCATTTATTTTTCTCCTAAAAACCAGAGAGGTGCTCTAACTCTCGATTCAGAAGGTCGTTATTGCCTACATTCAATTCTATAAATCGTTTTAGTTGGCTAATGCTTTCGATGTCTACCTTAGCGATCTTCAACCTAATCTCACACTTAGAAACATTCACAATTTGCGCTTTTAACGTAATCACTTGTTCGGATTGATCAAATGAAAAAGTCACATGGACTGGAAGGGTTGGATCCAAAGCCTCAGTCTCTTCCACTTTCATGAGTAAACCATGCAAGGAAAGATCTTGAATCCTAGCTTCAATTGCCAAATCACGTTGTTCTATCTTAGCTGGAGCTTGATGGAGAATACGTGAAAAGCGTCGTCTCTCTGTCATATGAATATTCTCGTCAGGTCGTCAAACAGAATTGAATAGTATATCAATACGAACAAAAAGTGTTCGATTGTTGTTTGAAAAGTGTCGAGGTCGCTACAGAGTGACGTAAGTGCAACGTCATGTTCTTAACGAACGAGACGGGCTAATGAGCTCTTTTTATAACAAAGAAAACAAAGGCCGCTATGATAGCGGCCTTTGTACAAATTACAATCAAACTTTGTGGGTTGCGATTACTTCGCAATACGCTTGTATTTGATACGGTGTGGTTCTGCGGCTTCAGGACCCAATGTTTTCTTCAACCAATCCATGTACTCTGTGTAGTTACCTTCGTAGAAGTTAACTTGGCCTTCGTCACGGTAGTCAATGATGTGGGTCGCGATACGGTCAAGGAACCAACGGTCGTGCGAGATAACCATTGCACAACCAGGGAACTCTAGTAATGCTTCTTCTAGAGCACGCAGTGTTTCAACGTCAAGGTCGTTGGTTGGTTCGTCGAGTAGCAACACGTTGCCGCCCGCTTTAAGAAGCTTCGCAAGGTGGACTCGGTTACGCTCACCACCCGATAGTTCACCAATAATCTTTTGTTGGTCACTGCCTTTAAAGTTAAAGCGTGAACAGTATGCACGAGCTGGGATTTCGAAGTTGTTGATCTTAATGATATCAGCACCTTCAGAGATCTCTTGGAATACGGTTTTAGAATCGTCCATGCTGTCACGGAACTGATCGACAGATGCTAGTTTTACTGTATCGCCCATCTCAATTGTGCCCGAGTCTGGTTGTTCAGTACCACTTAACATCTTGAATAGCGTCGATTTACCTGCGCCGTTCGCACCGATGATACCAACAATCGCACCTTTAGGGATGCTGAATGACAGGTCATCAATCAGAACACGACCGTCAAATGACTTAGTCAGGTTCTTCACTTCAATAACCTTATCACCTAGACGCTCACCAGGTGGGATAAACAGTTCATTGGTTTCATTACGTTTTTGGTGATCAGAGCTTTGCAGTTCTTCAAAGCGAGCCATACGTGCTTTTGACTTCGCTTGACGACCTTTAGGGTTTTTACGTACCCACTCAAGCTCTTTCTCGATAGTCTTTTGGCGAGCACTCTCTTGGGAGGCTTCTTGTTGTAGACGAGCGTCTTTTTGCTCCAGCCATGAGGTGTAGTTGCCTTCCCATGGGATACCTTCACCACGGTCCAGTTCTAAGATCCAGCCCGCAGCGTTATCTAGGAAGTAACGGTCGTGGGTGATGGCTACTACGGTACCTGTGTAATCCACTAAGAAGCGCTCTAGCCAAGCCACTGATTCTGCATCTAGGTGGTTGGTAGGTTCATCAAGCAATAGCATGTCTGGCTTAGAAAGTAGCAAGCGACAAATAGCCACACGGCGGCGTTCACCACCTGATAGGTGCGCAATTTTTTGGTCCCATTCAGGTAAACGAAGTGCGTTTGCCGCACGCTCAAGCGCATTTTCTAGGTTATGACCATCTTTCGCTTGGATAAGGGCTTCTAGCTCGCCTTGCTCTTTTGCAAGTGCGTCGAAGTCTGCATCTGGTTCAGCGTATGCTGCGTAGACTGCGTCCAAACGTTTCAGAGCGTCAGCAACGTCAGCAACCGCTTCTTCAACAACTTCACGAACGGTTTTTGATTCGTCTAATACTGGTTCCTGAGGTAGGTAACCTACGTTTAGACCAGGTTGTGGACGCGCTTCACCGTCGATATCCGTGTCGATACCTGCCATGATACGTAGCAGTGTGGATTTACCTGCACCGTTCAGACCTAAAACACCGATTTTCGCACCAGGGAAGAAGCTCAGAGAGATGTCTTTAAGAATTTGACGCTTAGGTGGCACAATTTTGCTCACCCGCGACATGGTATATACGTATTCAGCCATTGCCGATCGTTCCTAAATTAACTGTCATTCAAACCCATCATTTTATACCAAGTGCTTTGTTTTTGTTACCGCATTGCAAGAATTTCCCTAACGAATGGATTTCTTATTTTGAGCTGACCGGAAACTTACACGGTTAGGGTATACACTTTTGTTATTCGTTAAGAATGACGAAGTGTTTTCTATGCGAGTTAGAAACGCTTTGTCTCCATCGTCTTAAAAGTTTGACGAGTACAATTTTTAATACACTAAGTTGCTTTACATGGACATCTGCATTCTGTGTAAATAGATGCATGTGTGAAAATTGCCTTAACATCACATGAACTCTAACAAAACTAGGCTTTAGGGCAGTATATGTCTGGGGAAAATGACACAAATGAGATTCAACGTATCTGAATTGGCTAAAAACGTATGCTGCGCCGCCGCGTTGTGTGCTATGAGTTTGAGTGCTAATGCCGCGCTGAGTTTGGAAAAGCAGCGCGAAGTATATGAGCAAGCTCAAGATTTATTAGATAAAAATGACATCGACGGATACCTTTCGATTCGTCCTAAAATTTCTGACTATCCACTAACGCCTTATGTGGATTACCGCACTTTTATTAGACAGTTACCGGAAAAGTCACCACAACAGGTGAACGAGTTTATTTCTGAGCACGAGTCTTTTCCATTTTCTCGTCGAGTTCGCGCTCCATACCTCAATCATCTTTATAAGCAAAAAGATTGGAAAACCATTACTGAGTTTCAAAAAGTCATTCCTAGTGGTGAGCGTTACCAATGTATTTTCTACGTAGCTCAATTAAAGCAAGGCAAGAAAGTCGCGGCGTTTAAAGGGGCTGAACATATGTGGTTACGTGGCATCAGCATTGCTGATGAGTGTGACCCATTATTTGAAGCATGGGACAAGGCGGGTGAGCGTACCGATGAACTGATTCTACAGCGTATGTTACTGGCGTTTGATGCTCGTAATGGCGGTTTGATGAGTTACTTGCTCAAACTGCCTAAATCAGCGCAGGCAAAGCAACAAGCCAAAGAAATGAAAGCGTTGTTTGATAATCCTTCAAGTGTTGGGGAATTCGCGAAGAAAAAACCTGCGAATGATTTTAATCGAGCGCAAAGTGAATATGCGTTAGAAAAGTTGGCTCGCATGAACACTAGCCAAGCACAAGGTGCGTACGATGCCGTCATTAAAGGACAGAAGTTTTCTCCAGAAAAAGCGCAAGAACTTGCCGACTATATTGCATTTCGATTGACTCGTACGGAGTCTGAGTCATTAGCTAAATGGCGCGATGATAAAACGAAAACCAGTCAGTACTTACCGTTGATTGAAACGCGCATCCGCTTAGCGATTCAAAATGCAGATTGGAAAGGCGTACAAGAGTGGATTGCTGTTCTAAATAAAGAAGAACAAGCCACGCTACGCTGGCAATATTGGCTTGGAAGAAGTGAAATAGCGTTAGGTGATGACATCGCGGGGAAACAGCGTTTAGCAACTCTGCTTGGGCAACGAAACTTCTACAGTGTGGCTGCCGCCAATGCAATCGGGCAATCAATCAAATACCCAACGCATACGGTTAAGTTGGACAAGAAAGTTGTTCAACCCTATCAAGACTCGCTAGCTCGTATCGAAGAGTTGATCGCGACGGATAAAATCGCAGCAGCGAAGAGTGAATGGGCACACTTACTGCGCCGCGTAGGAAAAGATGAAAAGGCGATGTTGGCGGCTTATGCATCATTTAAACGTTGGCATAACCTAACGGTGACCGCGAGTATTCAAGCGCAGATGTGGGATAATATCGAACTTAGGTTCCCAATAGCACACCGCTGGTGGTTTAACTTTTATGCGAAAAAGCACAACATTGATCCCGTCACGATGATGTCTCTCGCTCGACAGGAAAGTGCGTTAGATGTTGAAGCCCGCTCTCCAGTTGGCGCTCGTGGTCTTATGCAGATCATGCCTGCGACGGCGAAGTACACGGCACGTAAATATAAGTTGAGTTATCAAGGTACGCAGGACCTCTACAATGTAGGAAAAAATATCGAAATTGGTAGCCATTATTTGCAAGGTTTATTAGAGGATTACGATAATAATCGTATTTTTGCTCTTGCTGCTTATAATGCAGGTCCTAACAGAGTAAAAACGTGGCGAGAGCGTACCCAAGGAAAAGTGGATGCTTATGCCTTTATTGAGGCAATTCCATTTAAAGAGACGCGCGGTTATGTACAAAACATCTTGATGTTTGAAACATACTATCGTGATCTTTTGGGTATCGATGGCGCGTTCTTGAATCAACATGAGATCAATACCAAGTATTGAGTGAGGTAACTTGATGTCGCACGAACCCGAGTACAAAGACTGGCAACAGATTATTGAGCTAATTCGAACAAGTATGGGCACCCAGCAAGATGACATGCTGTTAACTATGCTGATGTCACGTGATGAGAGAGAGTCATTAATATCACGCGTTAATATAATTAACGAACTTCTTAAAGGAGAATTATCTCAACGTCAGATCAGTCAGATGCTTGGTGTGGGCATTGCCACCATTACTCGTGGCTCTAACGAACTAAAGTCGAAATCTGATGAAGAAAAAGACAAGTTGAAAGTCTTGTTAGAACAAGTTGCAGTATCTAAGTAGACAGTATATCCAATTTGCTTTTAGGCCTTGGTGTTACAAGTGACTAAGATTACATATTACAAAGGGCGGAAATATCCGCCCTTTTTGCGTATCTAGAGACTAGGCTGAGTGTTATAAATTTGAAGGAAAGTGCTCAGGGTTTGTGAATGGAATTAAAGCCAGAATCAAGGCTTGGTGATAGACCGAGCTTCGAGTTAGCTGGTTTTGGGTTAGCAGGCTAATAGCGCCACCTTTCTGTTTGATGTTATCAGTACCAAACACTTCGTCCATTACATCTCCCAATTCATTCGCATCCTTGAGTTTTTCCAAGACTTTTGGCGGCAACATTAAGCTTGCAGAACGAGATTCACCGCGGTGAGTCTCTGATTCAACCACCATCCAAGCAAACGTCACGTTTGCTTCAATTCCCGCTTCGAGACCGACATAGTAATCCGCGTTTGGCATCTCTACTTTTGCGTTTTTAACGCGGTTTAGCGCACCACGATGAGTTTCTTCATTCGTCATGGGCTGATCTGCGACCTCACTCGGTACACTGATGCCAACGAAGTTGAACTCTTGATGCGGAAATGCATTACGAAATGCACTTTGAACTGCATTAATTTTGGCTGGGTTTAGCGATGCGATTACGACTTTTTGGGTTGCCATGATCTTTTTACTCACTGGTGTCTATTAACTCAATTTTACTTGCGTAGGCTTTACGTTCTCACTCGGGTAACAGCCTAATACTTTCAAGTGCTTAGTGATTTTTGTTAGCTCTTCAAGTGCCTGTTGCATTTCTGTCGAAGCAAGATGTGATGTCAAGTCTACGTAGAACATCTCCTCCCACGGGTTCCCCATAATTGGGCGTGATTCTAGCTTGGTCATATTGATGCCGTAACGTTGCAGCACTAATAGTGTTTCAACCAATGAGCCTGCCTCTTGGGAGGTCGACATGATCAATGTGGTTTTTGCTGGAATCTGAGTAGAAACTTCAACCGGTTTACGAGCAACCACGATAAAGCGAGTATGATTTTCGGTTTGGTTTGCGATGTTGCCTTGAATTGCTTGCAAGCCATATAGCTTACCGCTTGATGCATTACCAATTGCAGCTACATCATCACGATCCATCTCTTGGACTTTCTGCATTGCATCTGCTGTGCTCGCGCAGGACTCCAGCTTTACCCCTTTCATACGGCTTAAAAACTCACTGCACTGTTGGTGTGGCTGAGGGTGAGAATACAGCGTTTTAATATCTTCCAGACGAATGTCTTTTTTCGCAACCAAGCAGTGTTCGATTGGTTGAGTTAGCTCTCCAACGATGTAAAGCGTCGTGTGTTGTAGTAAGTCATACACTTCATTAATAGAGCCTGAGCTGGTGTTTTCGATTGGCAGAACGCCATAATCAGCATGGCCAGATTCAACCGTTTGAGTCACTTCTTTAAAGTGCTCGCAGTTGAGCTCGATAAGCTCCGTATTTTTACGACTGAAGTATTCACGACTTGCCAAGTGCGAATAAGAGCCTTTGGCTCCTAAAAAAGCGACGCGAGCAAGTGGCTTACGGCTTTGCTGTGGGTTAACGAGATTTTGCAGATAACTTTGTTGAAGCAGAACTGAGTCTTCAATGATGGTATGGAAAAGTTTGGTGATGTACTGCGCGTCAAGTTCGTATTTATCTTGGCCATTAGAAATCAGCTTGACCAATAATTGCTGTTCACGGACGGCGTCGCGAACAGGCTTTGAGGTTTGTACTTTGCTTTTGGCTACTTCAATGCTGAGTTTACGGCGCTCAGACAATAAGCAGAGAAGTTGGTCATCCAACTCATTCAAGCGTAAACGAATTTCTTCGAGGGAAATAGGTTGGTCAGTCATCAATTCTTTCCTTATAAAAAAGCCTCCCGATTTGGGAGGCTTTCTGTTTGTTTTTGACTTTTCTTTCACAAACGAGTTCGCCCCTCCAACTATGGGAGGAAAAAGAAGTCAAAAATAAACAGTGAGGTTAAATGCATAAATAGTGCTTAATTTATGAGTGTTTAAACACAATAAGCAAGGCTGGGGAGAGCGTCAAGCAAAAAAATAGCGCCTTTCGGCGCTATTTCCTCAATCTGTTCAGTTTACTCTTCTTCTTCCACTAGCTCAGGCTTACTTGCACGTCGAGCTTCAGGTTTGTGGGTCAGCTTGTTCAATTGTCGTTCTAGTTTTTGCTCCACTTCGTTGATAGCTGCGTAAAGATCTTCGTGAGTTGCTGAGGCAATGAGCTGGCCTTTAGGAACTTTGATAACCGCTTCGAATTTCTTCTGTTTGTTTGGTTCCTCACTGAAAGTTGCTTGGCAACCAATTAGGTCTACTTGCCATTTCTCCAGTTTTTTAAATTTGCTCTCAATATGAGCTCGGATTGCAGAGGTGATTTCGATGTTTTTGCCAGTGATATTCATTGTCATAAGTGTTTTTCCTCTGTTGCATCCCTCATGGGTTGAGTTCAGATTACCGCTTTAAGCATAAAAAAATGTGATTCAGATCATTATTTTGCTCGGGTTTTTTATGATGAAAAATGAATGTGATCTCACTCAAGAACTTCTGAGATTTATCGTGAAATTGCTTGTTATCGGTTAGTAAATCCGTAGATTGGATAGAGTACTTAGCTGAAAACGGCCTCGTTTTTAGGGAAGTTTTACGGCCTAATATTTGAGGTGGTTAAAATTTAACTACACGTAAGGTGTGATGACGATCACTGAGTCTCTCCAATGAATCCATTTAAAAAGCCGCTTACTGTACAAGCGGCTTTTTACTGCCTGGCATTTGGCTGACTTTTCGTAGCGGTATCATGAAAATGGGGTCTTTTGGGGCTAGTGAAACCCTTTCTAGACTTTTGACTTGGTCCAAACTTTCTAGTTGTTTGTATATTATGTAGTAGCGATTAATGCTTGTGACGTACCCAACCGTTGAGCTTAAACTTTTCCGCATAACGACTTCCACGTTATTAAACCAAACATTAGGATCGTAACCTTGTTGGGCTGCACGCTTACGAATACGCTCTACATTGCCGGGGCCCGCATTGTAAGCCGCCAATGTAAAGTAGAGTTTATTTTGTGCAGTAATATCAGGATCACTGAAGTACTGCTTACGCAAAAAAGCTAAGTATTTCACTCCAGCATGAATGTTGTTTTCTAATTGTCGAACATTTTTGATATTGATATTCGGATCTTGAGCGGTGCTGGGTAGGACTTGCATTATGCCAACGGCACCTCGGCTTCCAACTAGGTCGTTATTAAATCCTGATTCCTTGTAAGCGATTGCAGCGATCAGTAAATAGTCGATATCGTATTTCTCACCATAGCGTGAAAATAGCGCTGCGAGTTTTTCTAGTTGAGCAATTTTCTTAGGGTTAAGAGCTCTGTTCAACCATCCCGTGTTATCGATGTATTTACCGTAAATAACGTTACCGAGTAGTGTCCCAGAGCGAGACTTCTGGATGAACTTATTCACGACGGCTTTTAATTTGGGACTATTTTCTCGCATTGCCCAAGCAATTTTGCCATTTTTGCGGATAGGGATTTTTTTGTGAACCCGAATATCATCCATCACTTTCAGCCAAAGCTTGGCTTTATGGCTATCGAGAACAATGGCTTTGACGTAACCATTGTTGAGCATTCCGACCAGCTCATAATCTTGAAGTGTTTCTTCAATAAAGTGCACGATAACAGGCGGTAAGCCTTTTTTGTTTAGTTTCTTATTTAGTGTCTGAATGCTTTCAAAGTAGCTAGAACTGGCGCGCACCCAAATCTCTTTGCCGCTCAATTGTTCGATTTTCGTCATCGCTGGTGTGCTTTTGTTTGTCACTACCCACTCTTGAATACCAGTGAGGATGGGTGAACTGAACTCCACTTTCTGTTTGCGCGTGTCGGTAATAGTCAGGTTGGCGACAACTAAGTCACCTGAACCGTTTTCTAAGGCTGGCAGTAGCTGGTCGCGGGCAACAGGAATAATTTGTACGTTAAGCTTTGGTTTGAGTTTACGAAGGTCTTTTTCGAAATGCGCCAGCAATTCCGCGCCTATGCCTTTTGGTGTGCCGCCCTCAATGTAGTAAAAGCCTAAATCAGCAGAAACTAAGACGCGCAGTACATTCTTCTCCTTGATGACATCGAGGTCTCCGGTATAAGGAGGCTGTTTGAGCGGCGAGATTTGCAGTGCGCAAACGGAAGCAGACAATAGGAGCAGCATAACTGCGCAAAGCTTAGATATCGTCACGTTCACATCCTTTTTATAAAGGGGGGAGGAGAACTTTAAGCATATGTGGAGCTAGGAAGATCATCAAGAAAGGGCTGAATACACTATTGAGAGTAATAAAAAACCGCCACGGTAAAAACGGTGGCGGTTCAGTTTAAAGCAAGTTCAATTACTTCACAGGGTTGAGCTCTATAAGCTTTTCAGTTCTTGCTACGGCGTCTTCCAAACCAAGTTGCTTGTAGGCCTCTAGCTGGATAGTCAGTGACTTACGTGCAGCTTCTGTGTCTGGATACGCTTTTTGTAGCTCTTGGCTGCGATTAATAGCAGCGACCCAAGCTTCACGGCGAAGGTAGAAGTCAGCAGTCGCTAAATCATAGTTCGCTAGACGGTTTTTCAGCGCGACCATACGTTTTTGTGAATCTTCTGCATATGGGCTATTCGGGTAACGTTGAAGTAGTTTTTTGAAGTCATCAAACGCTTTTTTTACCGGTTCAGGATCGCGATCGCTTCGATCTACGCTGAATAAATCATGCATAAAGTTACGATCTTGCGCCATGTGGCTTAGACCTCGCATGTACAGCACCCAATCCATCTTTTCATGGGTTGGGTTTAAACGCATAAAGCGAGAAATGGTTGCCAAGCCCAAAGCAAGGTCGTCGTTTTTGTAGTACGCATAGATTAGGTCAAGCTGCACCTGTTCAGAGTAGGCACCGAATGGGTAACGTGAGTCTAATGCTTCCAGTTTCTCAATTGCAGAAAGCCAATTACCACTTTGAAGAGAAATCTGTGCGTCTGCATACAGTTCCGAAGGCGGCACATCAGGAACGATTTCTTCTTTGCTTGCACATCCAAACAGAAGGGATACCGCTAAAAGGCCTGTTAAAGTCTGACGTTTCATATCAGGAGTCTGTTCCTTGAATCTAAATATTTCTTAAGCTGCCGTTACTTTCTTTCCAGTAACAGATACAATGACGTAATAGTCTATTTTTTCACAGTCGTGAGCATTAGTCTCACAGTTTTTAAAAAAGTTCGATATGGCTCAGCAGATTGTATTAACAAATACCGTAAAAGATAGCCAGTTAGGTCAACGTTTAGACCAAGCTATCGCCGAATTATTCGCGGACTTCTCTCGCTCGCGCCTAAAAGAGTGGCTGCTTGATGGGAAAGTTCAAGTTGATGGTGAAGTTGTCACTAAACCTCGTACCAAAGTAATGGGTGGCGAGGAAATTACATTGCAAGCCGAGTTAGAAGATGAAGAACGCTGGGAAGCGCAAGATATCCCGCTAGATATCGTCTATGAAGATGAAGATATTATCGTTATCAACAAACCTCGTGACTTTGTGGTTCATCCGGGCGCTGGTACGCCTGATGGCACTGTGCTTAATGCGTTGTTGCATCATTACCCTGATATTGCAGAAGTACCTCGTGCAGGTATCGTGCACCGTTTGGATAAAGACACAACGGGTTTGATGGTGGTGGCGAAAACCGTTCCTGCACAAACTCGTCTGGTTCGCGCACTGCAAAAACGTAATATTACTCGTGAGTACGAAGCGATCGCTATTGGTCGTATGACTGCGGGCGGTAAAGTGGATCAACCGATTGGTCGTCACTCTACTAAGCGCACGCTTATGGCGGTAGCACCAATGGGCAAACCAGCAGTAACGCACTACCGTGTTGCTGAACGCTTCCGCGAACACACGCGTATTCGCTTGCGTCTAGAAACGGGTCGTACGCACCAGATTCGTGTGCACATGTCTTACCTTCAGCATCCGTTGCTCGGTGATATTGCATATGGTGGACGTGCTCGCATCCCGACAGGTGCGTCTGAAGAGCTAACGGCAATGATCCGGGGTTTCGATCGCCAAGCATTGCACGCAGTAATGCTGCGCTTTGAGCACCCAATTACGGGCGAAGTTCTTGAGTTTCATGCTCCAGTGCCTGATGACATGGTTGTGATGACTGAAGCGCTTCGTCAAGATACAGAAGAGCACGGCTTACCGGAAGAATTCTAATATGAAGACGATCATTCCGAATTGGCCAGCGCCTAAAAATGTCAAAGCTTTCGCCTCAACACGCATAGGCGGATTTTCGACAGGCCCTTACCAAGGGCTAAATTTAGGTGCTCACGTTGGGGATGATTTGTCTTTAGTAGAGAAGAACCGAGCTTGGTTGGCGCAACAGGCAAGCATGCCAAATGCGCCAATCTGGTTAAACCAAACGCATTCAACCGTTGTGGCTCAAGCAAATGAACCAACAACACAGGTGCTTGATGCGGATGGTGTATTTACTTCTTCAAGCCATGTTATTTGTTCAGCGATGACCGCCGACTGTTTACCTGTATTATTGACTAATACACAAGGTACGCAAGTAGCCGCTGTTCACGCAGGTTGGCGCGGCTTAGCAAATGGCATTGTCGAAAATGCGTTAGCGTTGTTTTCTGGTGAAGTGATAGCGTGGCTTGGCCCCGCCATTGGCCCTCAAGCCTTCGAAGTGGGTGAAGATGTTCTGCAAGCTTTTGTTGATTTTGATTCACAGGCGAATCAAGCATTTGCTCCACGCGATATCGACGGTAAATGGTTTGCTGACATGTCGGTGCTGGCAACGCAACGTCTAAACCGGGCTGGTGTGACACAAGTGTTTGATTCTGGACTTTGTACTTACCAAGATAAAGCCTCTTTTTACTCTTATCGCCGTGATGGTAAGACTGGTCGACAAGCAACCTTTATTTGGATCGAAGACTAGCTATAAGCACCAAAGTGCTAAGATGCATACTACTATTTTTGCAAAGCTATCTTTATTCATTCACTCCCTTGAAATTCCCCACCCGAGTATCCATCTTTCTAACTGTCAAAAGAATTTCCTTTAGTTGAGGTTAGGAAGGTAGATATGCGTCTTGATCGATTCACAAGTAAGTTTCAAATCGCTATCTCTGATGCTCAATCACTAGCGTTAGGGCGCGATCATCAATATATCGAGCCAGTTCACCTCATGGTGGCTTTGCTTGATCAAAATGGCAGTCCAATTCGTCCATTGCTTACTATGCTGGATGTGGACGTAACGCATTTACGCTCTAAATTGAGTGAAATGTTAGATCGATTACCAAAAGTCAGTGGCATCGGTGGGGATGTTCAGCTCTCTAGCTCGATGGGCACATTGTTTAACCTGTGTGACAAAGTGGCGCAAAAGCGTCAAGACTCCTATATCTCGTCTGAAGTCTTCCTGCTTGCCGCTTTAGAAGATCGCGGACCATTGGGGCAATTGCTCAAAGAGATCGGCTTAACAGAGCAAAAAGTCAGCCAGGCAATCGAAAAGATCAGAGGTGGTCAAAAGGTCAATGATCCGAATGCAGAAGAGCTTCGTCAAGCATTGGAAAAGTTCACCATAGACCTTACCGAACGTGCAGAGCAAGGTAAATTGGATCCGGTTATCGGCCGTGATGATGAAATCCGTCGTACTATCCAGGTATTGCAGCGTCGTACTAAAAACAACCCTGTGATTATCGGTGAACCAGGCGTAGGTAAGACAGCAATTGTTGAAGGCTTAGCGCAGCGCATAGTTAACAATGAAGTACCTGAAGGTCTGCGTGGTCGCCGTGTGCTATCACTGGATATGGGCGCACTGGTTGCTGGCGCGAAATACCGTGGGGAATTTGAAGAGCGTTTAAAATCAGTATTGAATGAACTTGCTAAAGAAGAAGGCAACGTCATCCTCTTCATTGATGAACTACACACTATGGTCGGTGCTGGTAAAGGTGAAGGCTCAATGGATGCGGGCAACATGCTAAAACCGGCATTAGCTCGTGGTGAGCTGCACTGTGTTGGCGCAACAACATTGGATGAATATCGTCAGTACATCGAAAAAGATGCAGCATTAGAACGTCGTTTCCAAAAAGTGCTGGTGGATGAGCCGACCGTTGAGGATACCGTGGCGATTTTACGTGGCTTGAAGGAGCGTTATGAGCTTCATCATCACGTCGAAATTACTGACCCAGCGATTGTTGCTGCGGCGAGCTTGTCACATCGCTATGTCTCCGACCGTCAGTTGCCGGATAAAGCGATCGACTTAATCGACGAAGCGGCTTCAAGCATTCGTTTACAAATTGACTCTAAGCCGGAGTCCTTGGATAAGCTTGAGCGTAAAATCATCCAACTCAAAATTGAGCAGCAAGCACTAAGTAACGAGCACGATGAAGCGAGTGAAAAGCGTTTGAAAGCGCTTAATGAAGAACTCAATGAAAAAGAACGTGAGTACGCTGAACTAGAAGAGGTTTGGAATACAGAAAAAGCAGCTCTTTCTGGCACTCAACATATTAAGTCTGAGCTTGAACAAGCTCGTATGGACATGGAGTTTGCTCGCCGTGCTGGCGATCTAAACCGTATGTCGGAGCTTCAATATGGTCGTATTCCTGAACTTGAGAAGCAGTTAGATCTTGCAACCCAAGCTGAAATGCAGGAAATGACGCTATTGCGTAATAAAGTAACCGACAACGAGATTGCAGAAGTACTTTCTAAGCAAACCGGCATTCCGGTATCCAAGATGCTAGAAGCGGAAAAAGAGAAACTACTTCGTATGGAAGACGTGCTGCATAATCGTGTGGTAGGGCAAAGCGAAGCGGTCTCTGTTGTATCGAATGCCATTCGTCGTAGTCGAGCTGGGCTTTCTGATCCAAACCGACCAATTGGCTCCTTCTTATTTTTAGGTCCAACTGGTGTGGGCAAAACAGAGCTTTGTAAGACACTTGCGAGCTTTATGTTCGACAGTGAAGATGCGATGGTCCGTATCGATATGTCTGAGTTCATGGAGAAACACTCAGTGGCAAGGTTGGTTGGTGCTCCTCCAGGCTATGTCGGATATGAAGAGGGTGGTTACTTAACTGAAGCGGTTCGTCGCAAGCCGTATTCGGTAATTTTGTTAGACGAAGTAGAGAAAGCGCATCCGGATGTATTTAACATTCTGCTGCAAGTTCTCGATGATGGGCGTTTAACGGATGGTCAAGGTCGTACTGTTGACTTCCGTAATACGGTTGTGATCATGACATCTAACTTGGGTTCATCTCGTATCCAAGAGAATTTCGCAACATTAGACTATCAAGGTATCAAGAGTGAAGTGATGGATGTGGTTAGCAAACACTTCCGCCCAGAGTTCTTGAACCGTGTTGACGAAATCGTGGTGTTCCATCCACTTGGTCAAGAGCACATTAAGTCCATTGCTTCTATTCAATTGGAACGTTTGGCGAAACGACTAGAGGAGAAAGGCTATCAACTAGAAGTTTCCGACAAAGCACTCGACTTGATCGCTCAAGTTGGTTTCGATCCTGTGTATGGTGCGCGTCCTTTAAAACGTGCAATTCAGCAGAATGTCGAGAACCCGTTAGCCAAATCAATTCTTTCTGGTGAAATCGTTCCAGACAAGACAGTGCAGCTAATTGTTACTAATGACCAAATTTGTGCTCATCAATAATTGTATGGATACAGTAAAATTGAGATAAAAATCACACTAAAGGGGCCGTTTGGCCCCTTTTCTATAGTTTTTTATAGTCTTTTGTCTGTTTTCTATACGAATAAACTAAAAAGGTGAGTTTTTTTAAAAAATGCACTTGTGTTCTTTAATGAACTCCCTATAATGCGCCTCCGTTGTCACGGGAAAGCAAGTGAAGCGGAACCTAAACAACTACGGTTAGTGAGTTAAAATTAACTCGCAGATAAATAACTTAAAAAAGTGTTTGACACGATAAGTTATCTAGCTAAAATAGCCGTCCACTTTGAAGAGAACTTCGAAGTGTGCTCTTTAAAAATATAGACCTATCAATCTGTGTGGGCACTCGTTGATGATAATCCAATTAGAAGCTTAGGCTTCAAATTAGGTTTCAATGATACGAAGTGACCATTGAATCGAAAGATTCAGCACAGTCAATTCAAACATTACTTCTGCTATTTATTAGCGAAAGGAATGTTCAGTATTCATTGAGCCGAACAAAATCTTAAATTGAAGAGTTTGATCATGGCTCAGATTGAACGCTGGCGGC